>JBDGTB010000112.1:0-10377 GCA_042217235.1 Haloferacaceae archaeon | reverse complement strand
CGACTCGAAGACCTCCGGCGACGCCGAGGTCCAGCGCACGATGATGCAGCTGCTCTCCGAGATGGACGGCTTCGACGAGCGCGGGGACATCCGCATCATCGCCGCGACCAACCGCTTCGACATGCTCGACGAGGCGATCCTCCGGCCCGGCCGCTTCGACCGCCTCATCGAGGTGCCGAAGCCCGACGAGGCCGGTCGGGAGGCGATCCTCCGCATCCACGCCGGCGAGATGAACGTCGCCGACGACGTCGACTACGGCGCGCTCGCGGCGGGGATGGACGGCTACTCCGGCGCCGACATCGCCGCCCTCGCCACCGAGGCGGGGATGTTCGCCATCCGCGACGACCGGACGACGGTCCGGGCCGCCGACTTCGAGGCCGCCCGCGAGAAGCTCGACACGACCGACGAGGGGGACGACCCGCCCGGGATCACCGACTACCGGTACTGAGTCCGCCTGACACCCGTACTGAGTCCGCCCGACACCCGTACTGAGTCCCGGCGCGGACGCGCGGGCGGCGGCCGCGCCCGGCCGGTCCCGACCCCGTTCCCCGAGCGGTGAACTTTTGTTGCGGCCTCGCGTACCGCAGGCGTCTCCTGATGAACGGCAACAATCCGTACGCGGGCGCCCCGGGCGTGGTCGACGCGGGCCGTCCCGCCGCCGAGGAGCTCTCCGCCGACGAGCTCCGCGCCCTGCGCGAGGCGGTGGCCGGGATCGTCGACCGGACGCGGGACCACCTCCCCGACGACTACGCCATCGGTTCCGAGGTGTCACACGGAGCACGCGGGGTCGAGGCGACCGTCGCGGTGCGCCCGCCCGCCGGCGACCCGGTCAGCGCCGGGCTCTCGCCGGACCGTACCGACCTGACCGACGGGATCGGGTCCGCGGAGCGCAACGAGGTGGCGCGCGGCCTCGCGGCCAGCGCGGCCCTGCAGGTGATGGCCGCCGTCGGCGACGACCTGCCGGCCACGGCGGGCTAGTCGTCGCCCGGCGCGAACGAGCGGGTCGGCGACCCCGCGGCGTCGCTCGTCGCCTCCGTCGGCGGGTCGTAGAACAGCGCGTAGCCGAGGAGCGCGGCCGATCCGACCGACCCGATCCCCACGCCCGCGGACGTGCTCGTGCCCGTCGCGAACGCGACGACCAGCCCCGCCAGCAGCGGTGCCGGCAGCGCCGCCAGGAGCAGGTCGTACCGGGTGTAACCGTTCGCCGGGACGATGCGACTCTCGGGGAGTCGTCGGCGCACGCTCATCGGTGTTCACCTCCTCGATCGTAGCTACCGCCTCGCGGCACAAAAACGTTACTCGCGCTTCGATGCGGCTTCGGCGATGGTTTGATCGAACTCCTTTCTAAGTTCGAAAAATATCCTCGTAACTTATCGGTGGGCGACTCCCGGGCGGTCGCGAGGGGCGTTCGGACGCCGCCGACCGGCGGGTCCCGCTACTTCCCCCAGAACGGGTCCCGCTGGCGATGCTTGTCGAGATAGAGGTTCAGCGTCTCCAGTTCGTCGGCGGAGATGTCGTCGGCGAGCTCCTGTTCGAGGATCTTGGCGTGTTTCTCGGGGATCTGCACCCAGAGCTCGTCGCCCTCGTCGATCTGGCGGCCGACCGTCGGGCCGTCGATGGCGACGCTGACGCGCTCGCCGGTCACGGCCTCGTCGACGCTCTCGCCCTGCTTCTGGATGCCGTTTATCTCGCCGACGCGCTCGGGCTCGTCGTCCGCCCACGTGGCGACGTACTCGTTGTTCCGCAGGCGCCCGCCGAGAACCTCGACGCCGACGACCGCGGGGTTGGACTGGCGGAACACGTGGTCGGGGAGGATGCGCACGCGCGCCGGCCGGGTGATCTTCTCCAGCACCGTCTCCTGCTGGCTCGCCTCGCGCTCCTCGACGAACGCCTCGTACTCCTCGACGAGCTGGTAGATGACGTCGTCGCGGAACAGGCGCACCTCGCTCTCCTCGACGTCCTCCGCCGCGTCGAAGAGCACGTCGACGTTGAACCCGAGGATCACCCGGTGACGGGGCTCGTTCGCCGTCGAGGCGACGGCCACGTCGCGCGGCGCCACGTCGCCGACCTCCGCCCGGAGGATCGGCACCTCGGCCTCCTTGAGCGCGCTGGCGACCGTCTCCAGCGAGCCGAGCGTGTCGGCCTTGACGACGACGCCCTCCTCGGTCGTCTCGACGGCGATCTGTGCGAGCTCGGCCCGGACCTCCTCGACGACCGCGGCCTCGTCGCGGTCGCGGATCACGCGGATCGGCGCGCCGGCCATCGCGTCGTCGAGGTCCGGCGCGGCGACCTTGATGCCCGCCGCCGCCGCCACCTCGTCGACCTTCTCGAAGCGCTTCTCGGTCCGTATCTCGGCGAGCGGGCGGGGCTGGAGGAGCGCCCGGACCTCGGTGACGATGGGCTGGCTCGCCCCGCCGACGACGATCCGGTCGCCCTCCCGGATCGTCCCGTCGTAGAGCACGGCGTCGATGGTCGCGCCGAACCCCTTCTCCTCTTTGACCTCCAGGACCGTCCCCGCGCCGGGGCCGGTCGGGTCGACGGCCATCTCGTCGCGCAGGTACCGCTGGGAGAGACCCATCAGCACCGCGAGCAGGTCGGGCACTCCCTCGCCGGTCTTGGCGCTCAGGGGGACGACCCCGACGTTGGCCTGGAAGTTCTGGACCCGCCAGTAGAGGTCGGCCGAGAAGTCCGCGTCCGAGAGGTCGCCGATGATCTCGTAGAGGTTCTCGTCGAGCGTCGCCCTGGCCCGCTCGCTCTGTGCCTCGTAGCTCCGCTGGATCGGGGCGCCCTCCTGTGGGTTCCACCCCGGGGTCGTGTCGACCTTGTTGGCGGCGACGACAAAGGGGGTGCCCGTCCGCTGGAGGATGTCGACCGCCTCCTCGGTCTGGGGCTGGAACCCGTCGTTCACGTCGACGACGAGCACGGCGATGTCGGCCAGCGCGCCGCCCCGCGAGCGGAGCGTGCTGAACGAGTGGTGCCCGGGCGTGTCGATGAACAGCAGGCCGGGCAGGTCGAAGTCGTCGGGGTCGACGAGCGCGCCCGCCATCGACGAGATGGTGTCGAGCGGGACGGCCGTCGCGCCGATGTGCTGGGTGATCGCGCCGGCCTCCCCCTCGCTGACCGCCGAGCCGCGGACGTGGTCGAGCAGCGTCGTCTTCCCGTGGTCCACGTGGCCCAGCACGGCGACGATGGGGGTGCGAAGCGTTCGGTCCTGGTTGGCGTCCGTTCCTGACATGTGCCTGCCCCGAAGAAAGGCTCTACCTGACGAAAACCGGGGGCGCAAGTTAAGTCTTTCAACACGGTCGCCGACGGCCGGGCCGGCCGGCGGTCGACCCCCTGGCCGCGACGCGGCTGGCGGCGCCGCCCCGTGGCGTTTATGTAACTGCCCCCGGATACGCCTGCCATGGCAGACATACTCGCCGAGAACCTCTCGGGCAAGTCCGTCATGGGGTCCGACGGCACCGAGCTCGGGATGCTCTACAACATCACCATGGACCTGCGGACCGGCGCGCTCCACGACCTGCTCGTCGAGCCCAACGAGGAGTTCCCCGTCGACGGCTCCGCGTTCGACCTCGACGAGGAGGGCCTGCTCCACGTCCCCGTCTCGAACGTGCAGGCCGTGAAAGACTACATCGTCGTCGAACGGTAGGCGAACGAGGGTAATGCGGGTTCTCGACACGTCGGCGTTCATCCACGAGTACCACACCGACGAGCCGACGGCATCCATCCCGAGGGTCCAGGAGGAGCTGGAGGGCGAACACGCCTACCGCTTCGACGCGATGGAGGGGGCGGGGATGCACATCCACATCCCCGCGGAGGGCACCGTCGAGCGGGTCCAGCGCGCGGCCGAGCAGACCGGCGACGCGGGCGAGCTCTCGGAGACCGACGTCCGGCTGCTCGCGGCCGCGTTCGAGCTCGACGCGACGCTCGTCACCGACGACTACGCGATGCAGAACGTCGCCGACCGGCTCGGCGTCGAGGTCGAGGTGATCGCCCGCGAGGGGATCACCGAGCAGCGCGAGTGGACGTTCCAGTGTCGTGGCTGTGGCCGGGAGTTCGACGAGGACCACGACCGGTGTCCGGTGTGCGGGTCGGAGCTGACGCGGAAGAACCCCGCCTGACCGCTCTCGTCGGGCGGCGTCGCCGCAGTCAGCCGACCAGCCCGGTCGCGCCCGCGTACTGGACCCCGAACAGCACCGCGTTGTACGTCCCGTGGACGGCGGCGGGGACGACGACGTTCCCGGTCAGCTCGTAGGAGGCGCCGAGCACGAGCCCGAGCGTCGCCGCGACGAACACGTAGGAGAGCTTCGAGCCGCTGCTCAACAGTGCCGGGAGGTGGATCAGCCCGAAGATGGCGCTCGCGGTCGCGACGGCCGCGGTCGGCCGGAACGCCCGCCGGAGGACGCCCTGCACGGCGCCGCGGAAGACCAGCTCCTCGAACGGCCCGACGAGGAGAAGCGAGACGGGGATCATGTAGAGGTAGAACGTCGGGTCGTCCTCCCCGGCGGCGATCACCCGGTTCTGGGCCACCTCGACCCCGAGCGCGGCGAGCAGCTGGCCGGCCGCGACCGCGCCGACGAGGATGACCACGACGCCCGCGGCGACGTACGCCAGGTCGCGGCGGGTGGGGCGCCGGAGGTGGTCGCGCAGGAGCGCCCAGTCGTCGCTCGCCGCGAGATAGCCCGCGAGCCCCACGCCGAACCCGATCGGGGCGAGCGCGCTGCTCGCGACCCGGTAGGCGAGACTGTCCTGTCCGAGCCCGGCGTCGGCCAGCAGGCCGGTGCCGATGCTCCCGACCACGATCACGGCCAGGAACGCGGCGAACACCACCAGCACGGCCCGCAACAGCGCGAGCCCGCGGGAGGCGTCGGGCGCGGTCCGGATCTCCATCGACATCGGGGGCTCTAGCACCGACCGGCGGATAGGCTCTCCGGTCGGTGGTGCCCTCGCCCCGGCGTCCAGCCCCTGGCCCGCCGGACCGCGCCCGCCGCGTCGCCGGCCGGTCAGTCCACGACGAGTTCGGTCTTCCCGGCGACCTCGGCGGCCTCGGCCTCGCAGTCGCCGCCGAGCAGTCCCCGCGCGGCGCGCTTGCCCCACTCGACGGCCGGCTGGGTGAACGTCTCGACGCCGAGCAGCTCGCCGACGAGGACGCAGGCCGCCTCCATCCCGACGAGCAGCTCCCCGACTCCCCGTGCGTCGAGCCGGTCGACCTCGACCCGGACGCTCGGCCGGCCGGCGGCCGCGAGGCTCGCCTCCGTCGCCCGGAACTCGGCGTCGAGCAGGCCGCCGAGCGACTCCCCGCCGAGGTAGGCGAGCCCGGACAGGTCCGTCTCGGGGATCGGGCACTCGGCGTCGCCGTCGCCCCCCGCCGCGTCCCCGGTCCGCTCGCGCGGCCGCACGAACGTCACGAGCTTGTCCCGCGGCCCGGCGCGGTAGAGCTGGAGCTGGGAGTGCTGGTCGGTCGCGCCGAGCGCCCGGACGGGCGTCTGTCCCAGCCCGTCCTTCCCGAGGCTCTCGGCCCACAGCTGGGCGAACCACTCCGCGAAGGGGTCGAGCGCCTCGGCGTACGGCATCATCGCGTTCGTCGACGCGCCGCGCCGGTCGAGCGCGTAACAGGTCGCGCCGTAGGCGTACGCCGGCGACTCGAACAGCGACCCGGCGAGCCCCTCGACCGCCGCCCGGCCGCCGGCGAGCAGGGCGTCGAGGTCGACGCCCCGGAGCGCCGCCGGCGCCATCCCGACCGGCGAGAGGGCCGAGAACCGGCCGGGCACGCCGTCCGGCACGCGGAGCGTCGGCAGGTCGTGGCGGTCGGCCAGCCGGCGGAGGTTCCCCGCCTCCCCCGTCGTCACGAGCGTCCGCTCGGTCCAGTCGACGCCCGCGCGGGCCATCGCCTCGCGGACGACGAGGAAGTTGGCGAGCGTCTCCGCGGTCGTCCCGGACTTCGAGACGACGTTCACGACGGTCCGGTCGAGCGGCAGGTCCGCGAGCGTCCGCCGGACGTGCGCCGGGTCGACGTTGTCGAGGACGTACACCGGCGGCGCGTCCTCGTCGGCCGGGGCGGCCGCCGCGAGCGTCGCGGCGCCCAGCGCGCTCCCGCCGATGCCGACGACGAGCACCGCGGCGGGGTCGTCGAAGCGGCCGGTCGCGGCCCGGACCGCGTCCGGGTCGGTCCGTCCGGGGAGGGCGAGCGCGGCGTAGCCGTGCTCGCCGTTCACGCGGCCGCGCTCGATCCGTTCGTGGGCGTCGGCGACCCGCTCGTCCAGTCGGTCCAGAGCCGCCCGGGGGACGCCGGGGGTCGCCACCTCGTCGAGGGCGTTGCCGATGTCGACGCGCATGGGTAGGCCCTGGCGCGCGGGCGTATGAAATCCCCCGTTCCCCGGCGTCCCCCGGCCCGGCGGTCGCGTCCGCCGGCGGTCGACCGTCGCCCGGCCCCCCGCGAGCAGGGCGTCGGCGCCGACGCCCCGGAGCGGTCGGACGGACCGGCCCGCGAAACGTCGGCCTCAAGACCCGTCGGACCCTCCCGCCCGCAATGGCAGACGGGTACCGCGGCGTGCTCGGCGCCTTCCCGTACGCGCTCCGCGCGAGCGACTCGTGGCTGTTCCGCAGCTACGCGGCCGCGAGCGGTCTCCTCGCGCTCGGGCTGACGGCCCTGTTCGGGCTGGGACTGGTCGTCCTCATCGCGCGCACGTCGGGCGCGGTCGGGGGGACGCTCACCCTCTCGCGGGCGTTCTACGTCGTCGTCGGCCTCGGCGTCGTCGTGCCGCTCGTTGCGCCGACGCTCCTGGTCGCGCGCCGGCACCGCCGCGGGGGCTCGACGCCCCGCTACGACGCCGCGCTCGGCGCCGCGGGCTACGCCTTCGTCGTCTCGCTGTACGCCGGGCTGGTGATCACGGTCCCCCCCGCCCAGCAGTCGGCGCCGACGGGCGTCCTCGCCCCCCTCGTCGCCGCTCTCTACGGCCTGCCGCCGGTCGCCGGCGCCGTCCCCCCGCTCGTCGGCGTGGGCGTCCTCGTCGTCGTCCACCGCCTCGCGGGGTGAGCGGGGGACGGGTCGCCGCCGGCGGCCCGCGGGCCATCCCACGCCCGGCGACCCCCTCGTCCGTCGCCCCCGCCGGCGTCGCGACCCGCCGGCGTCCGAAACCCGCAAACCCGCCCGTCGCCTACCGGGCCCATGGACGAGGCGGACGCGGACGAGAACGCGAGCGCGGCGGACGACACGCCGGGGGACGACGCGGCCGAGTCGGGCACGTTCCTCGTCACCGCCGCCGACGAGGCGTCGGCGGTCCTCCGGGAGGTCCACCGCGGTCGGGTGTACGCGCTGGCCGACAACTCCGGGCTGTCGGCGGGCGAGACGGTCGTCGGCGCCGTCGCGCCCGTGCCGCCGCTGGAGACGGCCTGGCGGCTGGTCGAGACCGACGAGCGCTACCGGGTCAGCGTCGTGGCGAGCGACCAGGCACCGACGGCGCGGGCCCGCGAACTCGTGCCGGAGACGGTCGGGGAGGTCGCCCGGACCGAGCGCGCCGGCGACGGCGAACTCCACGTCATCGCGGTGCCCGAGGACGGGACGGAGGCGGCGGTCGCGGACGTGCTCGACGACGAGGAGGGGCTGCGCGCCCGGGCGTCGCGGCTCGGGGTCGGCCGCGTCGAGGTGCGCTCGGCGCCCGGCGTCGTCAGCGTGCGCTACCTGCCGTAGCCCGGGGCGGCTCGTCCCGCGCGGATCCGGTCGCGCCGGTCACTCGCCGCCCGCCACGCTCCCGACCTCCCACTCGTCGGTCACCGTCGCCGTCCGCTCGGCGAACTCGACCTCGGTGTCGGGGCCGATCCGGTCCGGCCCCTCGACGGCCTCGACGCGCAGCGTGAGGTCTAGCGAGCCGCCACAGCAGCCCACGTCGAGGAACTCGTCCCACTCGTCGCCGACGGCGACCTCGTCGTGGACCCGCCGGAGGTAGGTCCGGAACCGGTCGGCGTACAGCTGCCGGCGCCCCCAGTCGCTCAGCTCGTCCGGGTGGGAGACGGTGACCCGGGTCGCGTGTTCGGCCATGGCGGCGGGTACGGTCCGCGGCGGCAAAGCCCTTGCCACCGGTGCACGCACCACGCCACGCTCGGCCCTCGTCACCGGTGCACGCACCGCGCCACGCTCGTCGGCGGCGACGGCGCTCGCCCCCCGAACTCGCTATAAGAAGGCTTATTCGGCACGCCGCCACAGCCCGCATCATATGGTTTCGTTCGACGTGCCGGAGGTCGACTACACCCGGTACTCGAACCGCCAGCTCGCGGCCGTCCCGCTGGCCGTGCTGGTGGTCGCGCTCGCGGTCGTCGGCGGGTGGGTCGCCGTCTACGGCACCCCCGTCGACCCGGGCCTCGAGTTCACCGGGGGGACCGAGCTCCGGGTGGCCACCGACGGGGCGAGCCCCGCGGCCGTCCGTAGCGCCTTCGCCACCGAACCCGAGTCCGTCCGCGGCGTGTCGGGGGGGTCCTACCTCGTCACGTTCCAGAACGAGGACGCAGACATCGCGACGCTGGAGCGCCAGGCCCGCCAGGCGGGCTTCACGATCGAGGCGAGCTACCGGGTCTCCCCGAGCTTCGGCCAGCGCACCCAGTGGCTCGCGCTCGGCGGGGTGGTCGTCGCGTTCGCCGGGATGAGCGTCCTCGTGTTCCTGATGTTCCGGACGTTCGTCCCCTCGATCGCCGTCGTGATCTCGGCGTTCTCGGACATCGTGATCCCCGTCGCGCTGATGAACGTCCTCGGGATCGAGCTCACGCTGGGGACCGTCGCCGCACTCCTGATGATCATCGGCTACAGCGTCGACTCCGACATCCTGCTCAACAACCACGTCCTCCGTCGGTCGGGCGACTTCTACGAGTCCGTCAGGCGGGCGATGCGCACCGGTGTCACGATGACGCTCACCTCGCTCGCGGCGATGGTCGTGATGACGATCACCGCGACGGCGTTCGGCATCCAGCTGCTCGCCGCGATCGGGACCGTCCTCGTGTTCGGCCTGACCGCGGACCTGATGAACACCTACATGCTGAACCTCAGCCTGCTTCGCTGGTACAAGTACGAGGGGGTGTCCCGGTAGATGGGCCTCCGTGACAACTGGCGGGTGCTCCTGCTCGTCGTGGTGTTGCTGGGGAGCACGTTCGCGCTGTTCTCGCCGACGGTCGGCGGCAGCGCCGGCCCGGGCGGACAGGCCGACACGGGGCCGACGAACCTGAAGTACGGCCTCCAGCTCGCCGGCGGGACGCGCATTCGCGCGCCGCTGGTCGGCGTCACCGCCGAGGAGGTGCAGTTCGGCGGCGACGAGCCCGCGACCGTCGAGCGCCGGGTCGCCGCGGAGCTGTCGAACGTGAGCGTCGCCGACGTGACCGCCCGGTCGACCGGCCAGTCCACCGGCACCGTCGAGGTGACGACCGGCATCTCGACCGACCGGCTGGCGAGCGCGCTCGAGGCGGCGGGCTACCCGTACGGCAGGGTCCGCGACGGCGTCACCGAACAGACCCGCCAGCAGACGGTCGCCGTACTGTCGAGCAAGATCAACGAGGCGGGGCTGAGCGGCGGGACGGTGCAGGTGATCACCTCCTCGACCGGCGAGCACTTCATCCTCGTCGAAGTGCCCGGCGAGGACCGGAGCGACGTGGTCGAGCTCGTCGAGAGCCGCGGCGAGGTGACGATCCAGGCGTACTACCCCGTCCAGCAAAACGGCACGCGCACCTACGAGCGGCGGACGATACTCACCCGCGAGGACTTCCAGAGCATCGGCACGGCGACGGCCCAGAACGGGCCGCCGCGCGTCCCCGTGACCATCCGCGAGGCCGTGGCCGAGCGCGTCCAGCGGGACATGGTCGAGACGGGCATCGCGAGTCAGGGCGGCACCACCTGCACCTACTCGTCGAGCCCCAACGGCACCCAGCCCTGCCTGCTGCTCGTGGTCGACGACGAGGTGGTGAACGCGTTCGGGATGTCGCCCTCGCTCGCGGCGGACATGCGCAGCGGCGCCTGGGCGCGCGACCCGCAGTTCGTCCTCCAGACCCAGAACATCTCTGAGGCCCAGACCGTGGCGATCAACCTCCGCGCCGGCGCGCTCCCCGCCCGCCTCGACCTCGACGCGGGCACCTCGTCGTTCGTCTCGCCGAGCCAGGGCGCCGACTTCCGGACCAACTCCCTGCTGACGGGGCTCGTCGCCGTCCTCGCGGTCAGTGGCGTCGTGTTCCTGCGCTACGGGGAACCGAAGGTCGCGCTCCCGATGATCGTCACCGCGCTCTCCGAGGTCGTCGTCCTGCTCGGCTTCGCGGCCGGGATCGGCTACCCGCTCGACCTGTCGGTGATCGCCGGGTTCATCGCCGTCATCGGCACCGGGGTCGACGACCTGATCATCATCG
>JBDGTB010000045.1:0-10463 GCA_042217235.1 Haloferacaceae archaeon | reverse complement strand
AGCGTGATGAACACGAGGATGAGCGCCGCCGTGTCGAAGTACAGGCCGCCGGCGACCAGCCCGAGCAGGACGGCCACGGAGTAGACGTACGCCGTCGTCGACCCCAGCGCGATGAGGACGTCCATGTTGGCGCGCCCGTTCTTCACGAGCGCCGTGTAGGAGTTCCTGTAGAACGGCCGGCCGAGGACGACCTGGACCGGCGTGGCGAGCAGGAACTCGACCCAGCCGAACGGGACGCCGAACACCCGGTCGGGGAGGACGCCGCCGCCGAACAGGAACTTCTCCGCGAGGAAGGCCAGCAGCGGGGCCGCGAGCGCCGCGCCGAACAGCGTCAGCCTGCGCTGCCTGCGGATCTCCGCGTCCCGTGCGGCGTCGCGGGCGTCCCCCTCCCCGTCACCCTCGTCGCCCCCCTCCTCGCGGACGGGCGTGTAGCCGGCGTCCTCGACCGCGTCGTAGAGCGCCTCGACCGACACCTCCCCGGGGAGGTAGGTGACCTCCGCCTCGTCGGTCGCGTAGTTCACCTCCGCGTCGACGACGCCCGGCACGGCCGCGAGCGCCGTCTCGTTCGCGTCCGCGCAGTTCGCACAGCTCATGTCGGCGATGCCGATCCGCGCCGTCTCCGTGACGACGCCGTAGCCGGCGTCCTCGATGGCGTCGACGAGCTCCCCGAGCGACACCGTCTCGGGGTCGTACTCGACGGACCCCTCGTCGGTGGCGAAGTTGACGGTCGCCGACCGCACCCCCTCGAACGTCTCCAGCGCGTCCCCGACCGTCGCCGAACAGTTGGCACAGGACATCCCGGTGACGTCGAGGTGGACGGTTCGCGTGCTCATCGTACCCCCTAGTACGTGGTCCGTCCTTAGTTCGTTTACTGCTTGGATCTCCCCAGTTACGCGCCAGTCGGGCTTTGGATCCGAAAGCGAGGGGGTCCGTCGGACCCGCCCGGCCGACGCGGTGTCGCCCGTCCGCCGGACGACCTGCCCGCGGCTCCACCCGCGATCTTCCGTCCGCCCGGCCCCCATCCGCGCTCCCGGGCGTCCGGTCGGCGCTGGCGTGGCCGACGCTCCGCGCCGCTTCGCGACCGACGGCCCGCTCTCCCGGACCCCGACTTTCGAATGCAACGTCGCGCCGCGCGTTCCCTTTGCCTTCGGAGCAACAAACGACAAAGCCCGTCGGTCCCTACGTTCGGCCGCCATGTCGACGACGATCAGCGTCGAAGGGATGTCCTGCGAGCACTGCGAAGGGGCCGTCGAGGACGCGCTCGAGGGCGTGGACGGGGTGACGAGCGCGATGGCCGACCGGGTCGCCGGCTCGGCGACGGTCGAGGGGACGGCGGACGTCGCCGCGCTCGTCGACGCGGTCGAGGCGGCGGGCTACGACGCCTCGGCGTAGCCGGACCGGGCGCCGCCGGCCCGGTCGTCCCGCCGTCGGCCTGCGGCGACCGCGGTCCCGCCGATCTGGCCGCCGGTCTCAAAACCCATAACCCCCCGCCGCGCCAACGGCCGGCGATGAGCGACGGGGACGCCACGGACGAGGGGATCGCCGGCCTGCCGGTCGAGGACGCCGTCGACGCCGTCCTCGAGGGGGACGACGGCGGACACGACCGCGACGCGGTTCGCACGGCGCTCGGACACGTCACGGCGGACGGCGCGGTGAGCCGGGACGAGGTCGACGAGGCGCTCTCGGAGGCGTCGATGTACGTCTCGACCGCCGAGACCCGGACGGAGCTCGCGTCGATCGAACTCGACGAGGCGCGGGCGGTCGCGGAGCCGGTCGCCGACGTCGACGCCGTGGCCGCACGGCTCGACGAGTTCGCGTCGCGGCTGCGCGCGGTCGAGACGCGGGCGGACGCCCTCGGCGACGACCTCCAGGCGCTCCTCGACCGTAGCGACGAGGCCGACCTCTTCGACGTCGCGACCGGGATCGGGGAGGTCAGGGCGGACGCCGCGGGCGTGCAGGGGGCCGCGGACGAGCTCCAGGTCGACGTCGGCGAGTTCAAGCGCTGGCTCGTCGACCCGGCGGTCCGGTACCGGGAGTTCGGGGGCGACGTCGACGCGCTCGGGACCTGGCTCGACGAGCTGGCCGACGCGGTCGAGACGCTGGCGGGCGGGGGCGACCGCCCGGCCGACGGCGTCGACCGCGCCGTCGTCTGGTTCGACGCCGAGCTCCACCGGCGGCTGCTCGCGCTCCTCCTGGCCGACCTCCGTGCGGAGCTCGCGGACCTCCGGACGCTCGTCGGTCGTGAGCTCGACGTGGAGGTGGAAGGCGAGTTCGACGTCGACCACGAGGAGCGGCTCGCGTCCTTGGCGGCGGCGCTCGACGACCACGACGCGCGGCTGGCGGCGCTGGGCGACCGCCTCGACGACCTCGTTCGGCCCGCCTGGCGAGAGCGGTTCGACGACCGACTCGAGTCCTTCGCGGCGGCGCTCGAGGGGCGGGAGCCGCCGGTCGACTGGGGCGAGCTCCAGGCGGCGTTCGAGCGCCACCGCCCGACCGGCGAGGGGGCGGCGTAGTCCCGGGCCGGGCTCGGCCCCGCCGTCGAGTCCCGTCGTGAGGGGGTCGGCCGTCCCCCGCCGCCCTCGAACGCGCTCCGTCAGCGGCCGTCGTCCCGGAGGGCGGCCCGGAGCGCGACGGCCGCGACGTCGTCGGCGGCCGCGACCGTCCGGTCGAGCCCGTCGAGCGCTCGCGTCAGCGCGCGGCCGTCGGCCATCGACCCCTCGACCGTCTCGAACAGCGTCCGTTCGAGGTCGTCGAGGTCGGCACGCGCCCGCTCGCAGTCGTCGAGCACGCTCCGGACCTCGCCGACGCCGGCGCCGTCGAGCACGGCGTCGACGGCGTCGGTCACGAGACGGTCGGCGCGCTCCGCGACGGCGTCGACGTCGTCCGCGACGCCGCCGGGCAGCGGGCTCGACAGCCGCTCGCCGGCGCGGGCGACGCGCACGCCGCGGTCGGCCACGCCCGCGAGCCGCCGGGCGACCGCGTCGTAGTCGAACAGCTCCGGGCGGGTGGCGTCCAGCCGGTCGACCTCCGCGAACGAGACCAGCGACCGGCTGGCGTGTCGCGCGACCGTCTCGCGCAGCCGGGCCGCCTCCTCGGCGCGTGCCCGGAGCCGGTCGCTCGCCCCCTGCTCGCCCCCGACGAACGCGGAAGCGGCCTGCCGGTGTACCGACAGCGCGACGAACCGCAGCTGGACCACCCACTGGCGAACGGCGACGTCCGAGGCGTCGAGCACGCTCCGAACCGTTATCTCGTCGGCCGTCGCGGTGGGGACGGTCGCCCCGACGAGGCTTCGGGTCAGCGACCGCACGGCGCGCCGGTCGGCGTCGGTGAACGACCCCACGAGGGTGACGGTCCCGTAGCCGGCGGCGTGGGCCGCCCGCACGACGCGCGCCGCGAGGGCCGGGTCGCCCCCGTCGAGTTCGACGCGGGTCGCCTCCAGACGCCCGCCGTCCTTCGCGGCGCTCCGGACGACGATCGAGCCGTCGCCGTGGGCGTAGAGGTGGACCTCCGCGCCGGCCTCGAGGCGGTGCTCGACCGCCCACTCCTTGGGGATCGACACCGTGTACGTGCCCCCGCCGACCTGCTGTAGCTTTCGCGTCTCCATCAGTAGATGAGCTCCGGGTCCGTCTCGACCACGTACAGCGTCCGCGCCGCGACGTTGACCGCGTGGTCACCGACCCGTTCGAGGTCGCGAACGACGAGCAGGGCCCGCGAGACGTCGTCGATGAGGCGCTCGACGGTCCAGGGCCCGGCCGTCCCCTCCCGCTCTATCAGCTCGCGGACGACCCGTTCGGTGGCGCGGCCACAGACCGCGTCGACCTCGTCGTCGCGCGCGGCGACGTCGCGACACGCGTCGGCGTCCGCGCTCGCGTACGCCCCGAGCGCCGCCTCCACCTGCGCCAGCACCGCGCTGCCGATGCCCCGGACGTCGACCCCGGGGAACCGATCGGGGTCGGCGTCGAGCGCGTACCCCCCGAGGTTCGCCGCCAGGTCGCCGATCCGCTCGATGTCCGTGAGGATCTTGAACGACGAGGCGACGAAGCGGAGGTCGCCCGCGACCGGCTGCTGGAGCGCGAACAGGTCGATGCAGTCCTGCTCTAGGTCGAGATAGCGGTCGTTGACCGCGGCGTCCCGGTCGACGACCGACCGGGCAAGCCCGTCGTCGCCGCGGTCGACCGCGTCGACTCCCGACTCCAGCTGGTCGGCGACCGTCTCGCCGAGGTCGAGGACGCCGGCCCGGAGGTCGTCCAGCTCCGCCTGGTAGCCGTCGCGTGGCATCCGTCAGCCGAACTTGCCGCTGATGTAGTCCTCGACCCGCCGGCTCTCCGGGTTCTCGAAGATCTTGTCGGTGTCGTCGTACTCGACGAGTTCGCCGCCGGTGAGGAAGACGGCGGTCTGGTCGGAGATGCGGGCGGCCTGCTGCATGTTGTGGGTGACGACGACGACGGTGTACTCCTCGGCGAGGTCGGCGATCAGGTCCTCGATCTTCGCCGTCGCGATCGGGTCGAGGGCGCTGGCGGGCTCGTCCATGAGGAGGACGCCGGGGTCGGTCGCCAGGGCCCGGGCGATACAGAGGCGCTGTTGCTGACCCCCCGAGAGGCCGAGGGCGTTGTCGTCGAGCCGGTCGTTCACCTCCTCCCAGAGCGCCGCCTGCCGGAGCGACCGCTCGACCAGCTCCGCCTCCCGGTCCTCGTTGCTCTGACCCAGCAGTCGCGCGATGAGGCCGGTGTCGATGTCGCCGTGCTTCCGGGGGCCGTAGGCGACGTTGTCCCGGACGGACTTCGGGAACGGGTTGGGGGACTGAAAGACCATGCCCACCCGCTTGCGGAGCTCGACCAGGTCGACGCCGTCCTGGTAGACCTCCTCGCCGTCGAGCCGGACCGACCCCTCGACGCGGGCGCTCGCGATCCGGTCGTTCATCCGGTTGAGACACCGCAGGAACGTCGACTTCCCGCAGCCCGAGGGCCCGATCAGCGCCGTGACGCTCCGTTCGGGGATGTCCATCGAGACGCCCTTGATGGCGTGGTCGTCGCCGTAGTGGACGTCCAGGCCGTCGACGGCGAGCTTCGCCGTGCCGTCGAACTCGTACTCCGTCCACTCCGGCCTGCTCGACTCCTCGGTCTCGCCGCTCGTCGTCTCGAGTGGCTGGTCGGTACCGCTGTCCCGGGATGCGTGTCTCGTCTCGCTCATTCGTGGAGTTTGCTGCGGAAGTAGTATCGCGTGACGATGCCGACGGCGTAGAACGAGAGGACGACGACCAGCAACACGAGCGCCGTCGCCCACTGGAACTGGTCGGCGTTGCCCACGTTGTTGCCGAGGTCGACGCCCGCGGTGATGAGGGCGTACAGCTGGTAGGGCAGCGCGGAGGTCGCCTGCAACAGTTCGGGGTTGGCGACGAAGGGCGGGGAGGCCGTGAATTCGAAGCCGCCGACCACGTCGACGGTCTGGCCCCCGGGAACGAACGTCCCGCCGGCCATCGTCAGCAGGATGGGCGCCGTCTCGCCGGCGATGCGCCCGACGCCGAGGATGACCCCGGTGACGACCCCGGGCAGGGCCGCCGGCAGGACGACGCTCCGGATCGTCTGCCACTTGCTCACCCCGAGCGCGGCGCTCGCGTCGCGGTACTCGTCGGGGACCGCGAGCATCGCCTCCCGGCTCGTGATGAGCACGAGCGGCAGCAGCATGAACCCGAGCGTGAGCATCCCCGAGAGCAGCGACTTCTGCCCCCCGAAGCGGGGCACGAGGAAGGCGAAGCCGAACAGCCCGAAGACGATGCTGGGCGTGCTCCAGAGTCCGTTCGTGGCGATCTCGACGACCTGCGTGAACCGGCCCTGTTCGGCGTACTCGCTGAGGAAAACGGCGGCGCCGACGCCGAGCGGCACCGCGAACAGTACCGCGCCGAGGACCAGCCAGAACGTGCCCACCACTGCCGGGAGTACGCCGTTGACGTCGTTGAGCAGCGCCACGCCGTTCATCACGAACGGCACGTCGACCGGCCAGGCGAAGGCGGTGCTCGACCCGAACAGGGCGATCGTCGTCTCGGGGCCGACGCCCGCGCCGACCGCCACGCCGCGGAGGAGCCCCGGGAGTCCCTTGGAGAACGTGAACCCGACGAGTACGAACAGCACCGCGACGATGGCGAGCGCGTTCAGGTAGACCAGGGTGTAGGCCCCCATGTACCGGCCGCGCGCCCCGAAGCCGCCGTAGGCCTTCGCGGCCGCCCACCCCGCGATGAGCGAACAGAACTGCGTGACCACCGGGATCGTGAACTCGCCGGTGAACGACGCCTGGTCCTCCCAGTTCAGGTCCCACACCCACGAGGGGCCGATGACGCCCGTGAAGAGGGCGAGCCCGGCGAGGGCGGCCAGCGCGCCGGCGGGCAGCGTCGAGCCGACGTCCTCGCGCGGGAGAACCGTCACGGCGAACGCCGCCCCGCTCGAGACGACGGCGACGACGAGCCAGCCGGCTGTGCCGAGCCCCAGCGTCTGCGAGGCGACGAGGCCACCGACCACGAACCAGATGCCGGTGAAGGCGAGGGTGGCGACGAGTCCCGCGTGCGGGCCGGGGTCTGTCTCCACGACGCCCATCCGCGACCCGACGCCGAAGGTGACGACGGCGACGCCGAGCGCCGTCAGCAGGCCGCCGAGGACGGCGACCGTCGGGACGCCGGCGACGGGGTCGGTGATCGAGACGACCTCGAAGGTCGCCGCGAGGCTGACCCCGAACAGGACTGCGGCGAGCCCGACCGCGACCGCGGCGACGGCGCCCGTCCCGGTGGTTTCGTCGCGGAGTACGGAGGTTTCGGTCGCGTCCGCCATCACTCCATCCCCCCGAGCTCGCGCTTCATGCGCGCCTCGATCATCTGCGACCCGATGCTGATGCAGAGCACCGTGACGAACAGGACGACGCCGGCGACGAACAGCGCGTTGAACTGGAGGCCGGTCGCCTCCCCGTAGTTCGACGCGATCAGGGAGGTGAGGGTGTCGTAGCCGTAGAAGACGTTGATCACCGGATCGGGGATCTTCGGGTCGTTCCGGAGCATCACCGTCGCGGCCATCGTCTCGCCGATCGCCCGGCCGACGCCCAGCAGGACCGCCGCCGACACCCCCGAGAACGCCGCCGGGAGGGTGATAGAGGTCATCGTCTGCCAGTCGGTCGTCCCCAGGGCGAGCGACCCGCTTTTCATCGACTCGGGCACGCTCGCGAGCGCGTCCTCGGCGACGGAGACGACGGTCGGCAGCGCCATCAGCCCGACCACGACGCCGACGAAGAGGTAGGTCCCCTGGCCGACGAGGCGGAACTGGTCGCTCGCCCACGGGCTGAGGATGGTGAACCCGATGAACCCGTAGACGATGGAGGGGATGCCCGCGAGGATCTCGACTCCCGGCTTGACCGCCTCCCTGACGACCGGTGGGGCGATCTCGGAGAGGAAGAGCGCGGCGGCCACCCCGAGCGGTCCCGCGACCGCCGTCGAGACGAGGGTGACCATCACGGTCCCGTGGATCATCGGGACCATCGAGTACCGGATGGGCGGCGAGGCCGCGTCCCACCGCGTCTCCACGAACAGGCGCAGGCCGGGGACCGGGATGCCGACCACCGTCGCGGTCCCGTACCGGATCGTCGGCCAGGCCTCGACGAAGATGAACACCGTGATGAGTCCCAGGACGACGATGGTCGAGACCGTCGTCGTCAGCGTGAGCACCCGCGCGGTCAGCCCCTGGTGGCGGAACCAGCCGTAGCCGGTGACGACCAGGAACCCCGCGAAGGGGACGACCGTGTACGCCGACACCGCGAGGAAGCCGACGAACGCCGCCAGCAGCGACGCCGACATCAGGCCCGCGACCGCGAGCGCCTCGGGCTCCGTCTCGTCGACGAACTCGCGGAACCGCCGGACGCGGCTCGCGAGCATCTCGGCGCCGGTCGCCGCCCTATCCGTTCGTGTCATCGTGTCCGTGTGAACGCATCGGAGTGAAATCGTTCGTGCCGGGCCGGCCGTCGCCGGCCTTAGGCCTGCGCCGGGAGCTTCTCCTTCTCGGCCTCGATGTCCTTCGTCGGGAGCGGGATGTAGTTCACGTCCTCGACGAACACCTTCTGGCCGAAGGTCGTCAGGAACATGTTGAGGAACGCGGCCTCCCGCTTGTCCGTCCCGCTCGGTGTGTCCTCCGTGACCTTCGTGTACATGTGGAGGTCGCGGTTGAGCGGGTAGTCGCTGTCGAAGATGGTGTGCTCGGCGTCCCTGTCGGCCTCGTACACCGTTCCCTCGAACTCCAGGGCGATCGGCTTGACCTGCTCGCCCGTGAACGCGAGCGCCATGTAGGCGATGGCGCCCTCGTTCTGCTGGACGACGGTCGCGACCTGCTGGTTCTGCCCCTTCCGCGTGTCGACGCCGGGCATCGGGGCGTCGGCGTCCCCGAGCATGTTGAGGCGGAAGGCGGTGTCGGTGCCCGAGCCCTCCGCGCGGCCGACCACGTAGATCTCCTGGTCGGGGCCGCCGACCTCGCTCCAGTTCGTGATCTCGTCCTGGTAGATCTTGCGGACCTGCTCGGCGGTGAGCTGGGTGACGCCCGCGCTGTAGACGTCGTCGCTGACGACGACCGGCTGACCGTCGCGGCCGACGACGTGGTCGACGACCGTCTCCTCGGCCTTCTGCTCGCTCCAGTCGAGCTCGGCGGTGATGGGGCCGGAGGAGTTGCCGATGTCGACCAGGCCGTCGACGACGGACTTACAGCCCGTCCCGGAGTGGCTCAGGCCGACGCTGGTCGGGTACGGCGGGTTCGCCTGCTTGCCCGTCGGCTCGAAGCCGTACTGGCTGGCGAAGTAGTCGGCGAGGCGCTTGTCGGTCTCGATCTCGTCCCACCCCGGGACGGACGTCTCCGAGTTCGACCCCCAGTACTCGCCGTCGCTCGGCGGGGCGTTGGAGTTCCAGTAGGAGCTCCCCTTGTTGGAGATGGGGTACACCGTCGAGGACCCCTCGGCGGTGAGCATCGCGGGGCCGCCCTGGTCCCCCGCCGGGGTGGCGGTGCTGTCGGACCCGCCGGGCGTGCTGCCCGAGCCGCCGGTCCCGCTGGACCCACCGGACCCACCGGAGCCGCCGCCCGACCCGCTCCCCCCCGACCGGGCGCTGCAGCCGGCGACGCCAGCGACGCCGATGGCGCCCGTCGTGGCCAGGAACTTCCGCCGCGATACGCGGTCTCTCGCACCGTCGGGATCGTGTGCCATCACCGGATTCGACCCGCGATACGTGTAAAGTGGTTTATAATAGGTGAACGGGGGGGGTCCCGTGGGGGCCGTACGGTTTCGTGGCCGACCGGCCCCCCTCGTAGCCGTTCGGGTGACTCGGTGTGCGGTCGGAGGGGTATATACCGCTCCCCAGCCCTCCCCCGCGGGGTCGAGACTGTCCCCCCCGTCGCTCCACGTCGCGCCGTCCGCCGTCCCCCGTCACCCCCTGCCGCGGGGACAAGTGTCAAGGTCCGTTCGCACGCACGCCGGGTGTGGACCGAACGAACGCGGTGCGTGCGGCGTTCGAGGCGGGCGAGCCGGTCTTCGGGGCCGGCGCCTCGACGTTCGCGCCGGAGGTGGTCGAGACGTACGGCCTGCTGGGCTTCGACTTCGTCTGGCTCGACTTCGAGCACGACGGCCCCTCGCCATACGACGCCCGGCTGTTGAACGACCTGACCCGCGCGGCCGAGGTTGCCGACACGGAGCTGCTCGTGCGCCTGCCGACCCCCGACCCCCGGATGGTGCGCAAGGCGTACGACGCCGGCGTCCGCAACCTCCTGATCCCCCGACTCGACACGGCGGCCGAGGTGCGGGAGGCGGCCGAGGCGGCCCGCTTCGTCTACGACGGCGAGCCTGGCGAGCGCGGCGCGGCGACGGCGCGGGTCACCTGCTGGAGCGGCGACCGCGACGGCTACGTGGCCGAGGAGGACGCGAACGTGACCATCGGGACGATGGTCGAGTCGGCGACGGCCATCGGGAACCTCGACGCCATCCTCGACGTGCCGGAACTGGACTTCGCCTTCGTCGGCCCGGCCGACCTCTCGACGTCGCTCGGCCGGCCCGACAGCCCCGACCACCCGGAGACGCGCGAGCAGGTCGCACGGATCGAAAAGCGAGTGGCGGCCTCCGACGTGGCGCTCGCGGGCATCGTCAACGAGCCCGACGCGGTGGTCGACGCCGTCGACCGGGGGTACGACCTGGTGCGCTGTGGCGGGGACCTCTCGGCCGTCCGGGCGACGCTCGGCGACCGGCTGGCCGAGATCCGAGACCGGGTGTAGGTCGACGCGTCCACGGCCGCGACCGCCGGCCGCGCCGCTCGCGGGCGGCGTCGAAAGAAAATCGGGACCGCGCGTGGTCGGTGGCCGGTTCGAGTCGGGACGGGTCGGGGGTGAGGTGGGCTGGCCGGGCCGGGCTTACATCGCGCCGCCCATGCCGCCCATGCCGCCCATGCCGCCCATGCCGCC
>JBDGTB010000052.1:0-10530 GCA_042217235.1 Haloferacaceae archaeon | reverse complement strand
CCCGCCTGGAAGAACCGCCGGTAGAGCTTCTCGAACTCGATCTGGAAGCGGTGGACCTCCGCGCCGAGCTCCTCGCGCGCGAAGTCGTCGTAGCGGTCGTTGATGTGGTCCTCGATCTCGAAGGAGCGCTCGATGGCCTCGTCTTTCGTGAGGTCGGGGCCGAGTTCGAGCATGACGCTGTCAGTGTCACCATAAGCAATTTGATAATTCTGTTCTTTCGATACTTCCTCGGTGAACGACAGCACTTCTCGACCCGTCGACGTGACGGCAGCGGCGTTTTCCCGGTCGTAGAGGCGGAATCTATCCCACCCCGATACGCCGTAGAGCGACTGTCCGACGAACTGGAACGTCCCGTTTCGCCCGGCCAGCAGCGTGTGGTTGTCGGCGACGGTGACACAGTAGACCCCGTCGTCGGCCTCGCTCCGTTCGGCGCTCCGGTGTATGCGGAGCGTGTTCTCGCTTCCCTCGGTGCAGTAGATTCGCCACGACCCGCTGTCGCGGGTGTAGTTCGCCGTCAGGCCGAGGTGGGCACAGAGGCGCAACACGTCGTCCCGGAGCCGTTCGCTCGACGTGGTGTAGCGCCACGCCGAGTCGGACTGTCGGTCGCCGTCGCCGGCGATCAGGGTGTCGAGGAAGCGGCGCTTCTGCTCCCGACTGGTCCCGAAGACGAACTCGGGAATCCGCTTCTCGAAGCTCCCGCCGCCACACAGTCGTTCGAACAGGTCGCCGAGAAGCTTCGACGTGAACTGGTAGCCCCGCTCGTCGACGTAGTAGTCGAACCCCATCCGGTCGAGGAGGGAGCCGACGGCCGCGTGGTCCGACTCCCCGCCGTCGGCGAGCGTCGGCGCGTCCCGAGCGATGGAGACGGTCGTCGCCGACCCGCGATAGGTCTCGCCGAACCGTTTCGGTTCGGAGGTGTACACCGACCCCTCCGTGACGTACCACGCCAGCAGGTCGAGGAAGTCGTCGCCGTCGTAGAATCGCGGAATCCACTTCCGACCCCGCTCGGCGTGGACGCGGAACCGGGAGCAGTGTTCGTCGAGGTACGTCCGGTGGGTCCCGAACTCGTCGCCGTCGAACACGTAGCCAGTCGTTTCGAGGTCGTTTTTCACGACCGTGTCGGGGTATCGACCGACCTCGGCCGCGAGCGTGTGGCCGTGTACGTCGTTGTCACACCAGACCTCGAAGTCGTCCTCGACGAGTTCGGTCAGGTCGACCTCGTCGACCCGGTCGCCGTCGGGACCGCCCCAGTCGTGCGGGAGTTGGTAGTTCGTCGCGCGGTCGAGGTCGCCGGCCTCGACGAACTGGTAGTCGTCCTCGTCCCACGAAACCCCGTTCGTTTCGTCCTTGCGGACCAACATTCGGTGATTCGGCGTGACCCGGAAGTCGATCTTGTCGGTCTCGATGTCGACCAGTTCGTCGCGGTAGTCGGGGTACGCCTGCGTCTCGACGACCGGTTTCACCTCCATCTCCATCGTCTCCGGGTCGAGCGAGTACACCTCGTCACCGACGTCGAGGTCCGTGATCGCCCGGACCCCGTCGGGCGTCAGCACGTCGGTATCCGGTGTGAAGCAGTTCATGATCACTTTGACGGCCGCCTGCTGTCGGTCGAGTTGAGCGTACTCGGGCGTGTCAGGTTCGTGCTCGTTCCGGGCCTCCTTTTTCTCCTCGCGCTCGGTGAGGAGTTCGTCGACCATCTCCCGCATCATCCCGTCCGGCTCCTTTCGGAAGTGGGTCCCATTCGGTGCGTGATACGTCTCGCCGCCGTACTCCTCGGGGTCGACTTTCGTCTCCGGCGAGGCGTTGATGGTCACCATGCACATGGGGTAGAGCGACTGACCGACCCACTGGAAGTTCCCGTTCCGCCCGGCGAGGACGACGTGGTTGTCCTCGGCGGTCACACAGTGGACCGTTCCGTCGTGGTCCTCGACCGTCGCGTTTCGCTTGTGGAACGACCCGCGCTTGCCGACCGACACGTACCACGTTCCATCACTCTGCTCGGAGACTGTCGGCTTCTCGCCGCACCGAACCGCGAGGTCGACGACGGCGTCCTTCAGGTCGTCGCTCGTCGTCGAGAACTTGTCGAGGCCGGAGTCGGTCGTCGAACCGTCCCCCCGGATCATCGTGTCGAGCAGGGTCCGAGCCAATCCGCCATCGAGGCCGAACACCCACTCAGGCAGTCGTTTCGTCGCCGCGCTGTCGCCACAGTGTGCGCCGAGCCAGTCGACGAGGATGCGGTTCGAAACGTTGATCCCCCGTTCGTCAGCGCTGTAGTCGATCCCCATCCGGTCGAGCAGGTCACGGATGGCGTCGCGGTTGGCTCCTTGCTCCTGATGGATCGTGAAGCGGCCGTTCGACGGGTCGACGCTCCCCTCGGTGACGTACCAGCCGAGGAGACGGAGCCAGTTCTCCATCCCGAACGAACGGGGAATCTCTCCGTGACCACGGCCGTACTTCAGGAACACCCGCTCGGCGTGGGCGTCGACGGCCGCCCGGTTGGCCCGGTACGTCTCGACCGGGAGCAGGTACTTCCCGACCTGTTGTTGGTGGCCCATTGCCGCCGACGACCCGCGGGCGTGGTCGAGCGACTCCGTCACTGCGTCGGGGACCGCGGCGCGGAACGCACGGAGGTCGTCGGACGGATACACCGCTACGTGGCCATCGTCGACCCCGTCGACGAGGTCGAAGGACGACGGGTGTTCGCCGTCCATCGGACCGTGCTGCGGGAACGCGAACCGCTCGGAGTCGGGAATGTCGCGGTACGCTTCGAACGAGAAGTCCTCGGGGGTCTGCTCGTCCCATCCTCGTTCTTTCGACGCCAGAAATCGGTGATTCTCGGTGACCTTCAGGTCGTGGGTGTTCCCGCTCAGGTGGTGTAGCTCCCCGAACCGGTTCTCGTACTCGTGGGTCTCCGCGACCGGCTTGACCTCACACTCGAACGTCTCGGGGTTCAGCGTGTACACCGGGTCGCCGACGTCGAGGTCGGTGATGGACCGGGAGCCGTCGGGTGTGAGAAGGTCCGTGTCGGCGCTGAAACACTTCAAGTCCAGCACGGTGACGTTTTCCCGCACCCCCGTCACCGGCTCGAACACCGCCCCGCCCTCGAACTCCTCGCTCTCCTGCTGGCCCTTCGTCGGGAGCGCGAACCGCCCGTGGGCGTTGTGGAGGACGTACACGTCGACCGCGTCGCCGGGCGTCGGGGCGTCCTCCAGCAGACAGCCGACGAACCGGCGCACCTCGTCCCAGAAGTCGATCACCCGCTGTTTGCGGTCTATCTCGACGCACAGCTCCACGTCGCGGACGTTGTACTCCAGCAGGCGGTCGGGCTCTTGCTCCCACAGGTCGCCGATGTCGCCGGAGTAGCGCTCCTTGCCGACGTCGAGTTCCTGTTCGCCGACCGCGTCGAGGCGGTAGGACTCCAACTCGGTGAACTGCGTGCGCTTGTAGGCGTACAGCAGGTCGAAGACGACCCGGCCCTTCACGTCCGGGCCGCCCCATCCGCTCCGCCACACCTCGTTCACGCGGGAGAGGCGGTCCGGCGAGAGGTCGTAGTCGGAGGAGGGGTCGAGCAGTTCGAGACGGTCGAGCAGGTAGGGCGCGTCGAAGTCCTCGAAGTTCCACCCCGTCAGCACGTCGGGGTCTGTCTCCTCGACGTAGGCGAGGAAGGCATCGAGCATCGCGTCCTCGCTTTCGAAGGTCCGCACGTCGAGGCTCGCGTCCCCGTCGAGCAGTTCGTAGCCGTCGAGCGCTTCCGGGGCGTCGGCGTCGCCCTCGGGGGCGTCGAACAGCCACGCCACGTACTCGTCGCGCACGGAGTCGTGACTCGTCAGACAGACGATCGGCTCCTCGCCGTCCTCGGGGAACCCCGAGCGGTCGTCGACCTCGATGTCGAACGTGTTCACGCGCGGGTCCGCGTCGACCTCGGCCGGTCGAACCTCGTCGTGGCGGACCTGCAGGCGGCCGTCCTCGAGCCGGCGGGCCGGAACCGCGACGCCGCCGCCCACGTCCTTGTCGATCAGAAATCGATTGGGAAAGAGGATGTCGGCCTCGTAGGTCGTCTCGAAGTCGTCGCGGATCTGCCCGACGTCGCGCGGCGTCCGGGCGACGAGCTTCGTCAGCCGCTCGCCGCGGATGGACTCGAACGGTTCGCCGTCGGGACCCGTCTCTCGCGCGTCGACGACCACGTCGTACGCCTCCACGGGCGGCCGGTCGAGGTCCGCCGTCGGGACGTAGAAGTACGGCTCGAACTCCAGCACGCGGACGTGCTCGGCGCCGCCGTCGGCGGTCCGGCCGAACACGTGGACGACCGGGTGTTCCTCGTCGCCGCTCCCCTCGACCGTGTAGTCGACCTGCGTCACCGCGACGGCGACCGTCCCCTCGGCCGCCGGGTAGCGCGGGTCCTCCGCGACCACCTCGTCGACCCGCCCACCGCCGTTCCCGGCGACGGCCGCGGCCTCCGCGTCCGGGCGGTCGTCGTCCGCCGCCCCGCCCCCGAAGTCGTCGAAGGAGGCCTGTTCGTTCATGGCCAGCCCTTCGCCAGAACGGGCTAAAAGGTTCGGCATCCCCGCCGGACGGTCTCGGACGTCCGGGCGCCCGAGCGGAAAGCATATTATCGTGCTACATCTTACCACGCACCATGTCCGACCGCCACGACGTAGCCGGCAGGAGCGGACAGCGCCGTGAACGGACGGTCGCCGGGGCCGAGACCGTCGAGGCCTACGAGGTCGACGGCGGCGTGGTCCTCCACGACGCGGAGGACCCCTTCGCCTGGGTCGAGGCGACGCTGGCGGTCGACCTCACCGAGGCGACGTAGGGAACCCTTTTCCACGCCCGTCGCTACCTCCGGGCCGTGTTCGACGAGTGGCCGGACGAGCCCGACGAGCCGGACCCCGAGGCGGACCTGCGCTCGCCGGAGGAGGAGGAGGAGGAGGAGCTCACCCGGGTGCCGTCCGCCCCGTCGCCCGACGTCGAGGAGGCGGAGGTCGACCCCGAGCTCCTCACCACCTGGTGGCGGAGCGTCGCGCTGGCGAACCTCGCGCTCGGCGCCGTCGCCGTCGGGCTGTTGCTCGTCGCCTTCCGTCGGATGTGGCTCGTCGGCGGCGCGAGCGTCGCCCTCGGCCTGCTCGCCGGCGTCCGGCTCGTCCAGCACTACCGGGCGTTCGAGCGGCGCCGGGGCGACGACGGAGCGGACGGCACGCCCCACGCGGACGAGGGGGACGGGGCGGCCGCGGACGAGGGGGCGACCGCGGACGCCGAGCGCAACGCCTAACCGCCGACGCCCCCTTCGGAGGGTCGTGCGAACCGTCGAGGACGAGGACGGGAACCGCTATCTCCTCGTGAAACGGGCCGGGGAGTCGAGCCTCGTGCGCGACCCGGCGACCGGCGAGGAGCGCTCCCTCGCCGCCGACGAGCTCGCGACCGTGGCGGACGTGTCGCCGCTCGCGACCGTGGCGCGGACGCTCGACGACCCCGTCCGACGGCTGGTGCTGGCCGCGCACGACGACCGGGCGCTCGGCCTCCTGCTCGAACTCGACGCGCGGGGGCCGCTCGCCGTCCGGACGCTGCTCGACGGCTACGACCTCTGCGAGAGCGACCTCCACGGCCTGCTCGCCGAGTTCCGGGCCGCGGGGCTGGTCGCGGAGCGGACGGTCGACGGCCGGCGCGGCTACGGCCTGACCGACGACGCGCGGGCGGCGCTGACCCGGCTCGAGTGAGGGCCGGTCAGTCGCCGCCGACGCCGTCGAGCGCCGTCACGGACGGCGCCCGCTCGCGGCGCACCGACGAGCGGTTCGTCGTCGGGTCCTTCTCGACGGTGACGAGCGCGTCGGCCGCGCCGACGAGCTCCTCGTCGTGGCTGACGATCACGGTCTGGCGAACGCCGAGGTCGCGCATCTCCTCGACCAGGTCGACCAGCCGCGAGACGTGTCCGGCGTCGAGGAACACGGTCGGCTCGTCGAGGATCAGCGGGGGCATCGGCGCCGCCCCGTCGATCCCCTCGGCGAGCAGCCGGTAGATGGCACAGCGCAGGGAGAGGTTGAAAAGCGCCCGCTCGCCGCCCGACAGCTGGTCGGGAGCGAGCGTCGCGCCGTCCTTCTGGACGACCGTCAGCTCGTAGTCGTCGTCGAGCTCGATCCGGGCGTAGGCGTCGTTCTCGTACACCAGGTCGAACGTCTCGTTGAGCATCCGCTCCAGGCTCTCGACGTTCCGGCGGCGCAGCTCCGCGCGCAGGTCGCCGTACAGCTCCTCCAGCTCCCCGGCCTCCTCGTGGACTGACTCCAGGGCGTCGACGCGCTCGCGGAGCTCGTCGCGCTCCGCGCGCAGCCCCTCCAGCGTCTCGATCGACTCCCGGACCGCACCGATCTCCCCCTGCAGGTCGTCGCGCTCCGCGCGCAGGTCCTCGAGCTTCGCCGCGACCCGGTCGAGGTACGCCTCGGCGCGCTCGGCCTCGTCGCGGGCGGCCGCGACCCGCCCCTCGTCGACCGCCTCGCGGAGCTCGTCGCGGCGCTCGCGCAGGCGCGCCAGGCGGTCGCGCCGCTCGTCGTTGCGATCGGCCAGGTCCGCACGCTTCTCGCGCCGCCGCTCGGCGGCGTCGCGGGCGTCCTCGCGTTCGGCGAGCGCGTCGGCGAGGTCGTCGAGCCGCTCGACGCGCTCGGTGAGCCGGCCCTTCCGGGCGTTCAGCTCGCCAAGCTCCGCGCGTTTCGTCTCCGCCGCCTCGCGGGCCGCCTCGGCCTCGCGGGCGGTCGCCTCGGCCTCGGTCACCAGGTCTTCGGCCGCGGTGCGAGCCGCCTCGGCCCGCTCGCGTGCGGCCTCGGCCGCCTCGCGGCGCGCGTCGAGCGTCTCGCGTTTGCTCGCCAGCTCGCCGTCGAGCCGGTCGAGCCGGTCGGCGGCCGCGACCAGCTCCTCGGCGGCCTCAAGCTCCGCCTCGCGCTCCGCGACCAGCTCTTCGGCGGCCTCAAGCTCCGCCTCCAGCTTTTCGACCGCCTCGCGGCGCTCGTCGAGCGCCTCGACGTGGGGAGACCCCTCGACCGGCTGGCCGCACTCGGGGCAGTTCCCCGCCGCGAGCAGCTCCTCGGCCTCCTCGACGCGGGAGCGGGCGGTCGCCAGCTGCTCGCGGACCGCGGCGCGCTCCTCGCGGGCGGCCTCCAGCGCCTCGCGGGCCTCGTCGCGGCGCGTCTCGGCCTCGTCCGGTTCGACCGGCGCGTCCGCGAACGCGGCCAGCGCGTCCTCGCGCTCGGCCTCCAGCTCCTCGACTCGCGCGGCGAGGTCGTCGACGGCGTCGGCGAGGTCGGACGCCTCGCTGTCGAGCTCGGCGGCCCGCTCGCGTTCCTCGGCCGCCTCGGCCAGCAGTTCGGCCGCCCCGGCGTGGCGCTCCTCGGCGTCCGCGCGGAGCCCGCGCATCTCCTCGCCGAGCGCGCCGATCCGCTCGCGAACCGACTCGCGCTCCCCGGCGAGCGTCGCCCGCCGCTCGTCGACGGCCTCGGGGTCGGCCGCCTCGAGGTCCGTCTCGGCGAGCAGCGCCGCGACGCGCTCGTCGAGCGCCGCGACGCGCCGCTCGTGCTCCTCGACGGCGTCGGCGAGGTCGTCCCGCTCGGCCTCGGTCTCCCGGACCGCCGCCTCGACGTCGTCGATCCGGGTTTCGACCTCCGACAGCTCCTCGCGGCGCTCCTCGTGCTCGGCGAGGGTCTCCTCGGCCGCGGCGAGGGTCTCCTCGGCCCGCTCGCGGTTCTCCTCGAACCGCTCGACCTCCGACTCGACCGACGACAGCTCCGACTCGAGGTCGTTCAGCCGGTCGTACAGCTCCCGCCCTTCGAGGTCCGCGATCTTCGACTCGACGTTGTCGAGCGCCCCGCGCACCCCGGTCAGCACGTCCTCGACGCCGAGCCGGGCGTCGCCGGCCCGCTCGCGGTACTCCTCCAGCGTCCCGAGCTGGAGCAGGTCGTCGATCATCGCCCGACGGTCGCCCGGCGTCGCGTTGATCAGCTTGTTCACCTCGCCCTGCCGGACGTACGCGCAGTTGACGAACGCCTCCGCGTCCATCCGCAGGAGCCGGGCGACCCGGGCGCGCACGTCGCGGGCCCCCTCGACGGCCCCCTCCGGCCCCTCGAGGGTGCACTCGGCGGTCGACACGCGGTCGCCCGAGCGCCGGAGACGCCGGTGGACGCGGTACGCGTCGCCCTCGTGGGTGAACCGGAGGCGGACCTCGCACTCGTCCTCGCCGTTGGTGAGGACGTCGGCGAGCGTCCCCTCGAGCGCGCGGGCGCCGTAGAGCGCGAAAAAGGAGGCCTCGAGCAGCGAGGACTTGCCGCTGCCGTTGACGCCGTGGAAGACGGTGACGCCGTCGTCGAGTTCGAGGTCGGCCGACTCGTAGGGCTTGAAGTTCCGGAGCTCGACGCGGTCGAACTTCACGAGAAGTCCCCCATCGTCACCTGGTCGTCGGTCGTCGCGTCGTCCGAGTCGTCCGCCGAGCCGCCGTCCGGCCCGTCGCTCGCGTCGTCCGCCGGACCGTCACCGCTCGACCCGTCGGTCGGGCCGTCGGCCGACACGTCAGTCGGGCCGCCGTCCGCCTCGTCCGCCGCGGCGGTCCCGCCGTCGCCCGCGGCGCCGAGCGGGCCGTCGCCTTCGAGCCGCTCGCGCACCCGCCGCTCGACGGTCTCGCGCACGTTCGAGTCGGCGACGTCGCCGTCGCGGACGACGCGGTCGACGTCGGTCCCGGCGGGCGAGAGTCCGAGGTCCGCGACCCGCTCGCGCACGACCGCGTCGGGGTCGGCGAACTGCACGTCGACCGCCTCCTCGTCCGCCTCGACCTCCCGGCGGTCGGTGACCCGGGCGACGAGCGCGCCCTCGTCGAGCGCCGCCTCCTCGACTCGGGCCGGGGCGACCGGCTCGCCCTCCCCCTCGACGGTGACGACGACGACGGCGTCGGCGAGGTCGTGCTGGCACACCCGCTCGCGGACGCGGTCGACTCCCTCGTCGGCCCCGAGTTCGACGTCGACGAAGACGAACTCGCGGGTGTCGAGCGTCCGCCGGCGCACGTCGACGCCCTCGTCGAAGGCGACGAGGTTGTAGCCGCGGGGCTCGCGCTCGCTCGCGCTCGCTCGCTCGGTCGACCCGGGGTAGGTGACCCACGTCCCCTCGACCCGCTCGGTGCCGGGGGCGTGGTTGTCGCCGAGCAACAGCGCGTCGAAGGCGACCGACGAGCGCTCGAGCACCGTCTCGGTCTCCCAGTCGGCGTGGGCGAAGGGGGTGAACAAGCCGTGGGCGACGAGCGCCGCGTGGGGGCGGTCGTGGGGGGCGAAGTCGTACTCGAGGTCGTCCCGGCGGGCGCGCGGCACGTGGTCGAGCCCGTAGAGGGCGACGTCGCCGACCGGCCGCGGGTCGGCGGTCAGGCGCTCGGCGAGGCCCAGCCGCTCGAAGAGGTCGAGCCACTGGCCGTGGCGGGTCGACTCGTGGTTGCCGACGACCGCCAGGAAGGGGATCCCGGCGTCCTCGAGGCGCCGGAGGGCGCCGAGCGTCCCGAGCAGGTCCGGGAGGTCGGGGCGGCGGTCGTGATAGAGGTCCCCCGCGTGGACGACGGCGTCCACGTCGGCGTCGACGGCGTCGGCGACCACGGCCTCGAAGGCGTCGAGGAAGTCCGCCCGGCGTTCCGGCGAGTGGTACTGCCGGTAGCCGAGGTGGGTGTCGGCCGTGTGGAGTACGCGCGTCACGCCGCCCGCTTTGCCGCCGCCACTCAAGAGGGTTCCGCGAGCGGACCGGAAGTGAAACCGGCGGCCGCGACGGTCAGCGGTGCCGTCAGCGACCGACGATCCCCCACCCGAAACCTCTTATGAGCGAGCGACCTAGCGAGGGTGATGACCGACACGGTCGACGACGTCGACCTCCCGTACGACGACGAGGCGACGTCGCAACAGGAGAAGATCGAGGCGCTCAGGGAACGCCTCGAAGTGCTGGAGTCCCAGAACGAGGAGATGCGGGACAAGCTCCTCGACGCGAACGCGGAGAACAACAAGTACCAGCAGAAGCTCGAGCGGCTGACCCACGAGAACAAGAAGCTCAAGCAGTCGCCGCTGTTCGTCGCCACCGTCCAGGAGATCACCGACGAGGGCGTCATCATCAAACAGCACGGCAACAACCAGGAGGCGCTCACCGAGGTCACCGACGAGATGCGCGAGGACATCGAGCCGGACGCGCGGGTGGCCGTCAACAACTCCCTCTCGGTCGTGAAGACGCTCGACGACGAGACGGACGTCCGCGCCCGCGTGATGCAGGTCGAGCACTCGCCGGAGGTCACCTACGGCGACATCGGGGGGCTCGAAGACCAGATGCGCGAGGTGCGCGAGGCCGTCGAGATGCCCCTCGAACGCCCGGAGATGTTCGACACGGTGGGCGTCGAGGCGCCCTCGGGCGTGTTGCTGCACGGCCCGCCCGGCACGGGCAAGACGATGCTCGCGAAGGCCGTCGCCAACCACACCGACGCCACGTTCATCAAGATGGCCGGCTCCGAGCTCGTCCACAAGTTCATCGGCGAGGGCG
>JBDGTB010000005.1:0-10556 GCA_042217235.1 Haloferacaceae archaeon | reverse complement strand
TGCTGCCGAGTGCGAACGTCGGCCCGGAGCGGGGCCTGTTCGAGCCGGTTCACGGTACCGCCCCCGACATCGCGGGCGAGGGGGTCGCGAACCCGCTGGCCTGCACGCTCTCGGCCGCGATGCTCGTGGAGTTCCTCGGCGACGACGAGGCCGGCGCGCGGATCCGGAGCGCCGTCGAGGGCGTCCTCCGGGAGGGGCCACACACGCCCGACCTCGGCGGCTCGGCGACCACCGACGAGGTCGCCGCGGCGGTCGTCGACCGCCTCTGACCGCCCGCGGTCGGGAGGTTCAAGTTCGTCGGGGGAGTCGGACGTGGTATGCCCGAGGTCCATCTCGACGAGGAGACGATCGAGCGACTCGACGGCCTCCGCGTCGAGGACGAGAGCTACGACGAACTGGTCACCGAGCTCATCAACATCTACGAGGCCGAGGAGCTGACGCTGTTCCACGGCGGCGACGAGCTGTAGGTCGACCCCGCGTGCGACCGTCCTGTGCCCGCTAGTTCTCGCGGTACATCGTCCGCGCGAGCTTCCATTTCCCCTTCGACTCCAGGTGCGACTGGAGCTCGTCGGCGTACTCCTGGGTGAGCCTCTCCGCCTCCTCGAGGCGCTCGTTCGAGCCGCCGTCGCCGAGGCCGAACGCACCCTTGATCGAGTCGACGATGCCGCCGGAGCGCTCGGGCTCGCCGGCGCCCGGCACCTGCGAGCGGACGTTGTCCACCTCCGGCATGATGTCCGCGAGCTGGTCCGTGTTGGCGACGATGCGGGCGCGGTCGGCGTCGTCGGCGTTCTCGATCTCCAGCTCCGTCGCGGTCATGATGAGCCCCCACTCCTGGCTCGTGAACCCGGACTGCTCGACCCGGTCGGCGAACTCCTGGTCGACCGTCATCCGGTCTCCCGCGATCGAGTCGGTCCAGTGAGACATGTCCGGCCAAAGGGCGAGGCGGGGTTTGAGCGTTTCCCCTCCCGGGGTCGACGCTCGACGCGGGCGAGCGGACCGGCGGACGTGGCGACGCGCACGCGCTCGGAATGCAACGCGTAAGTTATGCGTACGGATCGAATGAGCGCCGCGGTGCGTACCTCGTGCACCGGCGAACCGGCCGGCGCCCGGGCCGTTCGGCCGAGTCGGCGACGATCGCACGACGTCGCCGGGATCGTCCGTCGCCAGCGACGGGAAGGTTTATATACCACCCTCTCCGCAGGAGCGTCCACGACATGACCGCGGACCTCCGGCGCGCAGGGCTGTTCGCGCTGTACCAGCTGATGCTGATCGTCGCCATCGCACTGATGCCGGTCGCGCTCGTCGCGCGGCGGGTCGGGCTCTCGCTCGACCTGCCGGGCCGGGCGGTCGAGTCGCTCGGACGGGCGTACGACCGGAGCGACGAGCGCGCCTGACGCCGCTCGGCGGCGCCGTTCCCGAAGGGTTGCATTTATCAGCGGCGCCACCCAACCGCGGGCCATGCGACCACAGGGTTCTCCGGGCGACCTGGACCCGCTCAACGGCGACCACTCGACCGTCTTCGGGCCGGAGCTGGGCGAGTTCCCGGAGCGTGACCGCGAGCAGGGCGAGGCCGGCGACGACGAGCTGAAGACCGGCACCACGACCGTCGGGCTCACCACCGAGAACGGCGTCGTGCTCGCGACGGACATGCGCGCCAGCGCGGGCCGGATGGTCTCCAGCAAGGACGTCCAGAAGGTCGAACAGATCCACCCGACGGGGGCGCTCACCATCGCCGGGTCGGTGTCGGCGGCCCAGTCGCTCATCCGCTCGCTGCGGGCCGAGGTGCGCCTCTACGAGTCGCGACGGGGCGAGGACATGAGCATGGAGGCGCTGTCGACGCTCACGTCGAACTTCCTGCGCTCGGGGGCGTTCCTCATCGTCGCGCCGCTGCTCGGCGGCGTCGACGAGGATGGGCCACACGTGTTCTCGCTCGACCCGCTCGGCGGGATGATGGAGGAGGAGTACGCCGTGAGCGGCTCGGGGAGCCAGTACGCGCTCGGCGTCCTCGAACAGGAGTACGACGAGGAGCTCACGACCGGGGAGGCCCGGACGGTCGCCGCCCGCGCCATCCAGAGCGCGGTCGAGCGCGACCTGGCCTCCGGCAACGGCATCAACGTCGCCGTGGTCACCGAGGAGGGCGTCGAGATCGAGCGCCACAAGGACTTCGAGGACCTCCTGTAAGCGGCCCGCGGCCGCCCGGCCCCTTTCTCAGTTCAGCCAGCTCGCGAACGTGCCCTCGAGCAGCGTCTCCGCCTGTCGCTCGACGTAGTCGCGCTGCATCCCCCGGATCGCCTCCGCGAGGTCGGCGCCCGCGTCGACCCGCTCGCGAGCCCGCTCGCGCTTCCAGGTCGCGGGGTCGACGCCGGCCTCGACGCGGGCGCGGAGCGGCGCCACGTACCCCTGGGCGACGTCGTGGTCGAGCCCGACGTCGCACAGCCCCTCGACGGCGCGGGCGAACAGATCCTCGAACACGGCCGCGGACGCCGTCGTCTCCTCGCCGTCGGCCGTGATCCAGCGCTGCTCGCTCGCCAGCCCCTCGCGGGCGGCGTCGTAGAAGTTGTCCCGGGCGACCTCCCAGGGGAGCTCCGAGACCGGGTGGTCGACGGCCGGCAGCCGCTCCATCAGCCCCGCGAACGTCGCGTGGAAGGCGATCGAGTCACGGACGGTCGGCTGGGCGCCGATCGGCCGAAACTCGATGCGGACGTTGGCCGCCGAGCGAGTCGCGCCGCCGAACACGGGGCGTATCCACCGCCAGTGGGTGCCGTGTTTCAGGCGGAGGGTGGCGAAGGCGTCGTCGAACCGGTCCGCGGACTTCTCGACGGGCATCGGGACGATCGGCGGGTCGTCGACGAGCCGACGGACCGCCCCCTCGACGGTGTCGAGGTCATCCGGGAACCGGACCTTCCGGGCGCCGTCGCGGTTCATCACCGACTCGAAGACGTCGATGCGGTGTTCCGCGTGGGCGTCCGCGAGCACCCGCTCGGGGTCGCTCGTGGTGTAGAGGTCCGGCGGGAAAAACGGTGAGTTGGCGGCGAGCGAGAGAAGCGGGCCGGCCGCTCGGAGCGCGTAGTTGAACCGCTCCGGGAGGTCCTCGGCCGCGGCCACCTGGTAGTGGGGCTGGATCGAGGTGATCAGGCTCTCGGGCAGCACCGTCGGGGCGACGAGCTCCACGTTGGGCGCCTCGAGGCGCACCTCGTCGGGCGACTCGGGCCCGTTCGCCATCGCGTGATAGCGCACCGAGTCGCTCATGTTTCGCGCCAGCACGACGCCGTCGACCTCGGCGCTGTCGGTGAGATACCCGCGCGCCGTCTCGCCGGCCGGTGGGATGGTCCACAGCGCGTCCGAGACGAGGCGCATCCCCTCGTCGGCGGTGTAGTCGAGCGCCGCCTCCAGCCGGGCGAGCACCTCCTGCTCCTGGGCCCGCAGCCCGTGTCCGTTCAGCGGCTGTGGCGTGGTCGTCATCTCGGCGTTGTGCAGCCCGAGCTCCTTCTCGAACCCGGTGAGATCGAGCACGCGCCGGGGGATCCGCGCCAGGGCGCCGGCCCCGCCGGCCGCCTCGCCGCCCCAGCGACCCGTCTCGACGGCGTAGAACTCGTACTCCAGCCCGATCGCCGACCGGGAGTTGTCGAACGTGCCTTCCCGGAGCTCGGTGACGATGGCCTCCGCGTCGGCTGCGACCCGCGCGTGGAACTGCTCGACGTCCACGGCGAGCGCGTCGCGAACCCGTGCCGCCAGCGCATCGTCCATGCCTACCCCCTCGATCACGCGTCGTATAAGTGTCCGGTGGACTCGAGGCTCCCCGGGAGGCCGTGGCGTGGCGCGCCCGCTAGATGACTCCCATCTCGTCGAGCCGGGTCGGCAGGTACGTCTCGGTCACGAAATCGAGGCCGCGGGAGGCGAGCGCCTGCTGTTCGGCCTTCTTGCCGATGTCGAGCTGTAGCTCGATCTCCTCCTCCCAGTAGTCGGTCTGGAAGCGGGGGTCCTCCAGCTCGGACTCCAGGGCGTTGACGTCCGAGTCCGAGAGCGGGTCGGTCGGGAGGTCGTACTCGACGATGTCGGACGGCTGGATGCCGACGAAGTCGGCCTCGGGCGTGGCGAGATACTCCGAGAGGTGGGCGGACTTGATCGACCCGTAGGCCACGGAGCCGTAGATCCGGTACGACCACGGGTCGCCGTCGGTGAAGACCACGACCGGCAGGTCGAGCTCGTCGTGGAGGCGCTTCGTGATCCGGCGGGTCGCGCGCGCCGGTTGCCCCTTGAGGTGGACGACCAGCGTGTTGTACTCGTCGTCGAACCCGTTCTCGACCAGCCGGTCGCGCATCCCGCCCGTCTCGACGCACATCACGAAGTCCACGTCGTGGTCGAGGAAGTCGATGGTGTCGGGGTTGTTCGGAATCTGGTAGCCCCCCTCGCCCACGTCCTCCTGACAGTGGATCTCGCGCTCGCCCCGGCGGGTCTGCTCGCGGAGGCGGAGCGGCCCCATCAGCGTCGCCCCGGACTCCTCCGGGCGCATGTGGAGGTCCTCGCGGGTGACGCCCGTGACGATCTCGAGGTCCTCGACCAGCTTGTCGGACTCGCTCTGGTCGTTGAACGCGGCCTCCTCGGAGTCCCAGGACTCGGAGAGGTAGTACAGCTCCCGGAGGGTCGAGGAGCGGCCCTCCTCCAGCTGCTGGGCGAGGAACTCGATCGCGTAGGTCGCCTTCAGGAGCTTCCGCGCGCCGTTGACGGAGTTCGCGCTCCGCGTCGAGGTGCGGTCGCCGTACACCCACACGCCGCTCTCCTCGTCGTACTCGATGTTCGACTTCGAGCGGGTGGGCAGGCGGAGCTCCGGCACCTCGCCGGCCGCCATCTGGTCGTAGAACTCGGCCGCGATGTCGACGAGCCGCTCGCGGGCGGCCTCGTCGCTCGTCTCGGTGGTGTGGTCTGGCGTGCTCATTGGCTCGTGGTCAGCTTCTCCGCGGCGACGCCGTCGACCTGCAGGTCGAAGGTCGCCCCGTCGTCGGTCTCGTAGGTGATCGCGACCCGCTCGCCGGCGCCGACCGAGGGCTCCCACGTCAGGAACCACTCGCCGTCCATCTCGACGACGGCGACGCCGTCCGGCACGTCGTCGGGCTCGTGGCTCACGATCTCGGTTATCTCGAGGTCCTCGCTCCGGTCGGAGTGGTTCGTCACTTCGAGCGTGACGGTGCCGTCCTCGACGGCCCGCTCGACGCCGACGTTGTTCATGATGCGGGCGAGCGCACGCTCCACGTCGGGGCGCTCGCGGCCGGTGACGGACGCGAGCTTGTCGGCCATCTCGGGGAGGATCGACCCGAGCACCTCCCGCTTGCGCCGGCGCTTGTCGAGCGACCGGCGGCGCTTGAGGTGGGCCTTGAGGTCGCGGGCGGCCTCACGCACCGCGAGTTCGATCTCGTCCTCTATCTCGGGGACGTTCGCAACGGCGTCTTTCGACTCGCTCGTGAACGGGACGTTCGTGGAGGCGACGTGGACGACGACGACCGCCGCGCCCTGTGGCATCCCGCTCCCGCCCGGTTGGGTGAGCTTGTAGTTGCGCCAGTCGATCCGCTTTATCACGTCGGTCGTGGCACACGCGCCGCGCTGGTAGACCAGCGGCACGCGGTTGGCGAAGCGAAGCAGGTCGACCGACCCCTCCTCCGCTATCTCGCCGCCGTATGCGATGCCGGCCTCGACGACGAACGGGTCGCCGCCGTGGACCTCCGCGTCGCGGGTGACGGCGCTGTAGAACTCCGCGTCGAACTCCTTTCGCATCCCCGCCTCCACGAGGTCGGCGGTGATCGGGGAGAGACACTCCGTCGGCGGCGAGAGGATGTCCGTCGCGCGCATCGCGTCGAGGAACGTCGAGGCCGAGTCGCGGTCGTCGGCCACGTCCCGGACCTTCGGCGGGTCGTCGGGGACGGGTCGCATCACGTTCCAGAGCGCGTCGACGACGTTCTCGCGGGCGGTGTCGCCGAGCGTGGCGTCGTGGGCCTCCTCGACCCGGTCGGCCGAGCGGTCGACGTACGCCCGGAGCGTCTCGCGGGTGGCGCGGTGGCGGTCGGTCCCGCGGAACTTCTCGGCCAGTCGCTCGGCCAGCGCCTCGACCGTCGCGTCGTCCTTCCGGGTGCTGGTCGCGTCGTCGACGAGGCGGTAGCAGTCGGGTGTGAGGCGGTCGGTCGCGTCGGCCTCGCCGTTCGATTCGGCTCCCCGTTTTGCCCCTCCGCCGACGACGGCGTCCCACGCGGCCGCGACGGCGTTCTCGCGGACGGTCGAGCCGAACGTCTCGTCGAACGCCGCCTCGACGGCGTCGGCGGCCTCGGCGACGGCGGTGACGGCGTCGCCGTGGGCGACCCGGTCACGCTCGCGGAGGGCGTCGGCCACGCGCTCCGCGAACGCGGCGGTCGCCTCGCTGGTCTTGTTCGCCACCGCGTCGGCGACGGCGTCCGCCAGGTCGGCCTCGTGGGGCGCGGGCGGCGTCCACGTCATCTCCCGGCCGAAGTGCCGGTCGCGGAAGGCGTCGACCACCTTCTCGGCCGTCGTCGCCCCGACGCGGGTGAACTCGCCCTGCAGGAACCCCGACAGCGAGTAGGAGTCGGTGGCGTCGAGCATCTTCAGGAGGGTTCCGAGTTCGACGCCGTGGGGGTGCGGGCGAATCTCCTCCGTCTCCTCCGGCAGTTGGTCGGTCGCGCGCTCGAACTTCAGGGGTTCGTCGAGCGCGGGTTCGCGCAACTCGATCCGGGCGTGCGGGTTGACGACCGCCGTCTGGGTGACGTAGTCGTGGAGTTGGCCGCGGGCGCGCATGTTCGCCTCCATCTCCAGTTCGATGCGGGTGCCGTGCGGGCGGTCCCACGTCGTCGTCTCCTGGGTCCGGATCTCGGGCTCGTTGTCGTCGGTGTCGATGACGAGTTCGAAGTACTGGGCCTCGCTGCTGCCCTGGGTGCGGGAGGTGATCTTCGCCGGCTTCCCGCTCGTCAGTTGGGAGTAGAGGACGGCGGCGGAGATGCCGATCCCCTGTTGGCCGCGGCTGTTCTTGACGCTCAGTGCACCCTCGTTCGCGACGACGAAGTTCTCGTCCGTGCCCGTCGCACCGGGGACGGAGACGTCGTACACGTACTCGGGCGGCTCGGTCTCGGTCACGTCGGTGACCGGGAGCAGACACATGTCCGTCCCCGTGAACCCGTGCAGGTTCTGGACCGTCGACCACAGCCGTTCGAGCCGGGCGGTCGGTCGGTGGTCGTCGTCGAGGAGCCCCCACTCCTTCAGGTTGTGAACGTACCGCGGTCGGGTGACGTACTCCCCGTCGAGTGCGTCCTCGATGAGCGACCGGTACACTTCGGCGTGGTCGAGGCTCGATCCGACACCGGCACCGAGCAACAGTCCGGGGACGGTGTCGGGCACCGTCTCGAGGGTGACGTCGTCGACCCGGACGTCCGAGAGCAGCGAGGTCGGGACCCGCTTGTACCCCTGTTCCCCCGTCGGCGCCGCCGTCTCGAACGCGTCGCCGAGTTCGGCGTCCTCGCCGTACACCTTCGTCCGATACGTCGTCGTCTCCCCCTCACCGTACCCGTTCGCGTCGGTTACGCGCTCCGTGCTCGCGAGCACGCCCTGCATGTTCCACAGAACCGAGAGCTGTCGAGCCAGGGTCTCGCTTCTCGTCGCGTGTGACAGTTCGTTGCTCGGGTGGGCGTCGGAGCCGTCGCCCCGATACAGCGCGGCGATGAACTGTCGCTGCCGAGCCGGATCGGTCCGGAAGACGAACTCGGGGACCCGTTTTTCCTCGGCGCTGTCGCCACAGGCGCTCTCCAGAAACATCGCGAGCGGGGACCCGAACGCCTTCACCCGGGTCGAGTTCCGGTCCCGCTCGACCGTCGTCGTGGAACTCCCGACGGTGGCGACGGCGCGCTCCGTGGCTTCGATCAACTCCGTCTCGTGTGATCCGAACGTGAAGCCAGTCTGTCGGTCACCGACGTGCCCCTCGGAGATGTAGTACCCGAGCAGCTCGACGAACTGGTCGGTCACCTCGACGCTGACCGGCATCGTCGTCGTCTCGCCACCGACCCGATAGGTCCGAAGCTCGCAGTCGGCCGCCCGGTCCTCCCAGCCGAGTTCGAGCACCGTCTCTGCCGGGAGGTACCCCTTCTCCAGGTAGTTCCCGTCGAGGCTGTCTTTCAGGATATCGACGCCCTCGTACCGGTAGTAGGTTCGTTCGCGCTCGCTGTCCGGCGACGGCTTCTTCCGGACGGTCTCGCCGGACGTAAGCTCCGCGAGCGTCTCGGTGTCGAACCCGTAGACGTACACGCGCCGACCGTCGAGCTGGTCGCGCGTGACGTGCTCCAGCAGGTTCACCTCGGAAACGGTCTCCTCGAACGCGGGGAGCCGCCGGGGAGTCAACAGCGTGTCACCGGGCTCGACGTCCGCCGCGTTCAGCTCCCGCGTCTCGCCTTCGGGCGTGAGACCGAACAGGCTGTGATTACCGGTGACTTCGACGGTACGGCCCTTCTCCGTCGTGATCTCGTAAGTCCGCTCGTCGGTCTCGTGGCGGATCGCGTGGGTGACCGGCTGCCACGTCAACTCGTGGGTGTCGCGGTCGAACGAGGGGACCTCGATGTCGTCGGGGACCGGGGCAGTTCCCTCGCCGTCCTGCGGGAGATACGCGTCACACAGGACGCCGATCGGGAGGAACTCGACGTCGCCGTCCCGTCGCACGAGGAGTTTCTGGTCCGGCGTCAGCGACTGCTCCCGCTTGTGGAAACGCGACCCGTACAGGAGCTTGCCGAACACCTTCGGGATCTGCTCGCGGGTGATCCCCGGCCCGTTGTCCTCGATGACGAGGCGGTAGTAGTCGCCTACCTCGCGTATCTCGACGTAGATGTCGGGGAGGTGGCCGGCCTCCTCCGTGGCGTCCAGGGAGTTGTGGCAGGCGAGGGGGGCGGTTCCCGCCATGAAGTTCTCGTCCCCGGGAACGGAGACGTCGTACACCCACTCGCCGTCGTAGTCGATCCGCTCGACGGAGGTGACCGGAAGCGCGGTCAGGTCGCTCTCGGCGACGGCCCGACCGTCGCCGGCGAACTCCAGTTGACCGCCGTCGGCCAGCGCGAGCGCGTGATCCGCGTCGACGCGGTCCTGCCGCCCGTCGAGGTTGTACGCGAGCTTCGGGTCGTCGACGGACCGGATCGTCTCCGCCGCCGGGAGTCGACCGCGCGAAACGGACGACTGGTCGGTGCGGAGGTACAACAGGTGGCTGTCGTCGAACTCGGTCGTCCGTCCGTCGACCTCGTGAACGTCGGCGTCGACGTGTTCGTGGGTCGTGTCGTAGTCGATCGACGAGAGCAGATAGCGGAGCCCGGAGGAAAGCCGGTCGGAGGCGGTCGAGAGGGTCACCCGGTTCGTCTCCACGTCGGCGATCGATCCCCCGTCGGCCAGGACGGGAACGACCGACGCCGTCGGATGGCCGTCGCCGGCGGCGTAGCCCAGCACGAACCGTTCCCGCTGGCGGGCGGGGAAATCGAAGACGTACCGCGGAACGCGCTTCGTCCGGGCACTCGTTCCCGCGTCGAAGACGGCTTCGAACAGCAGTCCGACGATCTTCGACGGGAGCGTGACGTTGACCGCCGAGTCGTGGGCGTCGACCGTCGACGGATCGAGCCCGAACACCGACTCGACGAGCCGCTCGGCGTGGTCGATCAGCGCCGTCTCGTGGCTCCCGAGCGAGAGGTAGACCTTCTCGTGGGCGCCGTCGCTGCCGGTCACACAGCCCTCGGCCACGTAGAGTCCGAGTAGTTCCGCGAGGTCGTCGTCGACCGGGAGGACCGCGGGGACGTTGTTCCGCCCGAACCGATAGCCGAGCGTACAGTCCTCGTATTCCGAGACGTCGAGGTCGAGATCGCGGACGAGGTTGAAGGGGAGTCGGTCACACTTCCGGAAGTCGCTCATCCGGTACGGGGCGTCGACGCGGTCCCGGATCGCCGCGTAGTACTCCTCGTCGTCCAGCAGCCGTTCGACGCCGTAGAGGCCGACGTCCTCGGTCCGTTCCGGCGGAAGCGCCATCAGCTCCGAGACGAGGTCGATCCGGTCCCGATCCGTTCCCTCCCAGCCGGCATCGGGAAGTACCACGTAGTCGTCCTCGGTGACGTCGCTCGTCTCGACGGACGTCACCTCCCCGTCGCGGAGGACGAACACGCTGTGGTAGTCGGTGAGCTCTACCTCCCGTCCCCCTTCGACGGTGAGGCGGTAGATGTCGCTGTTGACGCGGTGACGAAAGACGCTGCTCACCCGCCGAAAGTCGAGGTCGTAGGTGTCGTCGAACGAGAGCGCCTCCATGTTCTCGACCCGGAGTTTCTCCAGGTCCCCCCCACGTTTGCGCTCGACCCGGTCCCGGTTCGATTCGATCAGTTCGTCGACCGCTTCGCCGATCGGCGCGTGTATCGTCTCGCCCTCGCTCCGATACACGAACGGCGTCGACCAGGTCAGGGAGTTGTCAACGCCCTCCTTGACGGCGGTGACGAGCCCCCGGGCCCCCGAGTCGAACCCGAGCATGTGCTTGTTCTTCTCGAAGAACT
>JBDGTB010000091.1:0-10709 GCA_042217235.1 Haloferacaceae archaeon | reverse complement strand
TGGAGGCCGCGCTCCGCCGGCTGGGCGCGGTGACCGACCGCGAGCGCGACGACGACCTCCGCGAGACCGACGGGTTCCGCGACGCGTGGCGCGAGCGCGTCGTCGCCCGTCGCGGGGACGACGCGGCCGCGGAGGGCCTCGCGGCGGTCCTCGACGTCGACCCGGGCCGGCTGGCGTTCGAGACGGCGGGCGACGCGTTCGTGGCGACGCTCGACGGCCGCCCCGCGGGCCGGTGGCCGTCCCGCGCGGCCTTCCGCGCGGACGTGGCCGCGGCGAGCGTCCTCCGGGAGCGCGGCGACGGGTGGGTCGACCTCGACGTCGACCGGCGGAGCGCCCTGCTCGACGGCCTCCGGCTGTTCCTGGAGACGTGCCCCGCCTGCGACGGGCCGGTGACGCTCGACGAGACCGTCGTCGAGTCCTGCTGTCGGTCGATCGACGTCGTGGCCGCGACGTGTGCCGACTGCGGCGCCCGCCTGTTCGAGGTCGAGGCGCCCGACTGACGCGGGCCGGTCGAGCGGGTGGGCGCCTGGACGGCGAGACACAACGCCTAATTCGGCCCCGAACGACCGCGTCGTATGGCCGGGGACGCGCCCGATCCCGAGACACGCTACGGCATCTACGCGTCGCTCGCGCTGATCGTCCTCGGCGCGGGGCTGAACGCGCTCGCGGGCGTCGTCGGCGCGAGCGGGCTGACGGCGCTCTCGACGCCGATCATCTACCTCGGCGGCGCCGTGGGGGCGGTCTCGGCGGCGCTCGACGCGCACCTCCTGGTCGAGCGAGGCGTCGAGTGGGGGAGGATCCGCTACGTCCACGCGCCGCTGACCCTGTTCGTCCCCATCTGGATCGGCGTCTACCACTGGCGCCGGAGCGTCCACCGCCGCCAGCACGACCTCGCCGCGCGCGGGCCCGGCGGGTCCGGCGCGACCGCGCCGTTCGACGGCGGGGACGGGGCGACCGACTCCGCGTCCGAGGAGTGAGCCGGCAGGCGTCTCGGAACGGCGCGGTCGGCGACGCGAACCGCGCCCGAACCCTCGGCGCTCGCGTCGGTTCACCGACCGGCATCCGCGGGACCGGTCCCCGCGGTTAAGTCGGTCAGGGGAGAGACGGACGGCATGGACCTGGACATCGAGGGGAACGCGGCGGTCGTCACGGCGTCGAGCAGCGGCCTCGGCAAGGCGTCGGCGACGGCGCTCGCGCGCGAGGGCGCGAACGTGGTGATCAACGGCCGCGACGAGGACCGGCTGGCCGAGGCGGTCGAGGACGTCGAGTCGGTCGCGACCGGCGAGGTCGTCGCGGCGCAGGGCGACCTGACGGACCGCTCGGACGTCGAGGCGCTCGTCGCGGCGACCGTCGAGGAGTTCGGCGGGCTCGACCACCTCGTCACCTCCGCCGGCGGGCCGCCGAGCGGCGCCTTCCTCGACACCACCGACGAGGACTGGTACGAGGCGTACGACCTGCTCGTGATGAGCGTCGTCCGGGCGGTCCGGGAGGCCGCGCCCCACCTGCGCGCGGACGGCGGGGGAACCGTCGTCAACGTCACCTCCCGGAGCGTCAAGGAGGCGAGCGCGGGGAACGTGCTGTCGAGCGCGGTCCGGATGGCCGTCGTCGGCTTCGAGAAGACGCTCTCGACGGAGCTCGCCCCCGACGTGCGCGCGAACACCGTGCTCCCCGGGTCGATCGCGACCCCGCGCGTCGAGGCGGCCTGCGAGCTGATGGTCGAACGGGGCGAGGCCGGGAGCTACGAGGAGGCGCTCGCCATGCGCGAGGCGGCCGTCCCGCTCGACCGGCTCGGCGACCCGATGGAGCTGGGCGACACCGTCGCCTTCCTCTCCTCGCCGCGGTCGGGGTACATCAACGGGCAGGCGATCCCGGTGGAAGGCGGGAGCGGCAGTTCCACGTTCTGAGCCGCCGCGCTCGCCCCCGACGGGCTACACCACCCGGTTGACGTACCCGTCCGGGTCGTCGCCGACGTAGGCGCGGTAGTTCGTGGCGAACGTCTCGGCGACGCGGGCCGACTTGTGCGGCGTCGACCCCGCCATGTGCGGCGTGACCACGACGTTCGGGAGGTCCCACAGCCGGGAGTCGGCGGGGAGTGGCTCCTCGGCGAAGACGTCGAGCGCCGCGCCCCGGATCGCGCCCTGCTGGCAGACGTACGCCAGCGCCTCCTCGTCGACGACCTCCCCGCGGGCGACGTTGACGAGCACCGCGTCGTCCCGCATCGCGGTCAGTTCGTCCCACCCCAGCAACCCCCGGGTCTCCTCGGTGAGCGGACAGGCGACGACGAGGTAGTCGGCCCGTTCGATCACCTCGAACAGCCCGTCGGGCGGGAGCGCCTCGTCGACCGCCTCGTCGACCGCCTCGGGGGCCGACGAGGGGTCGCGCTTCGTCCCGACGACCGTCATGCCGAACGCGTCGCCGTACGACGCGACCCGGCCGCCGATCGACCCCAGGCCGACGATCCCGAGGGTCTTGCCGCGGATCTCCCCGCCCTCGTAGCGCCGCCAGACGCCGCGTGCCTGCTGGCGCAGGCCGGTGTGGATCCCGCGCTCGAAGACGAGCAGGTAGCCGAGCACCTGCTCGGCGATGGGCTCGGCGTGGACGCCCGCGGCGCTCGTGAGGACGACGCCCCGCTCGCACAGCGCGTCGCGGTCGAACATGTCGACGCCGGCGGAGAGCGCCTGCACCCAGTCCAGCCGGTCGGCGGCGGCGAGGAGGTCGTCGGGCAGGTGCGCCGCGAGGACGACGTCGGCATCGCCGACCAGCGCCCGGGATTCGGGGGGCGTCCGGGCGACCCGAACGTCGAGGTCGGGCAGCCGCTCGGCCAGGGCGTCGACCAGGTCGTCCGCGCTCGTCCAGTGGCTCGCGTCGACCGTGTGGAGGACCAGGACCTCGGGGTCGCTCATCGGTCCGGCGAGTGGCGACGGGCCGTAATGAAGGTTGGTCGCGACGCGCCGGACGCCGGGCGCCGGCGGAGACGGCTCGAGGCGGCGCCAGGTGAGTCGGATCGGGTCGCCCGCGCCCCCGCTCGCGCCCGGCTGCCGGGCGTCTGACGTCGGTCAAACGGTCGTTTGAGGCTACAGTAGCCCCTTGACGGAGGCCCGCGTGTGTCCCCCCATGGAGCAGAACCGACCCCTCTCGGACCCGCGCGCGCCGGCCCGGGCCTGTCGCGCGGCGCTGGCGCGGGGCGTCGCCGGCCTCCAGCGACTCGCCTTCTGGGTCGCCGTCGCGTTCCCCCTGGTCTACGTGGCCGCGCTCGTCCCGGACAGTCCCGTCGCCGCGTCCGGCCTCGAACTCGGCGCCGCCGTCGCCGTCCACGCCGCCGCGCTCGTGGTCGGGCACGGCCACACCCCCGCCGGCGTCGCCACCTCGCCGACGGACCGCGCGTCGACCGCCGTCGAGGACGCGACGCGGGGATGACCGCGACGAACGCCGGGTCCCGACCGGCCCCGCCCGCGGAGCGACTGGAGCGTCACCTCCGCGAGCGCGCCGCGGACGGCGAGTTCTACTTCAAGAGCAAGTTCGTCGCCGACGAGGTCGGGCTCTCGCCGTCCGAGGTCGGGAGCCTCGTCGCCGACCTCCGGGAGTCGGCGACCGACCTCCGGATCGAGCGGTGGGCGTACACGAACGCGACGACGTGGCGCGTCGCGCCGGTCGAGGAGGCGTGACCGGGCGGAACGCGACCGACCGCGGACGAGAGGCGCGACCGACCGCGGGCGGGGGGTCCGGGCGCGTGGCTCCCCGCTCACCCCGCCGGCGGGTCGCCGCCGGCCGTCGGCGTCGTCCCGCGGGCCGGGTCGTCGGTCCGGAGCTGTTCGAACGCCGCGGCGAGGACGGCGAGCACCAGGATCGACAGCGGCGCGGTGAGGACGCTCGTGACGACGCCCGTCCAGCCGTCGAGTCCGGCGACCAGCAGGGCGACGCTCACGACGACGCTCGCGACGCCGGCGACGACGCCCACCCCGACGACGAGGACGAGCAGCAGGCCGAACGTGGCCAGGAAGTTCGGGCGGACGAGCCGCCAGCTGTCGGCGAGCGCGGCGACGAAGTTCTCGTCCTCGACGGCGACGAACAGCGTCGCGAAGACGAACCCGACGTAGGCGACGACGCCCGGAACGACCAGGAGCGCGGTCCCGACGAGGACGAGCAGGCCGAACGCGACGCCACAGGCGATCGTGTTCGGGGTGGTCCAGGCGAGCCGACGGGTGTAGAACTCCCGCGGAACGTGGTCGGTCGCGCCGGCGACGAACGTCCGGACGGCGACGACCGTGAGCGCCGACAGGCCGACGAGGACGCCGAGCGTGACGACCGCGTACACGGGCACCGGGGCGGGGTACGTGACGCCGGTGGCGGCCGTCGCCTGCTGGGCGGAGAGGTACCGCGCGAGGAGCGCGGCGAACAGGCCGTTGAACGACGCCAGGTAGACCACCATCCCGGCGGCGTAGGCGGCGACCAGGATCGCGCCCGTCCGCGAGAGAAAGCGGTCGGCGCCGTCGCGGAGGGCGTCGCCGATCGAGAGCGACATCAGGCCCCACCTCCGGCGACCGCGTGCGGGCGCCGGTCGAGGATCGGGGGCTGCTCGCCGGGGCGGGCGTCGGGGGTGCGACAGCGGTGCGGTCCGTCGAGGGAGGGAGCGTCGTCGGAGGGCACGCCCCGACGGTCGTCCCCACGCCACTAATACGTGTCCGCCGGCTCGCGGTGTCGGCCGACGGCGCGACGGGACGCCGCGGGGGGCGGTCCCGGACCGCTCGACGGTCGGTCCCGGACGTCGTCGCGGCGGTCCGCCCCGGGGGGTCGCCCGCCGGGTCACGAGCGCGCGCGAGCCCGGAGCCGAACCCCGACGAACGCCGCGACGGCGAGGGCGACGAGCAGGACCTGCACGTCGTCGCGGGGGCCCCCGGCGATCCGGAGGAGCCGCACCCACGGCGCCACGTCGTCGTTCGGGTACGCGGGCGCGGACGCGAGCGGCCACAGGAGGAACGACGCCCGGTCGGGGCGCCCGGCGAGGAGCGCACGGTGCGCGTCGGCGAGCAGGTGCGAGACCAGCCCCACCGCGACGGCCAGCGGGCCGACGCGCAGGAACTCCCGGTCCCAGTCGCGGTGGGGGTTGTCGCCGGCGGCGACGCCGGCGCTCCGGGCGACGGCGACCAGGGCCACGAGAACGAGCGCGACGGTGAGAAGCGAGTGCCCGAGCGACCGGCCGCTCGGGAGGACGCCGGCGTACGCGAGCGGCTTGTCGACCAGGTCCGGCGCCTGGCTGGCGAGGAAAAGCGGCGGGAGCGCCGACCGGGCGGGCAGGCGTCGGCCGGCGACCGCGGCGACGCCGAGATACGCGAGGTACGCGACCGCGGCGTGGCCGAGCGGGTGCACGTGCCGGCGTTCGACGCGGTGCGGGAAAACTGTCCGGTCGCGTTGGCGTCCGAAGGGGGGGAGGGGAGGAGAGGGGTGGAGAGAGGACGCCGGCGGCGACGGGCGCCGCGCTAGCGCTCCTCGGCGTGGCGCACCTGGACCGCGATGCCCCGCGTGCTCGCGGCCATCTCCGGGCCGCTCATCTCGGCGCGGCCGACGGCGAGCGCCGAGGGGCCCTCGACGACGACCTCGTCGCCGACGCGGACGGCGTCGTCGGCGTCGACAACGCCCGGGGCGAGCACGCTGCCGCGCGGGACGAAGTCGTCGATCTCGGCGCGGAGCGCGACGTCTGCCGAGAGCGCCCGCTTCGCGCCCGCGAGCGTGAGCGCGAGCGTGCCGTACTGGGGGACGAGCGCCGCGAGCTGGCGGTCGTCGGCGTGGGCGACGAGCTTCGGGTGCCGCCCCGAGGTGCGGAGGTCCGCTGGGAGGAGCGCGTCGCCGGCGCCGTCGCCGAACTGGTAGTCCGCGACGGCCCGGAGGGTCGCGTGCTGGCGCTCGCGCTTGCGGTAGCGCGACTCGCTCGCGAGCGCCGCCGCGAGGTTCGCGAGCGACTCGTCGGTCGTGGGGTGGTCGGCGACGGTGTAGGTGACGGGCAGGTCGCGGTCGGCGAGCGCCCGCTCGCAGATCTCGCGGTAGCCGTCGTCGGGGACGTGAGCCACCACGCGGTCGTAGTCCGTCCGGTCGAGATAGCGGCCGAGCACCTCGGTCACGAACGACCGCTCGCCCTCGGTCCAGTGGCCGGTGACGACGGCGTCGTAGTGCTGGGCGGGGTAGGTGAGCTCGAGCTCTTGGGGGACGACGCCGATCGGCGAGGTCATCGAGACGAGGTGCCCGCGGTAGTCGACCGCCTCGCGGAACTGGCGGTGGGACTGGGAGTCGCTGTACGGCTTGCGCGCCGAGCAGGGGACGAGCACGAGCGGGCGGTCGTCGAAGCGACACCGGTAGCGCGAGGTGACCCGGTCGGCGAAGCGACGGATCTCGACGCGCCGGAGCGTGTCCTCCGACGCGGCGGCGAGCTCGGCGTCGCGCAGGACGGGGGTGCGCTCCTCGACGTACCCCCACTCCTCGTCGAGCTCGCGGAAGGTCGCGGTGAGCCACTGCTCGTGGCGGGCCTGCCCCTCGACGTAGTCGCGCAGGCGCCCGGCGGCGACCCGGGTGCGGACCGTCGAGAGCTCGGCCGCGAGCGCCGCCTCGTTGTGGGCGACACAGTCGTCGCGGTCGAACGCGTCGAGCGGCGGGTCGGAGGGGAAGCGCCCGGGCAGCTCGTCGAGGCGCTCGTCGTCGAGCCGGTACTCGCCCTCGGCCGTGAGATACCGGCCCTGCCGGCCGCGGACGCGGGCCAGCTTCGCGTCGAACAGGTCGACGCCGGCGTAGGCGAGGGTGGCGACGTTGCGCGGGGTGGCGACGCCGGGGAGGTAGAGGGCGGTGTCGGGCGGGAGGGCACGGCGGACGGCGACGACGGTCTCGACGAGCGCCGCGGCGTGGCCGACGAGCCCCCGGGCGGTCGAGAGGACGTAGGCGTCGGCGCCGCAGTCGGCGGCGGTCTCGGGGGTGACGACGGCCGCGCTCGGGTAGTCCACGTCGGGGTAGTCGACCGCGAACGCCTCCTGGACCCGTTCGCGCGTCCCCGACGGGAACCCGCGGTGAGGGAGGACGGTCAGCTTCGCGGGGTCGCCCTCGGGCACCTCGCGGGACTCGCGCCAGCGCGAGCCGGCGTCGACGACCACGTCGTCGACGAGCGCCGGGGTCCGGACCGGGTCGGCGAGCCGGAGCTCGGCCAGCCGGGCCGGCCCGTCGCGGGCGTGGACCTCGAAGTGGTCGGTCATTGGCGGCGATGCGGACCGGGGCGGGTTGACCCTGTCGATGCCGCGGTCGGGCCGACCGTCCCCGGGTCCGGGCGCCGGTCCGGCTAGTCCCGCCACTCCTGGAACCACCACGCGATGCCGAACAGCATGAGCCCGACGCCGAGCGTCGACGTCGCCGGCTCGGGGATCACGAAGAGAACGAAGCCGACGGTGATCACGACTGTCGGCTCGAGCTCGTCCGGGTCGAAGGGCCACGGGAGCCACATGGCCGTCCCGTTCGTCCGCGACGGTCGTGAGTCTTGCGCGTCGCGCACCGCCTCGCGGACCGCGTCGGGGCGCGCGGCCGTCGCGCTCGCGCGGACGTGCGCCGTCCCCGTCGCCCGTCGGTCGGCCGGCCCCCGAGGGTTATGCGCACGGCCGTCCAACGTGCAGTAGATGACCCGTTACACGGGGACGTGGGACAGCGACGGGGTCGCGGCGTATCTCGACGGCGCGCGCGTGCCCGTCCGCCTCGCGTGCCGGACGCCGGCGGAGCGGCTCTGGATGCTCTCGCTGTGGTTTCGCTACCGCGACGGCCGGATCCAGTGTGCGACCGCGGCGTCGGCCGACGTGGTCGAGTACCTGCGGGCGAGCGACGGGGTGGCCTTCGAGGTGTCGACGAACGAGCCGCCGTACCGGGGCGTTCGCGGCAACGGGGTCGCGACCGTCGAGCCCGACCCGGAGAAGGCGCTCCTGCGGAGCCTCGTCGAGCGGTACCTCGGGGGCACCGACAGCGACCTCGCGCGGTGGCTCCTGCGCGAGGACCGCGAGGAGGTCCGGATACGGGTCGAGCCGGAGACGGTGTACAGCTGGGACTACACCGACCGGATGCGCGACGCCCTCGGGGAGTAGCCTCAGCCGTCGAGCGACGGGCGGCCGTCGCGCTCCCAGAGCGTGCGAAGCGGGGGGATCCGGTCGACCGTCTCGCGGTCGAGGAGCGACCAGCGCACGCCCTCGGGCTTCGCCGGCGGGTCCCCGACGACGACCGTCCGCGTGGGCGTGACGATCCGGTCGACGACCGTGTCGTGCTCGGCGACGATCGCGTCGGGGGCGTCGGACGGGTCGACGAGCTGCGCGTCGTGGACCGCCGCGACGACGGCCGTGTCGGCGTCCGCGAGGCCGACCCGGCGACAGATCGCCCACTCGAGGTCGAAAAAGCCGTGACCCTTGCCCATCCGCAGTCCGTCCCGCGTGACGAAACTCGCCCCCGTGACCATCACGTCCCGCGTCGCGGCGTCGCGTTCGAGGTCCTCGATCGGGACGCGCTCGGCGAACCGGGTCATCCCGTCGAGCGTGGCCGCGAACGCCGCCTGCCCGGACGGGACGTCGGCGGGGTCGAGCCGGAGGACGCCGCGGACGATGCCGTAGGTCGGCATCAGGAAGGGTCGCCCGCGCTCGATCAGACGCTCGCGCAGCGCGTCGAGGTTGTTGTCCGGCGTCACGAACCACCGGTCGCGACCGGCGTCCTCGGCCCACGAGAGGAGCCGTTCGGCCCCGCGGTCGCTCCCCTCGTAGTCGGCGATGAACTCCGCGAAGTCCCACCCGAACCGGGAGTCCGGGCGGGCGACCTCGCGGAGGTCGGCCCAGACGCGCTCGCGGAGCGCGTCGCGCGCGTCGGCCGTCACGGCGACACCCCCATCGAGGCGCCGCGCAGTTCGGCGACGAGCACGCCGAGGAGGTAACACCAGACGGCCGTGGTCACCGCTGCCGATCCGACGACGAGTAGCGTGAACGTGAGCTGGTTCATGGGTGTCGTGTGTCGCGGGTGGTCACTCGAAGCTCTCGATCTCCCGGAGCCGCTCGAAGGAGTAGTCGGCGGGGCGAAGCAGCATCCAGACGCCACAGACGACCGCGCTCACCGCGATCGCGGTCGTGAACGAGTAGAGGTAGTTCCCGGCGAGGAAGAAGGGGACGCCGCCGGCGATGCCGCCCAGCGCGCCGAGCAGCGCGCCCCGGCCGCCGAGGCGGGGGGTGTACAGCCCGACCAGGACCGGAACGACGGTCGCGGAGGCGAGCAGGTCCGCCCGGAGCAGGAGAAAGAGGACGCTCGGTTCGGTCAGCGCGACGCCGACGCCGACGACCGCGATCAGGAACGTGGTGACCCGCGCGGCGCGGAGCAGGCGGTCGCCCGAGAGCGAGGGGCGAACGCGCGGGTAGATGTCGACCGCGAGGATGCTCACGATCGCCGAGAGCGCGTTGTCGAGCGTGCTGGCGATCACGAGCAACACGAGCACGACGAACGCGAGCTGCATCACCGGGCCGAAGGTGGACTGGACGACGGCCGGCAGCGCCGCGGCGGGGGAGTCGAACCCGAGCTCGAGGCCCGCGGCGATGACGCCGTACAGCCCGGCGAGGACGGTCATCGGGACGACGGCGACGGCCGCGCCGGCGAGCGTCCGCCGGAGCGTGGCGGCGTCGCGCGCGGCGTGTGCGCGCTGCCACAGCGACTGGTTCAGCATCTCGGCGCCGATCAGGGCGATCACGATGTAGACGGCAAAGCGCACGCCGGCCGGGTTGTCCAGGCGCATCAGCTGGGGCGCGCCGGCCTCCAGCTGTGCGTGCAGCGCGGCCGGGCCGCCGAGCTCGACCACCGCGACCGCGACCGTGACGACCAGCAGCGGGACGAGCACCACCGTCTGGACGAGGTCGGTGAAGATGCTCGCCAGCAGGCCGCCCTGGACCGTGTACACCATCACCGCGCCGCCGACCAGCACGAGCGTCACCCACAGCGGGACGCCCGCGATGGCGCGCAGCGCCACCGCGACGCCGGTGAGGTTCGCCGTCATCAGGATGAACATGTAGAACAGCGCGACGACGAGGACGAGCGCGGCCATCCCCTCGCCGTACCTGACGCGAGCGTACTCGACGACCGAGTGGCCGGTCGGCATCCGTTCGCGGATCTTCGGGGCGACCGTGAGATACAGCAGGAACGGGGTCGCGATGGCGACCCCGTACCCGATGACTGCGGCGATGCCGAGGCGCGCCCCCGCCTCCGGCGGGCTGAACAGCAGCCCCGACCCCGCCGCGTAGGCGACGAACGTCGCCAGGCCGAGCGAGACGTTCGTCGACCCGCGGGCGGAGAGGAAGTCCTCGACCCCGTCGAGGTTCGCCCGCCCGTAGTAGAACCCGACGCCGATGAAGACGCCGAGCGTCGCGATCATCACGCCGATCGTCGTGGTCGTTCCCGTCATCGACGGGTGGGCGTCGTGACCGGGACGGGATATACTTGACTGTGTGTTTTCCCGCCCTCAGAGCGGATTTCATACACACGTACGTGCATCCCTCGGCGCGGTCCCGCGGGGCCGGCGCGTGGGGCGAGGGCCGGACTCACAGGAAGTCGCTGACGAACAGCTCGAACAGGATGAAGAAGATCGGCAGCAGGATGGAGCTGACGAGTCGGGTGACGATGCCGACCGAGAGCGGGTAGAGCTGGACGTTCTGGTAGTCGTCGTACTCCCG
>JBDGTB010000079.1:0-10851 GCA_042217235.1 Haloferacaceae archaeon | reverse complement strand
GTCGGCGAGGCGGCCGCGGCGTGGGAGCGCGCGGCCGGCGAGCCGGGGGCGCCCGCGACCGACGGGGTGCCCGACCCGGCGACGGTCGAGGAGGCGCGTGGCGCGCCGACGACGACGCCGTGGTGACGGGGCCACGCTTTAGCGGCCGGCCGACGTGGCCGGCGTATGGACGTACTGGTGACCGGTGCGACGGGGTTCGTGGGGCGGCGGCTGACGCCCGCGCTCGTCGAGCGGGGCCACGCCGTGACCACCCTCGTGCGCGACCGCGACGCGTACGACCCCCCGGACGGCGTCCGCGTCGTGGAGGGCGACCTGCTCGACCCGGGGAGCTTCGCGGCCGCGCTCGACGTGACGGCCGCCTACTACCTCGTCCACTCGATGCGGGCCGGCGGGGACTTCGAGGAGCGCGACCGCCGGGCGGCGCGCAACTTCGCCGCCGCCGCGAGCGAGGCCGGCGTCGAGCGGGTGGTGTATCTCGGGGGGCTGGGCGAGGAGCGCGACGACCTCTCGGCGCACCTGCGCTCGCGCCGGGAGATCGAGCGGGTGCTCGCCGAGGGCGAGTACGCGCTCACCACGCTCCGGGCGGGGATCATCGTCGGCGAGGGGAGCGCGAGCTTCGAGATGGTCCGCCAGCTCGCCGCGCGCCTCCCCGTGATGGTGACGCCGCGGTGGGTGCGGACGCCGTGCCAGCCGATCGCCGTCGACGACGTGGTCGCCTACCTCGTCGGGGTGCTCGACCACCCGGAGACGGCGGGCGACACCTACGAGATCGGCGGTCCGGAGGTGCTCACCTACGCCGACGTGCTCCGGCGGGTCGGGCGACAGCTCGGCCGGGAGCCCCTCGTCGTCCCGGTGCCCGTGTTGAGCCCGCGGCTCTCCGTGCGGTGGATCGACCTCGTGACCGACGTGCCCGCGTCGGTGGCCCGCCCGCTCGTGGAGGGGCTGCGCAACCCCGTCGTCGTCCACAACCACCGGATCGAGGAGGTGGTGTCGGTCGATCTCACGCCGTTCGACGAGGCGGTCGCCCGGGCGCTCGGACGCGACCGCTCGACGCCCGAGGGGGCCGCGGGCGCGTGACCGCCCCACCCGGTCGGCCGCGAGCGCCGGAGTACGGGACGGCGTGGGTGTACGAGTCGATCGTCGGCGCGGTGCCGGGCGCGAACCTGACCGGCGGCCGGGGCGTGCTCGTCCAGTTCGTCCTGTTCGAGACGAGCGTGCTGGCGCTCGCGTGGGCGTACGGCCTCCCCGACGCGGCCGTCGCCGGCACGGTGGCCGTCGCCGTCGCGGCCGCGGGGAGCGTCGGGGTGCTCCGGGTCGGCCGGACGGTCCGCGCGGTCGACCCCCCCGAGACCTACCGCCGCCTGCTGTTCGGGTCGAGCATCGAGGTGGTGCTCGCCGTGGTCGCGTTCGCCGGCCTGGTCACGTACCTGTTCGTCGTCGACCCCGCGAGCCCGCCGGGCTCGCTGCTCGCGTCCCTGTTCGGTCCCGACCCGCCGGCCCCGGCGGTCTTTCTCGCCCTGCTCGTGCTCTGGGACCTCTGTTACCGGATCGGCGTCTCGTGGTGGGCCGCCGTCGTGGCGCTGTGGCGCTCCCGCCGGCTCCGCTTCGAGGCGGGGGCCGCGCGGACGCTCCGGCGCGCGGACGCGACGAACGTCGCGTTCGCCCTGACCCAGCTGGCGCTCCTGCCGTTCCTGCGGAACCAGCCGGTGCTGTGGTACGCCGTCGCCGGCCACGTCGTCGCCGTCGTCGTCGTCTCGACGCTGGCGGCGCTGTCGCTCCGCGTTCGTGACTAGCCGGTGGACGAGAGAGCGTCAGTCGCCTTTGATCTCGTTGAACTGCTCGATGAGCGCCTCCGTGGAGTCACCCTCGTCGTACTCGATCGAGCCGCGGAAGCCGCTCCGGTCGTCGTCGGTCTCGGCGGTCACCTGGCCCGTCTTCTTCTCGCGACGCTCGTGCTCGTCCTCGTCATAGGCACCCATTCCCATGATACGCGTTGTCGTGTGAACGCGTCGGGCATATATGTAACGGTAGTTCGTCCCTAACGGCCGGGCGGGACGGAAAGCACAAGCCCGTCGCCCGGCTAGGAGCCGACGTGGCACGCCCGCTCCGGTTCAGACACGCCCCCGGGAACTGGTCGATCGACCGGATCCGGGGGCAGGTCGCCGCCCCGCTCGACGACAACCTCGGCGCGACGATGCGCCGCCCGTGGTACAGCGAGCCGGACGGGTACGAGGCGCGGCGGTTCGACGTCGACAACGGCGACACCGCCCTGATCTGCTGGGACGACGACGCCGCCCTCTGGCTGGGGAACACGGAGACGCCGCCGGAGCTGTGGCGCACGGAGAAGGTCGGCTTCGACGAGGCGCCCGACGCGGTGACGCGGTGGGCCGAACGGGAGCTGACCGCGGAGCTTCTCGACGCGGAGCCGTGGCTGGAGCCGTACCCGACCGTGGCGTGGTTCTTCCTCCCGGTGCTGTGCTCGAAGGACGGACGGGAGTCGACCCGGTCGTTTCTCCGCGAGCACGCGATGGGGTTTCCCGACGCCGACCGGGACGAGGCGCTCGGATTCTACGAGTCGTTTCTCGCCCGCGGGACGCTCGACGACCACCGCGAGCTGATGGCGGGGAAGCTCGGCACCTCCGAGACCCTCGACCGGACGCGGATGAGCGCCGCGATGGGCGAGCTGAACGCCGCCCGGTTGCTCGACGACGCGGGACACGGCCTGACGCCCGAGGCGTCGGTCTCCGGGGGGTACTCGCTGGACTACCGGACCGACGGGGGGACGCTCGTCGAGGTGACCCGTCCGGTGGCGCCGAGCCGGCGCGCGGCGGGCACGCCCGCCGCGGCGGTCCGGGAGACGGCGAACGCCAAGACCGACGGCCAGCTGGCGGGCCGCGACGGCGAGGCCGTCCTGCTCGTCGACTGTTCGTCGTTCCCCGACGACGACTGGCGGCGCGTCCTCGGCGAACGCCCGGAGCCGGCCCACCGCCCCGCGGTCGTCTACCGCGTCCGGCCGTCCGGCCGGGTCGAGGGGTACGCCGTCGGGGAGCCCCGACTGGGACTCGCCGACCTGTTCGCGTGACGCCCGGCCCGCTCCCGGTCGCGGACGGATCGCCGGCGTCGGGCGGGCCGGAGCCAGCGGGCGGGCTCGTCGGACTGTCCCGAGCGCGGGCGGACCAGCCGCTGGGGTCGGCGGGCCACCGGGCGCGCCAGCCGCCGGCGCGGGCGGGCCGCGACGGCGCCGCCGCTCAGAAGGAGACCTGTTCGTGGCCGTGCTCGCCGGGCGTGAACGCGTCCCGGTCGCTGTAGAACCGTCGGCCGACCGCCTGGTGGCCGACGCCGGTGTAGAGGGCGTCGAAGACGTCGTCCGGCCCCTCGTAGGTCTCCCGGCCGATCCGCTCGAGCACCGCGCCGAGCGTCTCCTCGCCGCCCTGGAGTTCGATGACGTGGTCGCCGTGGTCGGCGACCAGCCGGGTTCGGGTCGTCGGGTACTCGATGGACCGGACCAGATCGCGTGTGCCGTTCAACTGCATCGTATCCCGAGGGAGCGGACGGAGACTTTAATGATTTTCTGTTCATGTCCTTGGACACCCCGGTGCCCCTGACCCACATTAAGGACCATTAAGGAACGGGCGCAAGCGGTATTCGCCCGGGCGCCGTAGCGCCGGCCATGGAGCCCGTCGCGGACCTCCACGTCCACACGACCGCCTCCGACGGCCGGCTGTCGCTCGCGGAGGTCCCGTCCCGCGCTCGCGAGGCGGGGCTGGAGGTCGTGGCGGTCACGGACCACGACCGGCTGCATCCGGGGCTGTCCGCACCGGTGACCGACCGGGACGGCGTGACACTCGTGCGCGGCGTCGAACTGCGGGTCGACGCGGGGGACCTGCGCGTCGACCTGCTCGGGTACGGCGTCGAGGGGACCGCGGCGCTCCGGGCCGAGCTCGACCGGATCCAGCGCGACCGGGTCCGGCGCGCCCGGCGGATGGTCGACTGCGTGGAGGCCGAGACGGGGGCGACCGTCGACGTGGCGCTCGAACCGGGCGTCGGGCGGCCACACGTCGCCGCGGCGATCGAGGCGAGCGACGCGCCCTACGACTACGGCGAGGCGTTCGCGGCGCTCATCGGGAGCGACGGCCCCTGCTACGTCGCGCGGGAGCTCCCCGGCTTCGAGCGCGGCGTCTCCCTCCTCCGGGACGCCTGCGGGCTGGTCGCGCTCGCCCACCCGCTCCGGTACGGCGACCCGGAGCGCGCGCTGGCGCTGACGGCGGCCCTCGACGGGGTCGAGCGGTGCTACCCCTACGACCGCGACGTGGACGCCGCGCCGGTCGACCGCGCGATCGCGACCCACGACCTGGTCCCCACCGGCGGGAGCGACGCCCACGACCGGACGCTCGGGGTCGCTGGCCTCGACCGCGAGGGGTGGGAGCGCGTCGCCGACCGTCTGCCGGAAACGTAGTGTTAAACCGCGTGGGGAGCATACGAGAGGGCATGCAGTGTCACTACTGCGACCGCGAGGCCGCCTACGCCGCCGAGAAGGAGGGCGTCCGCGTCGGCCTCTGCGAGACCCACTTCCGCGAACGGATCGAGGAGCTCGCGGAGTCCGAGGAGCTCGCCGCCATCCGGGAGCGGATCGACATCGACCGCACCTGAGGCCCCCGCCACCGCCGTCTCTGGCTATCGGAACCGATACTCCCCGTCCGACGGCCGCGAGGAAATCACACCGTAACGCCCTCGCTGGCGGACGTTCCGGCGTCTGACGAGCCAACGTATTTTTTTAAGCTTGGATTACCACAGGCGATACATGGCGACAGGGGGCGACCCGGGCGAGGACGACGTCGAGCTCGTTCGCGTCCTGGGGAACAAGTACAGCGCCGAGATCCTGGGGGCGACCGACGAACCCCGTTCGGCCCAGGAGCTGAGCGACCACCTCGACGTTCCCATCGCCACCTGCTATCGACGGATCGAGGAGCTGTCGGACGCCGGACTGCTCACGCTGGAGGACAGCGTGCTCTCCGAGGAGCGACGCCGCGTCGACGTCTACAGGCGGGGGGTGGATCGGGTCACGCTCTCCTTTGGCGACGAGGGCGTGTCCGTGGAGGTGGAGGACCGGTCGTCGGTGAAAAACCGGATCGACGACGCCTGGCGAACGCTCACGGAGTGAGCGGTCAGGGCTCGAACGGGTTCGACCCCGAGTTCATGAGCGAGAACCCGGAGGCGTCGTCGTGGACGGTGATCCCGCCCTGCCCGATGTCCAGCGGGAACACCTCGTTGTCGAAGCTCTGCTTGCGCATCTTCGCCACCCAGACGTAGCGGTTCACGTCCCCGCTCGCCGGGACCTGCGCGAGGTAGATGTTGCCGTCGGTGAGGAAGTTCTCCAGGTCGATCTCCGTGTCGGGGAAGATCGCCCCCTGCTCGTTTATCAGGAGGGCCGTCAGGCCGCTCTCCTTCAGGATGTCGATGAACCGCAGGAGGTAGGTCCGGCGGTCGCGCTCGGACTCGAAGAACATCGAGAACATCGTGAAGGAGTCGAGCACGAGTCGGGAGTACCCCTCGATGGCGACGTACTCCAGCACCTGGTCGAACGTCGCCGAGAAGTCGTCGGCCTGGAGCAGGTCGCGCTTGTCGTACACGACGATGTCGCCGGTGTCGACGAGGTCGTCCCACTCCTCGAAGCCGATCGAGGCGGCGGCCTGACTGATGTCCGACTCGTTCTCCTCGAAGGAGAGGTAGATCCCCTTCTCGTCGTGTTCCAGGACGCCACGGTACAGATACTGCATCCCGAGGATGCTCTTGCCCGTCCCCGGGTTGCCGCTCACCAGCACCGTCGCGTTACGGGCGATCCCCCCGTCGAGAACCGCATCGAGCCCCTCGACCCCCGTCGGCACGCGCTCGACCATACACCCCCTTGTGGCCTCCTGGTTCTTATCGCTTGACATAGGTGCGGGGATCGCGGGGGAATCCGGCCGGGAGACCGGCGCGGTCAGAGGTGGGCGTCCGCGAGCAGGTAGAGGCCGGCGAGCGCGGCCTCGAACGCGAGCGTCCCGAGCGCCGAGAGCCCCGCGAACCGGCGGCCGTCGAGGTCGGCGAGGCCGGCGGGGACGGTGAGCATCCCCCGCGTGAACGGCAGGGCGTTGCTCACGGGGACGACGACGGCGCCCCAGCGGTCGAACCAGCGCTCGAACCGGGCGAGGCGCTCGTCGCTCACCCGGAACCAGCGCGAGGCCAGCAGGCGGTCGCGCCCGGCGTCGCGCGCGAGGCGAAAGAGGGCGTACTGCCCGGCGGTCGCGCCACAGACCGCGACCGCGAGCACCGCCGCGACGCGCCCCCACGAGCTGCCGAGCAGCGCGAGCGCCCCCGGCACCACGAGCTCGCTCGGCATGAAGTACATCAGCATCGCCCCCTCCAGGACGAAGACGAGAAAGAGGACGGCGAGGGCGTACTCCGAGGCGACCAGGTCCCGGAGGACGGGCGGCATGGCGGCGACGCCGTCGGCGACCATCGGACGAAGTTTTCGCGAGCGTGGCTAAATCGTTTGCGTGTCGGGAGAGCGGACGGCGCCGGCGGCCCGACCGCTCGTTGCCGGGCAAGCGACGCGGTTTTCCTCTCGGACCGGCAACCTCCCGGCCATGAACGCCGACAGGCCGCGCCGGCTCCGTCGGGACGGCGTCCGCGAGCTGGCCCGCGAGACGCGACTCGACGCCCGGGACCTCGTCGCCCCCGTCTTCGTCGACGCGACGGCCGACGAGCGCCGGGCGATCGAGTCCATGCCGGACCAGGAGCGGGTCCCCGTCTCCGAGGCCGTCGCCCGCGTCGAGGAGGTCGCCGCGACGGGGGTCGGCGCCGTGATGCTGTTCGGGATCCCCGAGTCGAAAGACGACCGCGGGACCCGCGCCTGGGCCGAGGACGGCGTCGTCCAGCGCGCGACCCGCCGGATCGCCGCCGAGACGGACGTGACCGTGATCACCGACGTCTGCCTCTGTGAGTACACGAGTCACGGCCACTGCGGCGTGCTCGAACCCGACGCCGAGACGGACCCGACGCTCACCGTCCGCAACGACGAGACGCTCGACCTGCTCGCGCGGACGGCCGTCTCGCAGGCCGCGGCCGGCGCCGACGTCGTCGCGCCGTCGAGCATGACCGACGGGATGGTCGGCGCCGTCCGGACGGCGCTGGACGACGCCGGCCACGACGACGTGCCGATCATGAGCTACGCCGCCAAGTACGAGAGCGCGTTCTACGGGCCGTTCCGCGACGCGGCCGACGGTGCGCCGGCGTTCGGCGACCGGCGCCACTACCAGATGGACCCCGCCAACGCCCGCGAGGCGGTCCGGGAGGTGAGCCTCGACGTCGCGGAGGGAGCGGACGTGCTGATGGTCAAGCCCGGCCTCCCGTACCTCGACGTCGTCCGGCGCGTGCGCGAGTCGTTCGACCGTCCGGTCGCGGCCTACAACGTCAGCGGCGAGTACGCGATGCTCCACGCCGCGGCGGAGAAGGGGTGGCTCGACCTGGAGGAGACCGCGACCGAGTCCCTGCTCGCGCTCCGGCGCGCCGGCGCGGACGTGATAGTCACCTACTTCGCCGAGGACGTGGCGCCGCGCCTGTAGCCGCCGGCCGCTCGCGCGCCGCGCCGGCGACCGGATATGTCGGCGGCGATACACTACGGACGTCCGGATCCGGCGGCGCCGATCGTCCGGGATCCGGACGGAATACAACCTTAAACAGACCTTATTCGACTATAAATACGACGCGCGTCTACCGTATCGTGAATATTTAGATGTTCGTCAAGCCAACCGTTATATAATTCCCTTCCCAGAGACTCGACCGTGATTCGGAGTACAAACGCAGTCGGAATCAGTTGTGTAGCACACGTTCGTGGACTTTCGACGGAGTCGGCGGGAGGGTCGCCGTGACGGCCACACCGCTGCAGGTCGACCCGGGGACGGTCGCGTCCGGCGTGAACAGCGTCTGGGTGCTGACGGTCACGTTCCTGATCTTCTTCATGCACGCCGGGTTCGCCATGCTGGAGGCGGGTCAGGTGCGCTCGAAGAACGTCGCGAACCAGCTGACGAAGAACATGCTCACCTGGAGCGTCGGGGTCGTCCTCTACTTCCTCGTGGGCGCGGCGGTGTCGAGCATCGTCGGCGGCGCGACCGGCGGCGGGAGCTACTCCGTCGCCGGCGCGTTCGGCAGCGTGCTGGCGCCGAGCACCGAGACGGCGTGGGTCGGCTGGCTGTTCGGCGCCGTCTTCGCGATGACCGCCGCGACCATCGTCTCGGGCGCGGTCGCCGGCCGCGCGAAGCTGCGGGCGTACATGGGGTACACGGTCCTCCTCGCGGGGGTCATCTACCCCGTCGTCACCGGGTTCACGTGGGCCGGCGGCTTCCTGGCGAACGTCCTGGGCGTCGGCTTCCACGACTTCGCCGGCGGGATGATCGTCCACGGCATGGGCGGCATCGCCGGCCTCACCGCCGCGTGGGTCATCGGCCCGCGGATGGACCGCTACAACGAGGACGGGAGCGTGAACGTCATCCCCGGCCACTCGCTGACGTTCGCGGTCCTCGGGACGCTCATCCTCTGTTTCGGCTGGTACGGCTTCAACGTCGGGACGGCCGCGAGCGTGTTCGCCGCCGAGAACGGCTCGCTCGAGCTCGCGGCGTTCGGCTCGACGGTCGGTCGCGTCGCGCTGACGACCACGCTCGGGATGGGCGCGGGCGCCATCGGCGCCGCGTCGATCTCGCTCGTGCGCACCGGCAAGGTCGACACCCTCTACGTCGCCAACGGGATGCTCGCCGGGCTGGTGGGCATCACCTCGAACACGGACGCGATCACGTGGGTCGGCGCGCTCGCCGTCGGCCTGCTCGCCGGCGGACAGCTCCCGCTCGTGTTCGGCTTCGTCGAACGGAAGCTCAAGATCGACGACGTCTGTGCGGTGTTCCCCGTCCACGGCTCCGCGGGCGTGCTGGGCGCGGTCGCCTTCCCGTTCGTCGCCGTGGGCGGGTTCTCCGCCGCCCAGCTCGCGGCCCAGGTCGTCGGCGTCGTCGTCATCGCCGCCTGGACCGTCGCCGCGACCGCCGCGGTGTTCGGCGCGTTCAAGCTCCTCGGTCAGGCGCGCGTCGACCCGGACCACGAGCGCGAGGGGCTCGACGTCTCCGAGCACGGCGTCGACACCTACCCCGAGTTCGGCGGCCCCGACGTCGCGACCGACGGCGGCCTGCGCGCCGACGGCGCCGGCCCGAACGACGGCGGGATCAAGATGGTCACGGCGTACGTCCGCCCGGACAAGCTCGCCGACGTGAAGGAGGGGCTCGCCGGGGTCGGGGCGCCCTCGCTGACGGTCACGGACGTCTCCGGGCGCGGCTCCCAGCCGGCCAAGACCGGCCAGTGGCGCGGCGAGGAGTACACCGTCGACCTCCACCAGAAGGTGAAAGTCGAGTGTGTCGTCGCGGACATCCCCGCCCGGGACGTGGTCGACGCCATCGCCGAGGCGGGCCACACCGGCGAGAAGGGCGACGGGAAGGTGTTCGTGCTGCCGGTCGAGTCCGCCCGCCAGATCCGCACCGGCAAGGAGGGTCCCGCCGCGGTCTGACGGACACGCCGACGCCGTCCCGCCCGTCGCCGGTCGCGCCGCGCGTGACGCGACGGGCGCCCCGCCCCCCTGAAGACACTTATCCGCCGGCACGGGAACGCCCGGACGTGCGACCGCGTTCCCCGCGCTCGACCCTCCACGTCGCGCTGGCGGCCGCAGTCCTGCTCGCCGGCTGTCTCGGCGGCGGTCCGGCTGCGCCGTCCGGCGTCGACGGCACCCGCCCCGGACTCACGACATCCGGTACCGTGACCGGCCACGCCGCGACCGGAACGCCCGCCGTCGACTGCCCCGCGGACACCGACCGCCTCCGCCGGACCGCCCTCGACCACGTCGCGAGCGAACGGGGCGTCCCGCGCGACCGGGTGTCGGTCGTGGCGTCGGCCGTCGTCGACTACCCGCTCCTCGGGGAGTGTTACTACCACGCCAAGGTGCGCGCCGGCTCCGAGGTCGTCGACGCGTTCGTCGCCGCGAACGGCACCGTCGCGAACCGGAGCCGCGTCGAGGCGCGCGCCGAGCGGGCCGCCCGCGAGCGCTACGGGAAGCGCACGCCGGAGCTCGACCGGGCGCTCGCGGCGGCGGGGCCGGACGAGCGGGTCGGGGTCGTCCTCAACCTCCGCGAGGTCGACCGCGACGCGCTCGACGTGGACGCGACGCCGGGGACGACGGCGTACAAGCGGGAGCTGGAGCGAGCGCGCGCGGCGGCCGCCGAGCGACGGACGGCGTCGACGGTCGAGCGCCTGCGGGCGACCGAGGGCGTGACCGTCGCGTCCGTCGCCTCCCTCCGGGTCGTCGTGCGGGCGACCCCGGCGGGCGTCCGGCGGGCCGAGTCGTTCCGGAACGTCAGCCGCCTGGCCCGCCACCGGACGGACACGCCGACCGTCCTGCCGGCCGGGTGAGGGGGTGTGGCGCCCGCGACGGCGGCCGGAGCGTCACCTACTTGCGCCCGGGGGACCCACCCCGCCGCATGAACCACGAGCGGTCCCGCGAGCTGTACGACCGCGCGCTGTCGACCATGCCCGGCGGGGTGAACTCCTCGGTGCGGGCGGTCCGGCCGTACCCGTTCGTCGTCGAGCGCGGCGACGGCGGCCACGTCGTCGACGTGGACGGCAACCGCTACGTCGACTACGTGATGGGCTACGGCCCGCTGTTGCTCGGCCACGACCTGCCCGAGCCGGTCGAGGCGGCCGTCCAGTCACACGCCAGCGCCGGACCGATGTACGGCGCGCCGACCGAGGTCGAGGTCGAACTCGCCGAGTTCGTCGCCC
>JBDGTB010000044.1:0-11090 GCA_042217235.1 Haloferacaceae archaeon | reverse complement strand
CCTTCAGCCTTGTGGAGGCTGAGACGCGGGTTCGATTCTCGCACCCGGACTTTCTGGCGACGAACGGACGTGAGGAGCCGAGAGTCGGGTCCGTTCGTCGCGAAACCGTCGGTCCGCCGTTCGGTCCCGAGACGACGCCGGATCGGCGGTGGCGAACCCCGCGGGCGGGCCGTTAGTCCGCGGCGAGCGTGACGTCGCCGTAGATCTGGAGCGCGTGGCGGATGTGGAAGTTCTTCTCTGTCGGGTCGTCGGTGTCGAGTGCGGCCCTGAGATGGGTTTCGAGATCGTCCATGCGTCCCCGACACGTGGTCCGGACAGCGAGCCAATAATTATTGCGGGAGCGTCGGGCCCGCCGTCCGCTTTTTCCCCGTGGGCAGCGAACGACCGCGCATGAGCGACGACCCGACCGTCTCCATCGGCAGCGTCATCTACAACGGCGACGGCGACCGCCTCGGCACGGTTCGCGGCTTCGACGAGCACGGCTTCTACGTCTCCACCGAGGCCGGCATCGAGTCGCTGTCGGTCGAACACGAGCGCGCGGGCCACGAGTACGGGCAGGCCGAGCTCACGTGGCGGTGTGCGAACTGCGGCGCCATGGGCGACATCGAGGAGCTCCCCGAGACGTGTCCGGACTGCGGCGCGCCCCGCGAGGACATCTACTACTGGACCGAGGACTGAGCGGTCGACGCGGCGATTCGGTGACGAGCGGTCGCACTACTCCAGGTAGCCGAGGTCGCGCAGGCGCTCCTGGGCCTCCGCGTCCATCTCCGCGACGGCCCCGTCGTCGACGTCGCCGTCGGCGGCGCCCGTCCAGGCCCCGCCGACGTCGCGCTCGAACGCCGCGAGCGCCCGCTCGGTCGCGGCGAGCACCCCGTCGTCGGCCCCGCTCGCGAGGTTCTCCAGCTCGCCGGGGTCCCGGTCCAGCCGGAACGCCTCGTCGGGCACGCGGTCGACCCGGACGTACTTCGCGTCCGGGCGGCGCGCGGCGCGCATCCGGGCGTAGAACCGCGAGTCTTCCTCGAGTTCGACGCCGGCGGCGCTCGCTTTCTCCTCGAGCTGTTTGAGCTCGACGACGGGACGGGAGTACTCCACGAAGCCGTAGTCGCCGCCGCCGCGCTGGCCGGGGTCCGCGGGCGCGTCCGGGTCGGGTGCCGTCGGGAACGACCGGTACTCCGGGGCGAGCAGCGACCGCCGCCGGTCGCGGGCGACCGCCTCCTCGCCCGCGGCGGCCGGCCGGCCCCCCTCGACGCCGAGCGCGTCGAGCGTCGTGTGATACAGGTCGAGCAGCTCGACGGTGTCCCCCCGACGGCCGGCGTCGAGCGCCGGGTGCTTGACCAGCAGCGGGACGTTGACCAGCGGGTCGTACAGCGCGAACTCGTGGCCGTACAGGTCGTGTTCGCCGTGGAGCTCGCCGTGGTCGGCACAGACGACCACCATCGTCTCGGCCCACTCGCCGCGGGCCTTCAGCCAGTCGAACAGCCGGGTCAGCTGGTCGTCGACGTGGGCGATCTCGGCGTCGTACAGCCCGCGGATCGCCTCCCACTCCTCGTCGTCGATCCCTCGCGCGCCCGCGTTGTACTCCTTGGAGTTCTGACACACTTCCGTGGAGTCGACGCCCGGGGCGAACTCGCGGGCGAACTCGTCGGGCGGGTGGTAGGGGAGGTGGGCGTCCATCAGGTTGACGAACGCGAACCAGCCCTCGCCGCTCGCGCCCTCGACGAACGACTGGGTGCGGTCTATCACCGCCGGGGTCTTCGAGTCCGCGCCCGCCCCGCCGGCGAGGTACTCGTGGGCCGTGTTGCCGAGCGAGACGAGCTTGTCGGCGACGGCCCGCAGCCGGTCGTTGTCGTTGAGCGTCCGCCACGCGCGCGCCAGCGGCCCGGAGAGCAGGTCGCCGGGCATCACCTGGAAGAAGTTGTCCTGGTCGTCGAAGCCGTCGGTCAGGTGGGTGTAGGGGGTGATCCACGCGTTCGACGAGTAGCAGGCGGTGTCGTAGCCCGCGGTCGACAGCGTCTGCGCGAGCGTCGTCGCCCCCTCCAGGTACGGGTTCTCCTGGTCGGCGCCGTGTTCGCTCGGGTACATCCCGGTGAAAAGCGAGGCGTGGACGGGGAGGGTCCACGGCGCGGGGGCGACGGCCTCGTCGAACACCGTCGCCTCCTCGGCGAAGTCGGCGAGCCCGGGCGTCGTCGCCCGGTCGTAGCCGTACGGGGTGAGCCGGTCCTTCCGGACCGTGTCCATCACGACGAACAGGACGTTCTCGACCCCGGCGTCGTCGCTCATACCCCTCGATACCCCGCGGCGGGCGAATAAAGGTCGCGTTCCGTCCCGGAGCGTCGCCGGACCCGGCCGTCGGGTTCGGTCGCGGCGCGTCACCGGGTTCAGCCGTCGTGGCGGTCGCTCCCGACCGCCCGCTCGACGAGTCGCGCCTCCGCCTTCCGCAGGTGTTCGGCCGCCGTCCCCGGCGCACAGCCGAGCCGGTCGGCCACGTCCGCGGTCGTCGCCGCCCGCGGCGTCTCGTAGTACCCGAGCGCGTGCGCGACCCGGAGCGCCTCGTGCTGGCGGTCGGTGAGGCGGCCGGCCGGCGCGAGCGCCGCCGCGTCGTACCGGCCGACGCGGCGCACGTCCACGCCGACGCCGTCCGGGACGGCCGCGAGCGCCGCCCGCAGGGCGTCGCCGGGCCCGACGACTCCGAGGGCGATCGTCCCGTCGTCGCGGTACGCGACCGGCGAGACGACCACCAGCCCCGCCCGGGTGAACGCCGACACCAGCCGTTCCTCGGCCCCGGACAGCGACTCGCGCGCGTAGACGTAGAACGACGACCCCCGCCCGTCGGCGACCGCGGACGTCGCCGGGCCGTACTCGGCGAGCGCCGACTCGTAGGCCGCGCGGTCGCCGCGGACGTGCAAGACGAGCGCCACGTCGCCCTCGGCGGTCGGGTTGAATCGGAGGAGTCGGTAGTCACGCAGGTCCGCGTGGTCGCGGACGAACGCCTGCATCGGGTGGGTCGTCGCCTCGTCCGGGTCGAGCACCACGCGGAGGGAGCGCATCGTTCGCCGGTCCCCACCGGCGCACTTGAAACTGCCTCGACGGCGAGGCGGTACGTCGAGGGACACGGGCGCGCTCCCGCCCGAGGTAGCGAAGCGGTACGGATGCACCGGGCCGGTGGCCCGCGGGTCGGGGATCGACGACGGCCTGCGCCGGGACGACCCGTACGGCTACTACGACGAACTGGACTGGGACGTGGTCACCGAGGACGGGTGTGACAACTTCGCCCGCCTGCTCGTCCGCCTCCGGGAGATGGCCGAGTCCGCGACGTTGATCGAGCAGTGCGTCGACCTCCTCGAGGGCTGGCCCGAGGACGAACGGACGCTCCGGGCGAACGTTCCCCGAACCACCAGGCGCTTCCCGAGATGGTCGAGGGCGAGTACGTCCCCGACCTGATCGCGACGCTCGGCAGCCTGGAGACCATCATGGGAGAGGTCGACAGGTGAGCGCTGACCCTGGTCCGGCCCTCGCGGCCGGGGGTCCGCTCAGAAGGGGGCCTGTGGCCCCTCGTCGTCGGCGCCGTCGTCCTCGGTCGTCTCGCCGGGGAACGACGGGCTCATCCCGCCCTCGCCGCCCATGCCGCCGTCCATGCCCGTCGAGGCGTGGACCTCCGTGATCTCGGGGATCTCCTTGACCATCCGGCTCTTGATGGCCTGGATCGTCATCGGGGAGATGCCACACCCCGAGCAGGCGCCCCCGAGGGCGACGTGGATCTCGCCCGTCTCGGGGTCGAGCTCCTGGATCGCGGCGCTCCCGCCGTGCATCTGGATCTGCGGGAAGTTGCGCCGGAGGAAGTTCGTGACCCGCTCGCGCAGGTCGTCCTCTGTCTCCTCGGTCTCCGTGCTCATGCTCCTCGGTTGACCGCGCTCGGGCTTTAGCCTTTGGTCTACTTCCCCCGGCGGTGTTCAGATAAGGATGAAGAGTGAGGCGGTGCGATTTTCGGCTGGTCTATGGCAGAAATCGCCCGCCTCGTCGGTGGTAGCGACTGCTTCGAGTTAGATTTTCTGGAGCGAGAGGCGACACCCGAGCCGGCGATGAAGCTCGGTATCCGACTCCATCTGGCTGGTCTATCACTTTCGGATACCATTTCTATTCTCGATAGGTTGGGTGTCGATCGCTGTCGATCCACCGTTCATAACTGGGTACAGAAGGCCGATCTACAGCCGCTTGACGGTGCTAACCCGGATCACGTTGCGATTGACGAGACCGTGATCCAGCTCAACGACGAGCGATACTGGCTGTACGCTGCCGTCGATCCCGCAACGAATCGCCTGCTCCACGTCCGCTTGTTTCCGACGAGAACACAGGCGCTGACCGAGATGTTCATTTCGGAACTCCGCGAGAAACATCTCGTCGACAATGCAGTTTTTCTCGTCGATGGCGCACCGTGGCTGCAGGCGGCCTGTCACCGTCATGGCCTCCGATTCCGCCATGAAACACATGGGAATCGGAACGCCGTCGAACGTGTATTCAGAGAAGTAAAACGTCGAACCAACCAATTCTCAAATTGTTTCAGCCACGCCGACGTAGAGACCGTCGAAAACTGGTTGCAAGCGTTTGCCTTCGCATGGAATCAGCTAATCTGAACACTACCACTTCCCCCCGCGGGCGAACGTTCAAGTGGTCGCCCGAGCGTGGTGAAAGTGATGCGCGACGACCCCGAGGAGGGGATGCTCTCGTGGGACGAGTCGGTGTTCCGCGACGAGCACGTCTTCGAGGTGGACTACGTCCCCGAGACGTTTGACCACCGCGAGACGCAGCTGGAGAGCCTGAAGTACGCCCTGCGTCCGGCGGTGCGCGGCTCGCGCCCGCTGAACACCGTCGTTCGCGGGCCGCCGGGGACGGGCAAGACGACGGCGATCCTGAAGCTGTTCGGCGAACTCGGCGGCCAGCCCGACGTGCGGACGGTCCACGTCAACTGTCAGCTGGACTCGACGCGCTACGCGGTGTTCTCGCGGGTGTTCGAGGACGTGTTCGACTACGAGCCGCCGTCGTCGGGCATCTCGTTCAAGAAGCTGTTCGGCCAGATCGCCGACCGGCTCGTCGAGGACGACGAGACGCTCGTGGTCGCGCTCGACGACGTGAACTACCTGTTCTACGAGAACGAGGCCTCCGACGCGCTGTACTCGCTCCTGCGGGCCCACGAGGTCCACGCCGGCGCCCGCATCGGCGTCATCGTCGTCTCCTCGGACCTGAACCTCGACATGATGGCGGACCTCGACGGGCGCGTGCGGAGCGTCTTCCGCCCGGAAGAGGTGTTCTTCCCGAAGTACAACGCCGAGGAGACCTACGACATCCTCCGCGAGCGGGTGGCGCGTGGCTTCCACGACGGGGTCGTCGACGGCGAGACGCTGTCCTACGTCGCCGACCTGACCGCCGAGAGCGGCGACCTGCGGGTGGGGATCGACCTGCTCCACCGCGCGGGGCTGAACGCCGAGATGCGCGCCAGCCGGACCATCTCGACCGGGGACGTCGACGAGGCCTACGAGAAGTCGAAGTACGTCCACCTCTCGCGGCGCCTCCGCGAGCTGAGCGACTCCGAGCGCGCGCTCGTCGAGGTGGTCGCCGAGCACGACGGCGAGCGCGCCGGCGAGGTGTACGATGCGTTCCACGAGGCGACCGGCCTCGGCTACACCCGCTACTCGGAGGTGCTCAACAAGCTCGACCAGGTCGGCATCCTCGACGCCGAGTACGCCGACGTGGAGGGGCGCGGCCGCTCCCGGCGGATCGAGCTCGCCCACGACGCCGACGCCGTCCGCGACCGGCTGTAGCCGTCGGTGGTGGCGCCCGGTCGGCCTGCGCTCCGCCGCTCGCACACTCCTGGACGGCAGTCGTCCACCCGACGCCCGCGCTCGCTTCCGGATAGCGGCCGCGCGCCGACGCTAGTCGCCCGGTGCCGCCTCGATCCCCTCCTCGGCGACGTACACCCGGTCGCTCAGCAGGAGCGCGACCGGGACGCCCGAGAGGAGAATGAGGGCCGCGACGAGCGCGAACCCCGTCCGGAGGCCGGCGACGTCGCCGACGTAGCCGACGGCCGGCGGCGAGGCGGCGCTGACGAGCAGCGCGCCGGTCCAGAGGTAGCCGAACGTCTTGCCCTCGCCGCCCGCCGGGGCGATCTCGCTCACCAGCTGGTCGCGCGCGGGGTTGAGCCCCCAGAGCCCCGCGCCGAGCACGACGAGCACGGCGAGCAGAAAGGGCGGGGTCGGGGCGAGGAGCGCGAGCGTCGCGACCGCCGCCGCGGCGACGACGAGGAAGGCGACGAGCAGCAGGCGCGGGTCGTGGCGGTCGGTGAGCTCGCCGGTGCCGAGCTGGACGACGCCGGCGACGATCAACAGCGCAGCGTAGTAGAAACTCGCCGTCGACTCGGCGGTCAGCGAGACGCCGGCGACCGAGACGGCGAGGTCGTAGGTGGCGGTGAGAAACTGCGGGAGGAACACGGTCACGGCGTTCGCGGCCGCGATCTGGACCGCGAAGTAGACCGCCACGGCGGCGAACGGGTAGATGAAGCGCCGGCGGTCGCCGGTCACCGCCTCGGTCGCCGTGTCGGCCGCGTCCGGGTCGGCCGGCCGGGTGTCGAACTCGCGGAGGACGAGGAGCAAGGCGAGGGCGGCGGCGAGCGTGAGCAGGCCGAACCCGACGAGGATCCAGTGCCACGCGACGACGATCAGGAGCACGCCGACGAACAGCGGCGCCAGCCCGTCGCCGAACTTCGAGGCGCTCCCCCACATCCCGAGCACCTTCCCCCGGCGGTCGCCGTCGACGTTGGCCGAGATGAGCGGATAGCCCGTCGGGTGGACGGCGCTCGACCCGAGCCCCGCCGCGACCATCGCTGCGAGCAGGAGGAGAAACCGGCCGCCGAACGCCTGGCCGGCGACGGTCACGCCGCCCCACGCGGTCCCGGAGACCGCGCCGACCGCCACCGTCCCGAGGCCGACGAGCGCCACCCCGCCCGCGAGCAGCCGCCGGCGGTCGTGCCGGTCCGCGAGGTGCCCGAGCGGCGCCTGACCTATCGCCGACCCGAGGGTGTGGGCGCCGAGCACCGCGCCGAGCTTCCACAGCGGGAAGCCGAACGCCGCGGCCCACACCGGGACGAGCGGCGGGAACAGGCGCTTCAGCAGGTGGTCGAGCCCGTGCACCGCGCTCATCGTCACCGCGAACAGCCACTCCTCCCGCTCCATTGCCCCTCCGGTGCGGTGACTCCCCTGTTGAATCTGTCGCCCGGGTCGCCGCCGGCGAGCGCCACGGCGCCCCGCTCGACGCGTTCCGCGCGCCCGGGTCGAGGTCGTCGGGGCCGACGTCACGCGGTCGTCGGGGCCGACGTCACGCGGGCGCGGCCAGCCGCGCCGTCCGGAGCAGGACGAGGTCGACGACGGCCAGGAGGGCACCGCTCGCCCCGCCGACGAGCGGGGCGACGACGGCGCCGGCGAGCAGGAGGAGGGCGGCGAGCGGGAGGTTGCCCGTCGCGACGAGGACCGCGAGGACGACGCCGGGGAGGACGCCGAGGCCGGCGGCGGCGCCCCACGTCGCGCCCCCGGTCACGGTCCCGAGCGGCCGGTCGGGGTCCGCGTCCCGGAGCCACCGGCGGCTCGCGGCCCACACCGCGGCCCAGACGAGGGCGAACAGCGCGACGGCGGCGACGGTGCCGACGCCGGCGAGCAGGTCGCCGAGAGCGCCGGCCGCGTGCGCGGCGCCGACGGGGACGAGCATGAACAGCGTCGCGTGCAGCGTCCCGACCGCCCACGCGGCGAGCGGGTCGTCCCCGACGCCGGCCGTCCCGCCCCTGTCGGCCGCTTCGTCGCCGGCCGTCCCGCCCTCGGCGTCGCCCTCAGCCATGGGCGAGCACCTCCGCGAGGACGACGACGCCGACGAGGACGGCCGCGGTGGCCCCGTACCCGCGGCGCAGCCGCCGCGCGGGGAGGGGTGCGCCGGCGCGGACCCGACAGACCACGAGCGTCCGGAGCAGCGACCCGACCAGCAGGGCGCCGACGGCGACGAGCTTGCCCGCGAGCACGGCGCCCCAGCGCCCGCCCGGGACCGCGGGCGCGAGCGCGCCGAGGTTGCCGACGCCGGTGGCGACGAGGAGGCCGGCGCCGGCCCAGAACAGCCACTCGTAGGTGACGGCGGTCGCCAGGGGCGCGACGTCGCGCCACAGGAGGGCGGCGGCGACGCAGGCGCCCCCGACGACGGCGGCCATCGCGAGGACGTGCACGACCCGGACCGTCAGGTGCGCGAGGGCGACGAGGGGGACCATACCGGAACTGTCGCGTCCGGCGCCAAGTAACCCCCGGCGCCAGGTAACCCGTCGTTTATGGGGGGTGCGCGGGTGGGTTCGAGCATGACCGACGAAGGCGGGCGCGAGGCCGCGAAGCGCCGGGCGGGCGAGTCCGCCGCGGCGCTGGTCGCCGACGGGACGACCGTCGGGCTCGGAACCGGGAGCACCGCCGCACACGCCATCCGGACGCTCGGCGAGGCCGTCGACGCCGGGCTGGACGCCCGCGGCGTGCCGACGTCACACCAGTCGCGGGCGGTGGCGCGCGAGGCGGGCGTCCCGCTCGTCGCGCTCGCCGACGTCGAGGCCGTCGACGTCGCGATCGACGGCGCCGACCAGGTGGTCGACGGGGGCGCCGCGCTCGTCAAGGGCGGCGGCGCCGCACACGCCCGCGAGAAGGTGATCGACGCCGCCGCCGACCGGTTCGTCGTCGTCGTCGACGAGTCGAAGCTCGCCGACGCGCTGGACCACCCCGTGCCGGTCGAGGTGCTCCCCGACGCCCGGGCGGCGGTCGCCCGGCGGGTGCGCGAGGCGGGCGGCGAGCCGACGCTCCGCGCGGCCGAGCGCAAGGACGGCCCGGTCGTCACCGACAACGGGAACCTCGTGCTCGACTGCGACTTCGGTGCGGTGGCCGACCCGGCGGGGCTGGCCGGCCGTCTCGACGCGGTCCCGGGCGTCGTCGAGCACGGGCTGTTCGTCGACCTTGCCGACGAGGTTCACGTGGGGTCGGCTGACGGGGTGCGGGTCGTTCGACCCTGACGAAAAACGCGAAGAGGGGGGACCGGCTTACAGGTCGCGGGGCTGAACGGTCTTCCGGTCGTTGGCCTCGGCACGCCGGGCGGCGTCCTCGAGCAGCTCGGCGACCTCCTCGTCGAGCGCGTCGTAGAAGTCCGAGGCGACGTTCTTGTCCTGCAGCGCTTCCTTCACGGCGGCTTTGACAATCAGGTCTGCCATACAGGGCCTCGTTCCACGGCCTTATTAATAAGATTTCCCAAACGCGGCGCACGTACCGGATCGCACCGCGAATCCGAGCGATCCGCCCTGTGGATTTATATACACCCTCGCTCAGCCGCCGGGCGCGGCTCCGGGGACGGCCCCGGGCCGCCCGGACGCCCCCGAAACGCCGCGTCCGCCCGGCCCCGGACGGCGCCGTCGGTCGGCGGATTGAGGGCGCTCGGGCACGGACGGCCGCCCGGATGCACCACGTGTACGTCCTCGAGTGTGCCGACGGGAGCTACTACACGGGCTACACGACCGACGTCGAGCGGCGCGTCGCCGAACACGAGGCGGGCGAGGGAGCGAAGTACACCCGTGGGCGGACCCCGGTCGCGCTCGTCCACGTCGAGACCTACGAGACGCGCTCGGCGGCGATGTCCCGCGAGGCCGAGATCAAGTCGTTCAGCCGTCCCCGGAAGGAGGCCCTGGTCGGGACGGGGAGCGGCGACTCGTGAACAGCACGTCGTACAGCAGGAGCAGGGGAACGAGCGCCGCACACAGCCAGCCGAGCGCCTGGAGCATCGTTATCGACAGCCGGACGTGGACCCAGTAGGCGAGCGCGAAGCCCGTCACCGTCACCGGGGGGACGAGCAGGGCCCCGATCCCGACCGGGATCCCCGTCTCCTGACATCCTCCCACGACTGAAGTCGTGGGGTTCCACGGTCACAGACCGTGCCCACGACGGAGAGGTTCCCCACTCGTCGCACCGACGGTGGGGTTGTGGGCCGTGCCAGTGCGGCCCCCGACTCGGATAGCGGGCTTCATCTACCGCCCTGCTGGCGTGCATATCCTTACCCGAGACTCGGTAGCACAACCTATGACACGAACCGCCGTAGTTGTTTCGGGAGGTGTCGGATTCATCCCACGGCTTTAGCCGTGGGCTTTCTCCTCGGACCACTGTAACGGTAGAGACCGAGCAGGAAGACCGTCGCGACCGGGTACAGCACCACGAGCTCCCAGTTCGCGGCGGCGAGCGCCGCGAACCGCTCGGTCAGGACCATGCGTCGGGAGTTACCCTCGAACCAGTAATGAAATTATCCACCGCGTCTTAGATCTGATAATCGAGCGCACGGTGTCGCCGCTCGTGGCACCCTTTTTGGTTCCGTCGGCGACTGTGTCCGTATGGGCATCTCGTTCGGAACGGACGGCTGGCGGGCGACGCTGGAGGAGTTCACCGACGAGCGCGTGCGGACGGTCGGGCGCGCGGTCGCGGCCCACCTCGCGGCCGAGGGGGCGACGGGCGAGGTGCTCGTCGGGTACGACGCGCGGGCGACCTCCGAGGGCTTCGCCGAGTCGCTCGCCGAGGAGCTGGCGGCGGCGGGCTACGACGCGACCCTGCCGGAGCGCGACCGGCCGACGCCCGTCGTCGCGTGGAACGTCGTCGAGCGGGGCGCCGCGGGCGCGCTGATGGTCACCGCCTCGCACAACCCACCGTCGTACAACGGCGTGAAGTTCGTCCCGGCGGACGGCGCGCCGGCGCTCCCCGACGTGACCGACGACATCGAGGCCCGCCTGGGCGACGACGCCCCCGCCGGCGACGGGTCAGTCGCGCGGGCGGACCTCCTGTCGCCGTACGTCGACCACGCGCTCGCGTTCGAGGACCGCGACCTGTCGGGGCTCACGGTCGCCTACGACGCGATGCACGGGAGCGGCCGGGGCGTCACCGACGCGCTCCTCGAACGTGCCGGCGCGGACGTCGTCCGCCTGCGCTGTGACGCCGACCCGACCTTCGGCGGGACGCCGCCCGAACCCGCGCGCGAGCACCTCGACGACCTCGTCG
>JBDGTB010000095.1:0-11164 GCA_042217235.1 Haloferacaceae archaeon | reverse complement strand
ACGTCCACTACCCCTCCGACTACGGGTTCATCCCGCAGTCGTACTACGACGACGGGGACCCGTTCGACGTCCTCGTCCTGGTCGAGGACAAGACGTTCCCCGGCTGCATCGTCGAGGCGCGCCCGGTCGCGCTGATGCGGATGGACGACGACGGCGAGAAAGACGACAAGGTGATCGCCGTCCCGAGTCAGGACCCCCGCCACGACCACGTCGAGGACGTCGACGACCTGAGCACGCAACAGCGCGACGAGATCGCGGAGTTCTTCGAGACGTACAAGAACCTGGAGGAGGGCAAGGAGACGGAGACGCTCGGCTTCGAGGACCGCGAGGCGGCGATGGACGCCATCGAACACGCCCAGGAGCTCTACGACGAGAAGTTCGCGTAGCCCGCCACGAGAACCGGGGCGCCTCTCCATTCTCCGGAGTAATACGGCTCCCCCGCCGCGATACGTTCGGATTATTCCCGGTAGTAATATTCTTGTGGCTCGCGCCCCAAGCGACTGCCGATGGCAACGACCGCTCCTCACCCCGGCCTGGCGCACGTGACCGTCGTCCCCGCGAACCACCCGTCGGCGGTCGAGACGGACGAGGACGAAGAGGAGCACGCGGCGACCTCGCGTCGGTAGGCGTCGCGGACGGGTCCATTTTTCAAGGACGGCCCCCCATGTCGGGGTAATGGCTCAGTGTCACGAGTGCGGCAGCCACGAGGAGCTGCCGTACCAGTGTCGGCGCTGCGGGGAGACGTTCTGCGCCGACCACCGGCTCCCGGAGAACCACGACTGTCCGGGCCTCGACGACTGGAACGACCCCGACGGGGTGTTCGACAGCGGTTTCGACGACAGCGTGGACCGGCGGGGCGGGCAAGACCGGGGGCTGCTCGACCGGCTCACGGCCACCGGCGGGGTCGCGGGCTACTTCCGGGGCAACGTCGCCTACCTCGTGCTCGGGCTGATGTGGGTCACGTTCGCCCTGGAGTGGGTCGTGCTCGTCCTCTCGGGACAGGGCGTGCTCCCCCGCGACGCCTTCGCGACGCTTTTCGTCCTCCGGTCGGACCACCTGCTCTACGTGTGGACGTGGGTGACCTCGGTGTTCGCCCACAACCCGCTCTCCTTTCTCCACATCGTGGGCAACAGCATCGTGATCTACTTTTTCGGCCCCATCGTCGAGCGGTACGTCGGCTCGAAGCGCTTCGCCGCGCTGTTCCTCGTCGGCGGGGTGGTCGCGGGGCTCGCGCACGTCCTCTCGCACGTCGCGTTCGCCGAACTCGGGCTGTTCGGAACCACGGGCGCGACGGCCGTCCTCGGCGCCAGCGGGGCCGCCTTCGCCGTCCTCGGCGTGCTCACCGTCCTCAACCCCCACCTCCGGGTGTATCTCTACTTCCTCCTCCCGATCCCGATCTGGCTGTTCACGCTCGGGTTCGCCCTCGTCTCGGTGGTCTTTTTCGTCGACCAGAGCGTGGCACAGGCCGCCGGCCAGAGCAACGTCGCCCACTTCGCGCACCTCGCCGGGCTCGCCGTCGGCCTCGCCTACGGGCAGTACGTCCGCGGCGAACGGAGCGTCCCCGACCGGCTGACGTTCGGCGGCGGTCGTGGGCCGGGCGGCCCCGGCGGGCCGGGCGGCCCCGGTCGTCGTCGGTGACGCCGATGGAGGTCGTCCGCCCCGACCTCGTGCCCGACCCGGACGCCGACCGCGAGGCGATGTACGCGACCCAGCACGCCGTCGCCGACGCCGCTCGCTTCGTGGACGACCTCCCCGTCGACCCCGCCACCGTCGGTCTCGACGGACCGACCCTCTCGGACGCGGCCGGCGGGGCGTCGGGACGAGCGCTGGTCGCCGGCGTCGACCAGGCGTTCCTCGACGACCCCGAGCGTGCGGTCAGCGCCGTCGTCGTCACCCGCGGCGACGCGGTCGTCGAGCGCCACCACGCGGTCACGCCGCTGTCGATCCCCTACGTGCCGGGGCTGCTCGCCTTCCGCGAGGGCGGGCCGGCGCTCGACGCCCTCACGACCCTCGACAGCGACCCCGACCTCCTGCTGGTCGACGGGAGCGGCCGGATCCACTTCCGACAGGCGGGCCTCGCGACCCACCTCGGAACCGTCCTCGACTGCCCGACCGTCGGCGTCGCCAAGCGCCTGCTGTGTGGCCGCCCCCGCGAGGCGACCGGGGGCCGGCCCGCGGGCTGGCGCACCCCGATCGAGGCCGACGAGGACGTCGACGCCCCGAACGGGACCGTGATCGGCTACGCCTACCAGTCCCGGCAGTTCGACTCCGGCGTCGTCAACCCCCTGTACGTCAGCCCGGGCCACCGCGTCGGCGCGGCGACCGCCGTCGACCTCGTCGAGCGCTGCGTCGGCCGCTACAAGCTCCCCGAGCCGGTCCGGCTGGCCGACAAGCACGCCGACGGGGCGAAAGCCGAGTACGGCTGACGGGCGCCCCGTCGGCGTGATCGCGCCCGACAACCGGCAGACGGACCAGTTTTCAGCTCGCTCGGACCGAAAAATCAATGTTGGTGGAGTGTCATCTCCCCGAGCTGGTGTCTCGTGAACGGGTACCGAGGAAGGTGGTGCGGAGAGCGGGAGGCACAGATCCGGTGACCTGACCACCCTCGCGCGGCGCGCCGTGTTGCGCGCGGCGGGCGCGTCCGCGGCCCTGTCGCTCGGCGCCGGTGGGGCGGTCGCGACGACGGGAACCGGGCCGGGACCCGGTGGCGGGGGCTCGAACCCGAACTACGTCGACCCGGTCTTCGGGAAGCCGTCGGCCGGAACCAGCCCTTGCGTCGGCGACGGGCACGGGGACCACCTCGACACGCGACCCGACTGCCTCGACGACTTTCGGCCCCCGACCCGGCCGAGTCACGAGGTCGAACTGCACACCGACCTCGCACCGGTCTTGCTCGCTATCGCGGAGGCGAGCGCCCTTTCCCCGACGGCGATCGAGCAGGTTAACTCGGCGGCCGAGGACGGGGACGTGTCCGAGGACCTCCCGGACGAGACGGTCGACCTCGGCCCGCCGTTCGGCGAGCAGTCCCTCACCGACGTCGCCGAGGCGCTCGTGGCCACGGCCGGCTTTCACTTCGACCCCGCGGGCCTGCACGTCCTGCCGGGCGACGTCGTCCTGTGGGACGCGGAGTCGCCGGACCACGCCGTCGCCGCCTACCACGAGCGGCACGGGCGACAGAACCGGGTGCCCGACGGCGTCGGTCCGATCGCCTCGCCGCTGATCCCCGCCGAGGGGTACTGGCTCTACCAGTTCGGGGCCGAGGGCGTCTACGACCTCGTCTGCCCGACACACCAGCTGTTCGGGATGGTGATGCGTGTCGTCGTGTACGACGACGAGGACGGTGGCGAGGTGCCGTCCGTGACCGACTACCCCGTGGAGAGCCCGGAGCTTCGCCCGCCTGCGGCGAGGAACGCGATGTCGATGGTACTCGGCGGCCTCGACCCGAACCTCCCGTCCTCGAAGGCGGCGCTGGAGACCGACGCCCTCGAACCGCGGAACGTCGTCGAGAACGGACCGATCGGCTGGGACGAGGTCGTGGCGGACCACCGGAGCTAGCGTTTCGACACCCCGTCACCGAACCGAGCACAGTTAACTGGCGGGCGGTCCACTCCGGGGTATGGACCGGACCGTCCTCATCACGGGCTCGTCCTCCGGCATCGGCCGGGCGACGGCCGAGGCCTTCCTCGACGAGGAGTGGCGGGTGTACGCGACGGCGCGCAACCCGGCGGACGTGCAGACGCTCGGCGACCGCGAGGGCTGTACCGTCGCCACCCTCGACGTGACCGACGACGACGACGTCGTGCGGGTCGTCGAGCGCGTCGTCGACGAGACGGGCCGGATCGACTGCCTCGTCAACAACGCCGGCTTCGGGCAGTTCGGCCCGGTCGAGGACGTGCCCGTCGAGACGGTGCGCCGCCAGTTCGACGTGAACGCCTTCGGTCCCCACCGGCTGACCCGCGCCGTCCTGCCACACATGCGCGAGCGCGAGGACGGCACGATCGTCAACGTCTCCAGCGTCGCCGGGCGGGTCGCGTTCCCGGGCGCCGGCGCCTACTGCGGCTCGAAGTTCGCGCTGGAGGCGATGAGCGACGCGCTCCGGGCGGAGGTCCGCGGGAAGGGGATCGACGTGGTGGTGATAGAGCCGGGGCCGGTGGAGACGAACTTCCGCGAACGCGCCGAACGCGAGGTGACCGACGACGGCGAGACGCCGGCCGTCGAGCGCTCGGGCGCGTACGACCGCTTCTACGAACTGTTCGAGGACGCCCAACTCCTCGGCGGCGACGGCCCGGGGTCGATCCCCCCCGAGCGCGTCGCGGCCGACGTCGTCAACGCCGCGAGCGCGACGAAGCCGCGGGCGCGCTACCAGACCGGCACGCTGGCCCGGGTCGGGGTGCTCGGCCGGTTCGTGCCCGACGCGATGCGGGACGCCGCCTTCGGGCTGCTCGACCGGATCTGAGCGGTGGAAACGGTCTCCCCGGTGCTAGTCCGTACTCGTGCCCCCCGGGAAAGCCCCCCTTTCAGTCCCACTCTGTCGGTCGGTCCCCCGGCAGCGGTCGGGCGGGACCGAACCGGGCCGCGGCTCTCCGGGCGTTCGAACCAACGCCCACATTCCGCCACCTTCCGACACGACCCACACTCACCCCAGACACGCCGCCACGACCCGGAGCGCCCGCTCGCCGCGCACCTCGTCGGCGAGCAGGGGCACCCGCTCGACGTCCCGCCCCCGGAAGAGCTCCGTCGCCCGCGAGAGCGCCCGCTGTTGTACGTCCCAGCGCCGCTGGCAGAACTCGCAGTCGTCGAGGTCCGGCGAGACCACCATCTCCGCGTCCGGGACGTCGGTCACGTCCGCGAGGTCCTCCATCACTCGGTTGACGACGAGCGTCTCGACGGGGATCTCGAACTCCTCCAGGCGGGTGACGAGCCGCTCGGCCTCGACGACGCTCATCTCCTCGGGCACCATCACCACCCGGAAGTCGGTCCGGTCGGGGTCCCGGAGGACGGTCCGCAGGCGCTCGATACGCTCGCGAAGCTCCTCCAACCCCGGCGGCGTCTCCTCCGGGTCGTCGCCCCCGCCGAACATCCCCTTCAGCCCCTCCACCATCCCGCCGAACTGCTGGCGCATCTTCAGCAGGCGGCCGACCATCGAGTCGAGCACCTCCGGCAGTTCGAGCAGGCGGAGCGTGTGGCCCGTCGGGGCGGTGTCGACGACGACGCGGTCGAACCGCGGGTCGTCGAGGTACTCGAGCAGCTGACGCATCGCCGCCGCCTCGTCGGCGCCGGGCATCGCCCCGCCCATCAGCGGGTCGAGCGGCGACTCCTCCATCGCCTCCCCGACCCCGCCGAGGCCGCCGAGCGGCGCGTCCCCCTCGGCGCCGAACAGCCCCGTCTCCATCGCGGCGTCCGGGTCGATCTCGGCGGCGTACAGGGGGACGTCCTCCCGGATCTGTGCCGGCTCGGGCGGGACGTCGGTCGCCAGCGTATCCGACAGCGAGTGGGCGGGGTCAGTCGAGACGACGAGCGTCGGCGTCCCCGCGGCGGCGCTCGAGAGCGCGGTCGCCGCCGCACAGGTCGTCTTCCCGACGCCGCCTTTCCCGCCGTAGAGGACGTACTCCGGCGCGTCGACGGTCGCCGGGAGGTCGGCGTCGGCCCCGACCGCGACCGACTCGTCGACCGAGTCGACCGGCTCGACGTCGATGTCGTTCATGCCCGTGGGGAGCGCGCGGGCACGCCTGTATCCGTCGGTCCCGACCGAGCGTCGGGGGCCCGGGCCGCCGGGAGCCGTGACGTCCGGCCCGCCCCCGGCTCCGGCCCCGCCGGGGCGGCCCCGGTCAGCCGAAGTAGTCGGCGAGGCGCCTTGCGGCTTCGACGGCCCGCGGGGTGACGAGCGCGAACCGGATCCAGTCCTCGCGGGCGCTCCCGAACGCCTCGCCGGGCATCCCGGCGACGCCAGCCTCGTCTATCAGCCGCTCCACGTTCGAGAGCGTCCCGGGGAAGCCCTCGAAGCGCGCGAGCACGTAGAACGCCCCCTCCGGCGTCGTGTAGTCGGCGCCGGCGGCGTCGAGCGCGTCGGTGAACGCGTCGATCCGCTCGCGGAGCATCGCCCGCGTCTCCTCGTAGTACTCCGGCCCCGTCTCCCGGAGCGCGCGGAGGACGGCGGCCTGCGCCGGCCGGCTGCCGGTGACGTTCACCAGCATGTGGCGGGTCCGGGCGGCGTCGGCGAGCCGGTCCGGGAGGACCGCGTACCCGACCCGGAACCCCGTGATCGCCATCGACTTGGAGAACGCCGTGGTGACGACCCGGTGCTCCGAGTCGACCCCGAGCGCGCTCTCGAAGCGCCCGGTGAGGTCGAAGTGGTCGTACACCTCGTCACAGACCACGACGGCGTCGTGGCGCTCCGCGGCCTCGATCACCCCGCGCACGTCGGCGGGGTCGTACACCGCGCCGGTCGGGTTGTTCGGCGTGTTGAGGACGACGACGGCGGTGTCCGGGCCCATCGCGTCGCGGACGGCGCCCGGGTCGAGCGACCCGTCGCGCGCCACCGGGACGCGCCGCGGCTCGCCGCCGAGGAGCCGGGCCTTTCCCGGGTAGTAGGGGTAGACGGGGTCCGTGAGCAGCACCTCCGACCCGGACGACGCCTCCAGCCCGCGCGCCATCGCGAGGTAGTTCGCCTCCCCCGCGCCGTTGGTGACGACGACCCGTTCGACCGGCACGGACCGCCGGGCGGCGACCTCCTCGCGGAGCTCCCGCAGGCCGTCGCTCGGCGGGTACTGGAACGCCGCCGGGTCGGCGTCCGCGTACTCCCGGAGCCCGTCCCGGAGCGCAGCCGGTGGGTCCCAGTCCGGGTTGCCGCTCACCATCCCGACCACGTCGCGGTCGGCGTCCGCCGCGTACTGCATCACGCGGAAGAACAGCGGCTCGTCGTACTCCATACCCGCCCGTCGGACACGGGCGGGTTGTTTCTTTCGTCGCGGCCCGCACCGGTCCCCCGACCGTACCCGTCCGCGACCGCGGCGTTCGTCCGCATCGGCCACCCGTCCCCCCGTCCGCGACCGCGGCGCCGGTCCGCGTCCGCGGCCGGTCAGACGCCCGTCTGCCGGTCGCACGACGACGCCGAAGCTTTGAGGCCCACCGGTCCGGACGGGGTGGCGTGAACAAGCGGGACCACGTGCTCAACGGCGTGCTGTTGAGCATCGGCACCGGCGTCCTCCTCGGCATCGCCCCGTCGATCGGCCTCGCCGCCGCCGAGCGCACGCTCCCGACGGAGCCGGTCGGCGCCGCGGTCGGCGTCCTCGAACAGGTCGTCCGCTTTTTCGTCCCCGTCGTGCTCGGGGCGCTGTTCCCGGACGTGGACACCGCGTTCGGCAAGCACCGCAAGACCCTCCACAACGTGTTCGTGCTCGGCGTCTTCCTCGCGTACCCGGCGCTTTTCGGCAACCTCCATTTCGTCTGGATCGGCGTCGTGACCCACCTCGTCCTCGACATGGCGGGGAGCGCCCGCGGGGTCGCCCTGTTCTACCCGCTGTCGCCCCGGGAGTTCTCCCTGCCCGGCGGCGTCCCGGTCAGCAGCAAGTGGGCCACGCCGCTGACGGTGGGGATCACGGCCGCCGAACTGGTCGTGATGGCGCTCGTCCACTACTACGTCGTCCCCCTCGACGCCAACGTCGCGACCGTCCAGCGGACGATGCTCGGGGCGCTGGTCGGGGGGGTAGGTCAGTACACCCGGACGCCCTCGAAGCGACCGTCGTAGGCGATGTGTTCCGGGTGCGTGGGCTCCATCCCCGAGAGCAGCACGCGGTCGAGCTTCCTCCAGGTGTTCTCGTAGCCGACGTGGCCGAGCTCGGCGAGCCCCCGCAGCCGGTGTCCGGCGCCCGAGCGGCGGACGACCGTCCGGGGCTCGCCCGCCCGGAGCGCCTCGACGAGCGCCGCCTCGTCCGGGAGCGGTCGGTCGAACTCGGTCCAGACCTCCCCGACGGTGCCACGGAGGTGGGCGTACGAGGAGCCGAACGCGGGGAGTCCCGTCTCGGCCGCGATCCGCTGCCCGCGGCGGTTCTGGTGGGGGAGCAGCTTCGCGTTGTACGTCTCGACGGCGTCGACGAGGTCCGCGTGGCGCCGGACGTCGCCGGGCCCGAGGCTCACCGTCGCGAAGGAGGGGTGCGGGACGAGCACGGCCGCCCCCTGCCGGCGGAGCTCGGCCATCGCGCCGTCGAGCGTGATGTAGTCCGGGACCGGGTCGTCGAGGCCGAGCGCGAGGACGTGCGTGCGGTCGTGCCACGCGCCGGCGAAGATCTCCCGTCCCGGCACGACCCGGAGCTCCCCGTCGCTGAACCGCTCGGCTCGCTCCCGGATCGTCGGTAGCCGGGTGAAGTGTGGCGCGTACACGAGCGCGTCGAGCCCGCGCGCCTTCGCGCGTGCCACCACCTCCTCGTCGAGCACCTTCACGTGGAGGTCGACCCGCGTCGTCCCCGTCGCCCCCGTCACGCGTCCACCTGGAGCCAGCCGGAAGTTAGCCGTTGCCCTTCGGTCGCGAGCCGAAGCGGCGACCGCGCGGTCGGTCGGCCGGCGTCGCCCGACTGCCCGCAGCGCGGCGACCCGATCAGCGCTCCTCGCTGTCCAGCACGCGGATCTGGTCGCCGCGGACGGTCACCGGGATGGGGACCGTCGCCTCGTACAGCTCGACGGTCACCTGGTCTTTGCCCTCGTCGATCCGCTGGACGCGGGCCTTCTCGCCTTTGAACGGCCCGGCGACGAGCTCGACGATGTCGCCCTCGGCGATCCCCTCGACGTCCGGGGTCGGCGAGAGGAAGTGTTCGACCTCGGCGAGCGAGGAGGTCCCGGGGACGATGGAGCGCGCGTGGGGGATCTCCTCCAGCACCCGCTCCAGCACGCCGTCGTCGTCGGCCTCGACCATCACGTAGCTGGTCAGCGAGTCGGGCGCGAGCACCGCGTGGACCTTCTCCTCCTCGCGGCTCGCGATCATGTCCGCGACCGTCCGCTCCTGGCTGGCCGTGGTTTTGACGGCGAAGATCGGCATTCAGGCACCCCCCGGAACGAACGACATGATGGCGAAGATGACAAAGCCCATGAAGCCGATGAGGAGGATCCCGGCCCCGGCGATCTTCGACACCTGGGAGAACTCTTCCCAGGACGGCGTGCTCGCCAGGTCGAGCACCCGCTTGTAGCTGTTCAGGTCGTACTTGACGTCCATGCTGGCCGAACGTTGTCCATCCGCCCATTTCTACCTGTTGCATCGTCGGGCGCCGGCGACCCGGCTGCCGGTCGGGATGGCGACGGCTGCGCCGGTTCGTCGGCGGGAGAGCGACAACGGACCCGGCGTCGGCGGACCCGCGGCTGTCGGACCTCGGTCGTCGCGGAGAACGAGCGGTCCGGCTACTCGACGTAGTCGATCCCGCGCCCCTCCTGGGCGGCCTCCTCGGAGGCCTCGTCCTTGCCGTAGATCTGGGGCGAGTCGACGCCGGTGACGACGATCATCGTCCGCATCGTGCCGTCGAGCTCCTCGTCGACGGAGGTGCCCCAGATGATCCGGGCGTCGTCGTCGACGCGCTCGTAGATCTCCTCGACGACGCCCTCGGCCTCCTCGATGGCCATGTCCGAGCCGCCGGTGACGTTGACGAGCGCGGAGTTGGCACCGGAGATGTCGACGTCGAGCAGGGGCGAGCGCAGCGCCGACTTCACGGAGTCCTGGGCCTTGTTCTGGGAGTCGGACTCGCCGAGGCCGATCATCGCGACGCCGCCGCGCTGCATCACGGTCTGGACGTCGGCAAAGTCGAGGTTCACCAGCCCCGGCTTGGTGATCAGCTCGGTGATGCCCTTCACCGACCGCATCAGCACCTCGTCGGACACCTTGAACGCCTGCTTGACGGGCAGCTTGCCGACCGAGTCGAGCAGCCGGTCGTTGGGCACGACGATGACGGTGTCGGCCACGTCGCGGAGGCGCTCGAGGCCGGCCTCGGCGTTCGTCCGCCGGACCTCCCCCTCCGCCGTGAACGGCGTGGTGACGATGGCGATGGTGAGCGCGCCGGCCTCGCGGGCGGCCTGGGCGACGACCGGCGCCGAGCCGGTGCCGGTCCCGCCGCCGAGCCCCGCCGTGACGAACACCATGTCGGAGCCCGAGATCGCGCCGGTGATGTCCTCCTGGCTCTCCAGGGCGGCCTCCTCGCCGACCTGCGGGACCGACCCCGCGCCGCGGCCGCCCGTCCGCTCCTCCCCCATGAGGATCTTGGTGTCGGCCTCGACGTCGACGAGATGCTGGACGTCCGTGTTGGCGGCGACGAGGTTCGCCCCCTTGATGCCCTCCTCGGCCATCCGGTTGACGGTGTTCCCGCCCGCGCCGCCACAGCCGACGACGGTGATGTCCGTCTCCAGCTCCTGCAGGACGTCCTGGAGCTCCTCGTCGGTCATCTTCCCGGAGTTCCCGTCCGCGTTCGTCGTCCCGTTCCCCGCGGCGTTCGATGGCCCGGCCGCGCCCGTGCCGTCGACGGCCCGAGTCCCGTCCCCCGCTTCCTCGGCTTCGTCAATCGCGTCGTCGACGATCGAATCCATGACCTGAGAGGCCCTTTTCGGGTGGAGGGTAATTACTGTTCCCCCGATGTCATACGTCCGTCTGACGCAGTTTCGACGCCGTACGCGCCACATCTCCAGTTCGGAGGAGGTGGTTCAGACGGGGAAGCGCTCGACGCGCTCGCGTCTGACGTCGCCGGGCTCCACCCGGCCGCCGTCGACCTCGACGGCCTCGCCCGCGGCCAGTCGACCGAACGCCGGCCCCTCGGGGACGCCGAGTTCGCTGGCGCGCTCCGGGTCGAACGCGACCCGCCGCGCGACCACGGCCCCGTCCTCGCGCTCGACGGCGTCGTACCGCTCGCGGAGGACGTCCGCGAGCGCGGCCACGACCGCGTCGGCGTCGGCGGCGCGACGGAGCGCGACCCGCCCGCTCGGCCGCGTGGCGCCCTCGGCGGTCTCGAACGCCAGCGCGTGCGCCGCCACGGCGGCCGTCGCCCGGTCGGGGTCGACGCTCGCCGCCTCGTCGACGAGCCCCGACGGGAGGCGACGGACGACGGCGTCGACGCCCTCCGCGGCGGACGCGGCGGCGTCGCCGAACCGCAGTCCCTCGTCGACGGGCGTCAGCGCGTCCTCCAGCGCCGCCGCG
>JBDGTB010000028.1:0-11317 GCA_042217235.1 Haloferacaceae archaeon | reverse complement strand
ACCGGAAGTACGCCGACGAGGTCGACGAGATCGTCTACCCCGAGCGGCTGGGCGCGATCGGCGCGAAAAACGCCCTGCTCGGCGGCAACATCCAGGCGATCGCCGACCTCGCCGCGAACCTCCAGCTCGTGCTCGTGACGATCACGGAGTCGTCGCCGATGCGGGGCTACTCCCTGGAGGAGCTCGCCCTGCCCGCGAGAGCGCGCGTGCTCGCGTTCGGCAAGGCCGGCGAGCCGATGCGCGTCCCCATGCCCGACGAGTCGTTCGAGGCCGGCGACCGGCTCGCGGTGCTCGCGGAGTTCGAGGTGCTCGAGGACGTCCGCCAGCTGCTCGTCGGCGACGAGGCGCCGGTCGAGGGGGGTGAGGCCTGATGGTCGTCGCCTACGTCCTCGTGAAGGCCACGACCGGCGACGTCGAGCGGCTCTCCGACGCGATGGCCGACGTCCAGGGCGTCACCGGGGTCCACGTCGTCGCCGGCGACGTCGACTTCGTGGCCCGCGTGGAGGTGGACTCGCCCGCGGCCGTCCGCGCGGCCGTCGTCTCCGAGATCCAGGGCATCGACGGCGTCGAGAGCACCAGGACCTACCTCGCGATGGACTAGCGGTGGACTCCGACGCGCCGGCCGGCGTCCGCACCGGCGTCGACCGCCTCACTCGCCGGCCGCGCGCCGGGCCTCGGCGATGATCCCGCTGACCGGCTCGGTGTACTCGTATCCCGGGATCACCCCTTGCACGTACGTCCCCTCGACGAAATCGACCAGCGCCCGGGCGTCCTCGACCCCGCGGTCGGGGTCGACGTCGACGAACTCGAACTCCACGACCGCCTCCCCGTCCGCGCGGCGCACCGTCGGGTCGAACTCGTGATCGCCGCGAGCGACGCTCCCGACGTCCGCGACGCGGAGCTCGAACGTCTCGTACCACCCCTCCTCGACGACCGGCGCCACGTCGTCGGTCGTCACCGCGTCCAGCGTCGGCACCCGGACGGTCACCGCGAACGCCGTCCGTCCGTCCTCGCGCGCCTCCGGACGCACGACGCCGTCGAACGCCGTCGAGGTCGCCCGGTAGGCGCCCGCATCGCTCGCCGGCTCGAACGCGTCCGACCTCCGGAACGCGCGCCGGACCCGGTCGGGGAGTTCCGTCATGTCCGATCGGTGGCGTCGGCGGCCCAAAAGGCCCCCGTTCGAGGCGTCGGACCGGTTCGGCGCTCGCGCCACCGCGGTCGCGCCGCCCCACGTTCCGTCGCGGGCCCCCGCGTTCGCGCTCCGGCCTCCCGTCCGTGGCCCGGTTCGCCGCGCTCCACGACGGCACGTTTAAGTGATCCGAGCCGCTTCCGTCCAACGACGCTTCGTCTTGGAGGGCCGAAGCGTCAACGGGGACCGGTTTGACGGGCGTGGGCCGGCGTTCGCCGGCCCACTCTCTCTTCACGTGGCTCGAACTCGCCAGCCGCGCGCTCGCCGTCGAGCGGAAACCGCACGGCAGTCACGGGCGCGTCGGAGTGCGAGGGCTGGGATTCGAACCCAGGAACTCCTTCGAGAGTGGGTCTTAAGCCCACCGCTTTTGGCCAGGCTCAGCCACCCTCGCGCGTGTTCCGGCTTTTCGGGGCGGTCGCAAGTGGCTTTCGATGGGCGGCGCTACCAGTCGACGCTCAGCGTCCCGTCGCCGTGCGGGTCCGGCGCGACCTCCTCGTCGGTTCGGCGGTCGACGACGTGGATCACGCCGTCGCCCTTCTTGGCGGGACACACCTCCGCGGCGCGGACGTTCTCCGCCAGGTCCTCCTCGCCGACGTAGTACGTCCGGGGGCGTGCCAGGCCGGTCTCGAGGTCCAGGTCCCAGTTGTCCGAGACCTCGGCACACCGGCCGGCGCCGATGCACCTGTTCGCCTCGAAGACGATCTTGTACGGCTTCTCCTCGACCGGCGGCCCCTCGCCGCCGATCTCGCTCGGCCGGACGACGTCGCCGTCCTCGCTCATGCCCCGGAATAGGAGCGGGTGGGCTTTCCCCTGTCGGTTCGTCCCCGCCGCGGGGTCGCAGTCGCGGCGGTCACGTCCCGTCGTGCTCCTCGGTCCGGTGGACCTCGACGGCGGCGTCCGGGAGGTTCTCCCTGACGCTCTCGACGCCGTCGAGGGCGTTGCGCTTCGACGCGTACCCCTGCCCACCCTCGGCGATGATGTTGCCGTTCCGGTGGACGAGCCGCCAGCGCCACTGTCCGCCACGGTCCTGGTACACTTCCACGGTCGCCTCGCTCATGTGGCACGTCTCGCCACCCGGCGCGTAAACCGGTTTCGGCGACTGTCCGGCTCGTCCGGTCCGGTGGTCGTGCCCGGCGGGTCGCGGTCGGCCGGGTCGCGGGGCTACTCGGGCCGCTCGGCCACCGGGAGGTGGTCGTAGTCGCCCTCGACGGTCACCGACTCGAGCACCACGTCCTCGACCGGTCGGTCGTTCGCGTCGGTCTCGACCGCACCGATCCCCTCGACGACGTCCATGCCGTCGACGACCCGGCCGAACACCGCGTGGCGGTCGTCGAGATGGGGGGTCGCGTCGAGCGTGACGAAAAACTGCGAGCCGTTGGTGTTCGGCCCGGAGTTGGCCATGCTCACCACGCCGGCGCCGTCGTGGCGCAGCTCCTCGTGGAACTCGTCGTCGAACTGGTAGCCCGGGCCGCCCCGCCCGGTGCCGGTCGGGTCCCCGCCCTGGATCATGAAGTCGTCGATGACGCGGTGAACGAGCACGTCCTCGTACAGCGGGTCCTCGCGCCGCTCGCCCGTCTCGGGGTCGTCCCACGCGCGCTCGCCGGTCGCGAGGCCGACGAAGTTCGCCACCGTGCGCGGCGCCCGCTCGTCGTGAAGCTCGATCTCGACGTCGCCGTGGTTCGTGTGCAGCGTCGCCGTCAGGTCCGACATGTGGACGACGTGCGTGCCCCGGGGTCAAACCCTTGGCGGGTCGTCCCCGGACGTCCGCTCCGGCGGGGGCGGCTGCGCGGGCGCGAACCTCCGTCGGGCCGACGTCGACCCCGGCCGGCTGGCCCCGGCCCGGGCCGAACGGCGGCCGCCGTCCGTCGCCTCAGAAGCTCCGCAGGTCCTCGAGCACCGCGGCGGCGCTGCCGTCGTCGATGCTCGCGCGCGCGGCCGCCAGCCCCTCCTCGAGCGTCGCGGCGTCGTCGCGCGCGTAGATCCGGAACGCGGCGTTCAGCGCAACCGCGTCGCGGAACCGGTCGTCGCGCTCCCCGGCGACCACCTCCTCGGTGATCCGGGCGGAGTCCGCGGCCACGTCCTCGACCGCGAGGTCGTCGGTCTCGAAGTCCATCCCGTACTCGCGGGTCTCGATCTCGTAGTCGGTGAACTCGCCGCTCGTCCCCGCCGACTCGCCCGCTTCCCACTCCGCGACCTTCGTGTACCCCGGCCGGATGTCGTCGTACCCCTCCATCCCCTGGAACATGATCACCCGGTCGAGGTCGTGGTGTTCGCTCAGCTCGAACGTCTCGCACATCTTCTTGGCGAACGCGAGGTGGTAGAACGAGCCGAGGTGGACGGGGGCGCCCGCGGGGTTGGCGATCGTCTCGATGGTGTTGACGAACGTGCGCACGCCCATCCGGTCTCGCCGGTCGATCAGGTCCTGGACGGCGGGGTTGAACGCCGGCTGGTAGTAGAAGCCGAAGCCGGTCTCGTCGACCATGGCGGCGGAGTCGCGCGGCGTCAGCTCCGTCGCCACGCCGAGCGCGTCGAGGACGTGCTTCGAGGCGTCCTGCTTCTGGGTGGGAACGCGGTCGCCGGAGTGGGTGACGACCGGCGTCCCGGCGCCGGCGGCGACGACCCCGGCGGCGACCCCGAGGATCGCCGTCTCGCCTTTCCCGTCGTAGTTGGCGCCGCAGTCGACCGGGTCGGCCTCGGGCGTGGCGTACTCCACCCGCTCGCACATCACGTCGGTGTAGGCGGCCAGCTCCGTCGCGTCGTTGTGCTTCCAGCGGTTGGCGAGCCAGAACGCACCCAGCGTCGTCGGGTCGGGCTCGTCGGCGAGGATGCGCTCGAACGCCTCGCGCGCCTGCTCGCGGGTCATGTCCTCGGCCGACTTCGGCCCGGACCCCACGACCTCGGTCATCAGGCGCTTCAACGGCCACTCGCCGAACTCCTGGGTCGCTCCTGCCATGACCGGACTATCGGACGGCGGGCGCAAAAACGACGCGGTTGTCGGGGTCGGCCGGGCGCGGCCGGCCGGTCAGTCGATGTCGACGGTGGTCGACGTGTCGTTCCCGCCCGGCGTGGGACCGTCGGTCCCCGTCTCCTCGTCGGCGCCCGAGATGTCGGTCCCGGGCGTCCGGTCGGAGCTGGCGAGGAACCTGACGAGGTAGGCGGCGAACGCCTCGTTGTCGGCCACGCGGTACCGCCCCTCGGTGAGGAACGTCGAGTCGCCCACGAGGACGACCTCGCGTTTCCGGACCGCCACGGGGTACTGCCCGCTCTGGTCGTCGGTGCTCGATTTCAGCGTGTTCGGCGACGAGCGCAGGAGGACGGTGCCGCCGTTGACCGTCACCTCCGCCGCCGTGTACATCGTCGTCCGCTCGATCCCGTCCAGCCCCTCGGCGTCGGTCGGCCGTGCGGTGATCCACTTGTAGTTCGCGTCGGCGTTCTCCTGGTTGTACAGGTAGGCGGTGTCGACCGTCATCCCGTACGGCGTGGTGAGCGTCGTCAGCCGGGGCTGCTGGGTGCGGATCCCGGTGCCGAACAGGCCCCCGCCGACGGTGATCTGGGTCGGCTCGCCGACGAGCAGGAGGTGACCCCCCTGGCCGGTGAACCGGCGCACGTCGTCGACGTCGCCCGGCTCGAACTCCTGGCTCGGGTCGATGACGACGAACGCCTTCGCGTCCTCGAGCTGTGCGGCGAGGTCGCCGCCGGTGTAAAACTCCACGTCGTAGCCGACGCGGGTCAGCGCCTCGACCATCGGCTGGATGTCGGCCTGGCTGAACCGGTTGCCGTGGCCCTTGTCGATGACGACCGTCCCGTCCCCGGTCGCCGCGGAGCGGTTGACCTGGATCTGTCCCGACGCCTGGAGGTAGTCGACGTCGACGTTCGACGGCGCGTACTCGGGGGTGTCGAGCGGCTCGGCCGGCGCCTCCTGACTCCGCTCGGCGAGGACGGCGCCCGCGCCCGCCACCGAGACGACGACCGCGGCGGCGAGGACGAGCGCGGCGAGGCGCTTGGCCCAGTCGGCGGCGTTCACGCGACCACCTCCGGTCCCGCGACGGGGTCGCGCGACGCGACCGGCGTCGAGGCGTTCGTCCGCGGGCCGTCGCGCGCCGCCGCGCTCTCGCCGACGACGGTCCGGTCGTCGCCCTCGCTCTCGACGACGTACGACGCCGGGAGCATCAGGAACGTCGGCCCCGCGCTCTCCTCGCCGGTGACGTAGTCGGGGCCGACCATCGTCTTGTTCGGCACGTCGGCCCCGAGGTAGTTCCCCCGGGAGAGGAACTGGACGGAGCCGGAGGGACGCATGACCTTCACGTCGTAGTTGTCCAGGTCGGCCTGCTCGGCGGCGTGGGCGATCGCGGCCTGCCGTCCGCCGACCTCGTCGGCCATCCCGTTCTGGACGGCCTGGGTCCCCGAGTAGAGCCGCGCCTGGGCGAGTTCGGTGCGGCTGAGCTGGAGCCGGGAGCCCCGCCCCGCCTCGACGGCGTTGTAGAACGCGTTGCCCAGCGACTCGAGGATGTAGTAAAACTCCCGGTCGTCCGCGCCGGCCAGCTTGTTCGGGCCGGTCGTGGCGACGATGCTGTTCGGTTCGACGTCCGTCGGTGCGTTCGCGAGCACGCCGACGCTCCCGACGAGCGAGGCCGGCTTCACGAAGATGCGGTCGCTCGGCGCGATGGTGTAGTACGCCCCCGAGAGCGCGGCGGTGTCGACGCTCGCCACGACCGGCATCTCCTCGGCGGTGCGCTTCGTCTGGAGGTACAGCTCCTCGCTCGCGGCCGCGCCGCCCCCGCCGCTGTTGGCGACGATCACGACGGCGTCGATGTCCGGGTCGTTGCGCGCCCGCTGGAGCATCGACGTGACGTCCGCGCTCGTGCCGCCGTCGATGGTGCCGGCGAGCGGGACGACCGCGACCGTCCCGTCCGTGGTCGTGGCCTGGAACGCCACCGGCGCCAGCGTGAGACCGATGACGAGCCCGATCGCGACGAACACGACGTACGACCGCGCCGCGCGACCGAGCATCGCCCGTAAGCTGTCTGGCATTCGAACGTGTGCTCATGCGTCGCACGGCACATAAAACCGTCCGTCCGACCGGGCAAGACGCCCGCCCGGATCGCCCGGCGGCGCTGGCGTCGGCGACCCGCGGCGGAGCGAAAGCCGTAGGTGGCTGCCGCCCGTACGCCGCCCGATGACCGAGGGGGACTGGCGGTCGGGGCTGGACCGGATCGACGCCGAGCTGATCGACGGCTACCAGTCCGGCGTCCCGGTCGTGGAGCGGCCGTTCCGCCGGATCGGCGCCGACCTCGGGGTCGGCGAGCGGGCGGCGCTCGCCCGCGTCGAGCGGCTGCGCGAGCGCGGCGTTTTCCGCCGGTTCGGCGCCGTCCTCAACCCGCCCGTCATCGGCTCCTCGACGCTCGCCGCGCTCCGGGTGCCCGACGACCGGTTCGACGAGGTCGCGGCCGTCGTCGACGGCTACCGGCAGGTGAACCACAACTACCGCCGCGACCACGACTGGAACATGTGGTTCGTCGTCACCGCCGGGTCGCGCGAGCGCCGCGACGCCATCCTCGCCGAGATCGAGGACCGGACGGGGCTCGCGGTGCTGTCGCTCCCGATGCGCACCGACTACTACATCGACCTGGAGTTCCCGGTGGTCAACGACGACCGGTTCGCGCGGGAGTCGCTCGACCGGACCGGGGTCGACGCGACGCGGATCAGCGAGGACGCGACCGGCGACCTGACCCCGCTCGAGGCGGACCTCCTCGTCGCGATCCAGGACGGCCTGCCGCTCTCGCTCACCCCGTACGGCGACGTGGCCGACGAGGTCGGTCGCCCGGTCGAGGACGTGCTCGCCGCGACCGAGCGCCTCCTCGACCGCGGCGCGATAAAGCGGATCGGCTGTGTCGTCAACCACGTGGTCACGGGGTTCGACGCGAACTGCATGGTCGTCTGGGACGTGCCCGACGACGACCTCGACGACCGGGGGCGCGCGGTGGGCGCGCTCCCCTTCGTCACGCTCTGCTATCACCGCCCGCGCCGACCGGCCCGGGACTGGCCGTACAACCTGTTCACGATGGTCCACGGCCGGGAGGCGGCGGCCGTCGACGCCAAGATCGACGAGCTCGCGGCGGACCACCTCCCGTACGACCACGAGCGCCTCTACTCGACCGAGACGCTGAAACAGACCGGGGCGCGCTACGACGAACTCGTCGCGGCCGGCCGGGCCGCGGACGCGACGGCCGACGACTGACACGACGGCCGGGCCGCGGACGCGACGGCCGACGACTGACACGACGGCCGGGCCGCGGACGCGACGGCCGACGACTGACGCCGCCGGCGCGCTAGTCCAGGGTCAGCTCCATCGGGTCCATCTCGAGGAAGGCCGTCTCGTAGCCCTCGTGTCGCGCCGCCCCCGGCGGCGCGTCGACCGTAACCCGCAGGGTGTCCCCGGCCCGGACGTCCGGGACGGCCGCGCCGTAGTGATAGCGCAGGTCCGGGTCGACCGCCGCCGTGAGGGCGCCGTCGGCCACCGTCTCGCCCCCGCGGGTCAGCGTCGCCGACAGCGACATCAGCGGAACGACGTAGCGGTTGTACGGTGTCCGGGGCGAGACCGCGAGGTACGTCTCGTCGCTCCCGCCCCCGTACGGCGACGCGTCCGCGACCGTCGTCACGGCGAACGTCGCGTCGCCGCTCTCGGCCGTCCCGCGGAGCGTGCCGGGGAGGTCCGCCGGCTTCGGCACCTGCGTGTTCGGCAGCCCGTCCATCCCCATCGGCTCGACTGCGCCGGTCGTCCCCTCGCGGTCCGCGGGGACGTCCCGGTAGGCGATCTCCTCCAGCGTCGAGCGCCGGAACTCGAACTCGAAGGCGAACGACGCCCCCTCGCGCTCCGCCGAGAGCGGGCCGGTGCGGCGCGCCGACGGGGAGCCGACGCTCACCTCGACCCGGTAGGTGCCGTCGCCGTCGAGCGCGACGTTGTCGCCGAAGTGAAAGCCCATCGGCTGGGAGAGCATCGGCCACGGGGCGAGCTGTGCGACCGTCTCGCCGTCGCGCGTGACCCGGAGCTGGGGGTTCACGTCCGGCGGGACGACCCCCGTCGACTCGTCCCAGACGACGGGCATCAGGTGGACCGAGTCGGTCGACCGGATCGACACCTTCTCGCGACGCGTTCCCGTCACCAGCCAGAACCGGTGGGGGTAGGTGTACGTGAGCGCACACCGGTAGCCCGCGTCCCCCTTCGTCCCGACCATCTCCATCCCCTCGACGTGGCTCGGGTAGTACACCGCGTCCGGGCGGTTCTCCGGGAGCGGTGGCGACCGCGAGGAGCGGGTCTCGAAGCCGGCACAGCCAGCGACGCCGCCGAGCGCGCCGGCGCCGAGCGCGCCGAGGAGTTCGCGCCGACGCATCAGTTCTCCTCCCCCGTCGCGTCGGGGTTCGCCGGCGGGAGCGCCCGCAGCGGCCGCGGCGGGACGAGGTAGTTGCCGCGGCGCTCGGTCCGGACGTACTGGAGGATCCCGTTGTTGGTGCGCTGGCCGACCGCCGAGGAGCCCGCGACGTCCGTCCCGTTCATCGCCTCGCGGGTCGCGACGAAGTCGCCGATCCCGCGCTGGAGCGCGAGGAAGTGCAGGCCCGCGTGGCCGCCGTCCGTCGAGTCGAAGTCCCGCCGGAGGATCACCGGGCGGTCGTCCTCGTCGCGCGCGTCGGCGCTTTTCTGGGTGTGGCCGACGACGCCCATCTCGCGGGCCGCCTCGTCGGTCGGCCGACAGTCGCCGACGCCGCTGTCGGTGCCGAGGTTGTCGCCGGCGTCCTCGACGACGTCGTTCTCGGCGTGGTGCGGGCAGAACATCTTCGCCTCGCGCTGCCAGCGGTCGTCCTGCTCGTACCACTGGTCGAGGTTGAGCCGGAGCTTCGAGACGTGCTGGGTCGTCCCGCCGGCGAACGGGCCGGACCGGATGGTGACCCGGTCCTCGGTGGCCTGGTTCTTCTCGAAGCCGGACTTGAACCCCATGTACAGCGGCGCGTCCTCGTCGACCGCCCCCTCGGGGACGCCGTCGACGTCGTCGTGGTCGGCCGGGAGCCCGTCGCCGACGAAGCCGGTCCGCCGGTCGACGACCTCGAAGGCGTCGGTCAGGGCGGCGGCCGGTTGGTCGACGCCGTTGAGCGTCTCGACCTCGCCTCCGAGCGCCTCCTCCGCGCCGAGGACGACCTGCGCGTGGTTGCTGGCGAGGTGGACCACCGCGTCGGGCGTGTCGAGCGCGGGGTCCTCGAAGGGGGCGAGCGGCGCCGGCGCCGGCAGGTCGACGCTCCCGGGGAGCGCGTCGTCGAACCGGTCGAAGTACGCCGGCGAGTAGCTCACGGTCAGGAGAAGGCCCGTCCCGCTGCGCTCGTAGGCGCGCTCCACGCCGCGGAGCGCCGCCTCCGTCCCCTCCCGGTCGCCGTCCGAGGGCTCGCCGTCGCTCGCGTAGTCCAGGTAGAGCAGGACCCGGTGGCGCGGGGGGACGACGTTGCCGTGGTCGTCGGTCGGGAGCACGTCGTTCCAGGCGTGTTGCCGTCGCGGGTGCGTCGAGGGGTCGTCCGGGCCGGTCGGCACGTCGACCTCCTCGCGGCCGAGACAGGCGCCGAACGCCGCCGCGCCGCCGATGGCGACGGCCGACTGCAGGAACGTCCGTCGCGGAATGCCGCTCCGGTCGGTCATCGATCCCCCTTGGGGCTTGCGGCGAAAAGCGGTTCTGGTCGGACTCTCGAAACCCGTACGACGCCCCCCGGCTCGCGCGCCGTCGACGGTCGTGCGGCGGAAGTGCAGGGTCCGCGCGACGGCGGGGGTGCAGGGTCCGCGCCGACGGCGGAGGCGGGGTCCGCGCGACGGCGGTCGTGCGGCGGACGCGCCGGACCGCGCCGGACCGACGTACTCAGGGGGCTGGGGGCCGTCACGTCCCCCCGATGACCGCGCTCCAACCGCTCCACGGCGGCGTCGCCGGTCCGCCCGCCCTGCTCGCGGTGGTCGCCGCCGCGGCCGTCGGCGCGGGGCTCCTGCTCGGCGTGGCGCTGGCCGCCTACGCCCGCCGGGGGTCGCGGCCGTACCTGCTGGTCGTCGGCGCGTTCCTCGCGCTGTTCGGCCGCTCCGCCGTCGCCGCGCTCACGATGGCCGGGGCGCTCTCGCCGTCCGGTCACCACCTGCTCGAACACGGCCTCGACGTGGTGCTCGTCGCGCTCGTCGTCGCGGCGGTGTACCACGCCCGGTCGGTCTCCCCGGAGGTGTCGCGGCCGTGAGCCACCACCGCGAGCGCATCCGCGAACGCGTCGCCACCCACCCGGGCGAGCATTTCAACGCCCTGACCCGGGCGCTCGACCTCGCGCCCGGGCAGGTCCAGTACCACCTCAAGACCCTGCGTCGCGAGGGGCAGGTCGTCGAGGAGCGGCTCTACGGCCGGACGCACTACTACACCCCCGAGTACGACGCGTGGGAGCGCGGCGCCATCGCGGTGTTGCGCCGGGAGACCGCGCGGGACGTGCTCCTCTACCTGCTCGAAGAGGGCCCCTCCTCGCCGGCGACGGTCGCCGACGCGCTCGACGTCGCCCGGAGCACGCTCGAGTGGCACCTCGACCACCTGACCGACCAGGGGCTCGTCGAGAAGCGCCGCGACGACCGCAACCGCGTCACGCTCGCCGTCCCGCGCCCGGCCGAGGCCGTCCGGCTCCTCGACGAGATCACCCCGTCGCTCTCGGACCGGCTGGTCGACCGGTTCACCCGCCTCGTCGACCGATTCCTCGCCGAGTGAGCGGATCCGTCGGTACCGACCCCGACGGCGGGATGTGGCCGATTTCGTATCGCGACATGAGGTTTATCACGGGCGTCCGGGCTCCGGCCGGCGCCGGGTCGCCGTCGCCACCCCGGCGCTTGGCATCGCCGGGTCGGCGCGGTTCGGCCGTCGCCGCCGCGGCGTCGACCGTGACGGTCGCCCGGAGTCTTCGGGGGCCTGCTCGTCCCCCTGCGAGCGAACGGCGACGGGGCGGGGGATCGAGGGGACACCGAGCGGCCGAGTCCGGATCTGAACCGCATACCGCTATACGAAACGAGGGTAGCGAGGCGCACGTTTTCGGGATCTCGATAGCTACAAACCACTAGCTCTGTGATACATTGGA
>JBDGTB010000023.1:0-11671 GCA_042217235.1 Haloferacaceae archaeon | reverse complement strand
CGCGGGCGGTGATGTACGTCCGGTCGCGGAGGAACTCGTTGACGCGGTCGTACTGCGCGCCGTCCATCTTCTTGAACCGCTCGTACTTGCGGACGTCCGGCGGGAGGTCGGCGTCGGCGGCCGGGGGCGCCTCGCCCGACGCGGGCGCCGCCGGGTCGGTCGTCCCGTTCGTCGCGGCGTCCGTTCCCGACCCGTTCGACCCGCCGCCCCCGGTCGGTCCGTGCCCGGCGCCCCCGGCTCCGTCGGCCGTCCCCTCGTCCCCGGCGTCGCCGGCAGGTCCGTTCCCCTCGGCACCGTCGGCGGGTCCCGCCGTCTCCTCCGTCGCCCCGTCGTCGCGCGCCGTGGCGTCGTCGGCGACCGGTTCCACCTCCTCGGACATGGCCGCCCGTTCCGGACGGCGAGCGAAAAGGCTTCCCCCGCCGTCCGCCGGACGTCGGACGGCCCGCCCGTTCCTTTTTCAGTCGGGGTCGTGACTCCCGGGTATGAAGGTGCTGCTGGGCATGGGGGGGAGCGAGGACTCCCTCCGGGCGCTCGAGGCGACGGTCGAGCGCGCGGTCCGGGCCGACGACGACCTCGTCGTCGCGGTCGTCGACAACCCCGAGGCGGCACGCTCCGCCGACGAGGTGGTGGCCCGGGTCCGCGAGACGCTCGCGGAGGCGGACCTCGACGCGGGGATCCGGCGGCTCACCGGCCACCCGGGGAGCCGACTCGTCGACGTCGCGGAGAGCGAGGGGTTCGACCAGATCGTCCTCGGCGGGGGCGAGTCGAGCCCGATGGGCAAGATACAGGTCGGATCGATCGCCGAGTTCGTCCTGCTGAACTCCCGGGTCACGGTGAAGCTGATCCGATGAACGCCGCACGCGAGCGCGTCTACCCGGACGAGCCGGCGGGACCGTTCCCGACGCCGCCGCGGACGATTCCGGTCGGGGACGGCCGCGAGGCGACCGTCCGGGCGTACGACGGCAGCGAGTCCGAGCTCGAGGCGCTGGTCGCCATGTACGACGCGTTCGACCCCGCCGACCGCGCGCAGGGCATCCCGCCGACGGGCGAAACGCGCATCCGCGAGTGGCTCGACACCGTGCTCCGCGAGGGCTGTCACAACGTGATCGCGTGGGTCGACGACGAGGCGGTGGGTCACGCGACGCTCGTTCCGGACGCCGACGCCTACGAGCTCGCCATCTTCGTGTTGCAGGCCTACCAGGGGGAGGGGATCGGCACGGCGCTCGTCGAGACGCTGCTCGGCCACGGCGCCGACTGCGGCGTCGAGCGGGTGTGGCTCACCGTCGAGCGGTGGAACACGCCGGCGATCGGCCTGTACCGGAAGGTCGGCTTCGAGCCGAGCAACAGCGAGTCCTTCGAGCTGGAGATGTCGATCCGGCTCGACCCGGACGAGAGCGTGGCGGGTCAGACCGAGAGCACCGGCTGACTCGCGTACAGGAGGACGTACTCGGCCGCCCGCTCCAGCGTGTCGCCCGCGCCACCGAGGACGCTCTCGCGCGGGACGACGAGGAAGTCGGCGTCGTCCTGTTCGGCGGTGTCGAGCACCACGCTCCCGGGGTGGCGGGTCTTCACCCGCGTCGAGAAGCCGTACACGACGGAGGTTCGCAGGGGGACGTCGGCTTCCTCGGCCTGCACGCGCACGTCGTCGAGGAAGAGGTCGGTGTCCTCGCGGATCGCCTCGGCGTCGGCGTCGCCGTCCTCGATCGCGCGGACGGCGGTCTCGTCGAGGACGTACACCGCGTGGACGACCGCGTCGTACTCCGCGGCGACGGCGAGCGCGTACTCGACGGCGGTGGCGGACTCGTCGCTACCGTCGACCGGGACGACCACGAGATCGACCGAGAGCGTCATCGGCGATGCGTGGGAGGGCCGCGACCAAAAAGCCCGCCGGCGGGATTTATCTCGGCGGCCGGTCAACCGGCGTCCGTGACCACACCCGAGTTCGAGACGATCGTCGTCGCGACCGACGGGTCCGAGAGCGTCCGCCGGGCCGTCGGCGTCGCGCTCGACCTCGCGCGGCGGTTCGACGCCCGGGTCGAGGCGCTGTACGTCGTCGACGAGGAGGAGGTGGCGTCCTCGCCCGAGCGCGTCCGCGAGGACATGCGGAACGCGCTCCAGGAGGCCGGTGGCGAGGCGCTCGTCGACGTACGCAGCGAGGCCGACCGGCGCGACGTTCCGGTCGAGACCACCGTCCGCGAGGGGCGCCCCGCCGACGAGATCGTCGACCACGCCCGCGCGGTGGACGCCGACGTCGTCGCCACCGGGACCCGCGGTCGCCACGGGGAGAACCGCCTGCTCGTCGGCAGCGTCGCCGAGGCGGTCGTCCGGTCGTGTCCCGTGCCGGTCCTGACGGTCCGGCAGGTGGAGGAGGCGCGTCGGGACGACGGCGCGAGCGCCGACACCGGCGGGAGGTCGGCGTAGCCGAGCGACGGCGAGCGCGGGCGGGTCGGGAAAGCGGTTTGACGAGCGGGCGCCGAGGCCACGCCCGTGTCCGACCGCCTCGAACCCACCCGTCGAACCCTCCTCGCGACCCTCGGCGCCGGCACGGCGACCGCCATCGCCGGCTGCAGCGGCGACGAGCGCCACCCCCGGCGGCTCGACGACCCCGCCGCCAGGCTCGACGGCCGCGCCCTCCACGTCGCTGACGGCCCGACCGACCTCGATCTCCCCGACGGCGTCCGGCGCGTCGACGACCCGTCGGCGGCCGACCTCGTCGTCTTGCCCGCCGACCCGGCGGCCGCGCGCGACCGGGGACCGGCCGCGCTCGACGGCGGTGCCGGCGTCGCGCTCGTCGGGGGCGGCGCGTCGACGGCGCTCGACGCGCTGCTGGCCGCCGTCGACGGCTACCGCTTCGGCGTGGAACGGGCGACGAGCGACGTCCACGTCGCCGCCGCCGTCCCCCGCGGCGGGACGCTCGTCACCCACGCGTACCGGAAGCGCGTCCCCGCCGTCGCCGCGCTCGGGCGGGTCGCGGCCCCGCGGTCGTTCGACCCCGCGATCGACCCGCCGGGGCGGCCGACCTTCGACGACGACTGGACGCGCCTCGGCCGCACCCGGGCCGCCGGCCGCGAGCGGGCCGGGGCCTTCGTCGCGACGACCGACGCCTGGCTCCTGCGGTACGACGGCGTCCGTCGGCTCGCGGTCCGGACCCGACAGGCGATCCGGGGGGCCGACAGGCCGGTCACCCGTGTCGAGCGGGCCGTCGACGTGGCGAACGACCGGCGGACCGAGTCGTGGTGGCCGTCGGCGGGGAGCTACGACGGCGTCCGCGTCGGCGTGACCGGCGACCTCCTCGCCGGCACCACCCGGTTCGAGTTCGCCGCGGACCCGCGGCCGGCGCTGGTCGTCGCGTCGGCGCTCACCGTCGACTTCCGCGGCGGCGCGTCGCTCGGCTACGACGCGAGCGAGTCCTACCGCTACACGACGCGGGGGACGCTCGGCCACGTCGGGCGCGAGCACGCCTACCAGAGCCGGACCCTGCGCGGCGAGTGGTTCCCCGTCGGGCGGTCGCCGTGACCGTCGGCTCGCGGCCGCGGGCCAACCGGACGCCCGTCGGCCGGCAGCGCCCCGGGGGTCCCCTCGAACCGCGCCATTCATCCCCCGGGCGGTGCTCGTCCGGCCATGGACGACGACCTCATCGACGACGGCGACCTCCCGCTCGACCGGAAGTCGCGACTCCCCGGGACGGGGTTTTTCTACCCCGACTCGCTCGACGAGGCGTACGCCGAGCGGCGGACCCGCGAGGCGGTCGCGGGCGCGGAGGCCGTCGTGGTCGGCGACACCGACGCCGACGGCCTCGGCTGCGTCGCGCTGGTCCGCGAGGCCCGCGACGCCGCGATCGACGCCGCCGGGTTCGAGGCCGACCTCGCGGAACGCCTGGCGGCCGGTCCTGACGGGGACGGCGAACCGGTCGACGGCGAACCGGTCGACGGCGAACCGGTCGACGGCGATGCCGAGGCTGCCGACGCCGAGGAGGGGACGGGGACGACCGACGCCGAGGAGGACGGGGACACAGCGGAGTCGCCCGTCGCGCTCGTCGGCGCCAGCCCACACTCCCTCGACGAGGCGCTCGCGCGGGTCGCCGAGTTTCTCGACCCCGGGACCGACGTGTACGTCTGTGACCTCTGTCCCGACGACTACGACGAGGTGGCCGAGCCGCTCGCGGCGCTGGTGGAGCGAGCCGCGTCGGTCCGGTGGTTCGACCACCACCAGTGGGACGACGACGCCGCCGCGCGGGTGCGCGAGGCTGGCGTCGACCTCGTCGTCGGCGCCTCGGAGGAGGAGTGCACGACGGACGTGGCGCTCCGGGAGCTCGACCACGAGTTCCCCGAGCACCTGCACGAACTGGCCGCCGTCACCCGCGACCACGACCTCTGGATCAAGTCCGACCCGCGGAGCGACGACCTCGCCGACTACGCCAACTGGGCCGACAGCGAGGAGTACGTCGCCGTCGTCGGCGCCCACGGCCCCGACCTGCCGGACGCGGTCGAGGAGTTCCTCGAGGCGCGCCGGGTCGAGAAACGCGACCTGATACAGCGGGCGGTCGACCGCGCCACGTTCCACGAGGTGGGGCCGTGGACCGTCGCGACGACGTACGGCCGCTGTTCGCAAAACGAGGTGGCCGAGTCGCTGCGCGAGGCCGGCGCGGACGCCGCCGTCGTCGTCAAGCCCGCGGGGTCGGCGTCGATCCGCGGCTCGGAGGGCTTCGAGCGCGCCCACGAGGTGGCGGCGCTGGTCGGCGGCGGCGGCCACCCGAAGGCCGCCGGCTGCAAGCCCGACGTGTACGACGACATGCTCGACTACGCCGCCCACTGGCAGTCCGAGGGGCGGGCCACGCGCCGGGTGCTGCTCGCGGCGTTCGAGCGGGTCGCGGAACGGGTCGAGGAGGGGGCGGACGCGGTCGACGGCGGGGCCTGAGTCGGCCGGCCGTCGCGGACGGCGGCCGGGCGACGACGCTCGGGGCGTCCGGCGACCGAACGCGGATTCGAGCTACTCGTCGTCCGCGTCCCCGACTGCGCCGTCCCGCTCCCCGGCGACCCACCGGTCCGAGTACGCCCGCCCGCAGGAACACTGCGCGTACGCGTGGATCACGTCGCCCTCGGCGTAGCGGCCGCCGACCTCCTCGTTGCGTTCCTCGGCGAACGCGAGCAGAAAGCGGACGTCGTGGTCGCCGCCGTCGGCGTCGGGGCAGTCGCCGCCGGTCAGGTCGGGGGCGATCCGGCCCTCGGCGTCCATCGCCTCGCGGGCGAAGGCCATCGCGTCGGTGCCCGTTCCGGCGGCGAAGGCGCTGCGCCCGCGCTCCCCGGGGAGCACGAGCAGAACGCCGCCGTCGCGTCGCGTCCCGTGCTCGGCGAGCGCGTCGGCGTCGCCGCCGCTCAGGGCCTCGTCGGACAGGTAGATCGCCACGTCGTCCGGGCGCGCCCCGGCGAGAAACGCCCGCAGCGTTCGGTCGGTGTCCATACCGTCGACGAGCGCCGCGCGACGGAAATGTGGCTCGCTCTCCGCCGTCGGCTCACTCGCCGTCGCCGTCGACCCGCTCCGCGATCGCCGCGAGCGAGGCGTCGGGCGGGTCGACCGCCTCGTAGACGACGCGCTCGCCGGGTTCGCGCAGGCCGTAGTGATAGCCCGGGTCGAGTTCGTCAACGGCGACGCTCGCCCCCGGGTCGCGACCGACGGCGTCGAGCCACGCGACCAGGCGGTTCTCGGCCGCCCGGTCGCCGCCCTCCTGCGCCAGCCGGCGGTTGTCGTAGGCGCCCCGGAGCAGGCGCCCCTCGCGGTCGGCGACGACGCGGGCGTGGTAGTCCGTGCCCTCGACCGTCAGGCGGAGGAGGTCGCCGTCGGCGACGGGCACGTCGTCGGGCAGGCGGAGGCAGGGCCGGCGGGTGCCGCCGATCCGGGCGACGCGGGCGCGGTAGGTGGTGACCGCCTCGTGGTCGCTCGGCAGCCCCGACACGGTGGCCTACTCCCCGTCTCCGGCCTCGAACGCCTCGGCAACGTCGCCCTCGCCGCCGACGACCGTGGCGTTGACCTGGGCGGTCGCCTCGCTGACCTCGCGGCCGCGGACGGTGACCCGACGCCGCTCGCCGTCGCGCCGGGGATCGTAGCCGACGCCGCCGTCGAGCAGCATCTCCTTCAGGTCCGCGCCGGGGACGTCCCCGCGCATCGGGCGGCCGGTGTCGTCGGACCCGCCGGTGATCTCGAGGGTGAACCCGTCGAGCCCGACGGCGCCGCCGTCGACCTCCTCGCCGATCTCGCGGCCGAGGAACCGGTTCGCGTCCTGTCCGTCGACGTCGCGCTGGTAGGTCGACCCCGTCTCGGGGTCGGAGACGACGACCTGGAAGTCAGCCATGCGTGAGTGAACTCGCGGGCCGAAGAAAAGCGCGTCGGAACCCGTCTCCCAGCGGGTGAGCCCGGGAGAGCCCGCGACGTGCCCTCGACGCCCGCCCGGCGACGGGCCGCCGCGCGGTGTCGCGCTCACGCCGTCCGGGCGCGACCGTCAGCCCGGTGTCGGTCCTCTGCTCGGCGCCGACCGTCAGCCCGGTGTCGGTCCTCTGCTCGGCGCCGACCGCCGGCACGGCGCCGGCCGCAGTCCGGGCGTCGGCGCTCACCGACCGGTGGTCAGCTCCCCGTCGCGCTGGACGACCTCGCCGTCGACCTCGATCCGCGACCCCTCGCCCATCCGGGTGATCAGGTCGACGTGGACGGCGCTGTCGTTGCCGGTGCCGTCGGGGACGCAGGCGTCGTACGCCCGGCCGAGCGCGAGGTGGACCGTCCCCGCCATCTTCTCGTCGAACAGGATGCTGTCGGTGGCGCGGGTGATCCCCCGGTTCGTCCCGACGCCGAGTTCGCCGAGCCGGCGGGCGCCCTCGTCGGTCGCGAGCACCGACTCGAGGGCCTCGCTCCCCTCGTCGGCGTCGGCGTCGACGACCTCGCCGTCCTCGAACCGCAGCCACGCGTTCCGCACCCGCCGGTCGTCGACGGTCATCGGGACGTCGAAGCGCACCTCGCCCTCGGCGCCGGCGGGGGCGGTGAACACCTCGCCGCTCGGGAGGTTGTGCGAGTCGTAGGCGACGCTCGCGGCGCTGTTGACCGCGACGCGCCCCTCGACGTCGAGTCGGACGTCGGTGTCGTCGGCGACGAGCCGGACCTCGCTGCCGGCGTCGAGGACCTCCTTCAGCGCCGCCATCTCGTCGGCGAGCGCCGCCCAGTCCCGCAGGACGGCGTCGTAGACGAAGTCGCGATACTCCTCGTAGGCCATCCCGGCCCCCTGGGCGAGCGACCGGGTGGGGTGGACCGTGGACACCCAGTCCGTGTCGAGGCGGGCCTCGCGCACCGGCTTTTCCCCCCGGGCGCTGGCCTGTCGGGCGCTCGCGGGCACGTCGGCGAGCGCGGCCCTGTTCCGGCCGCCGCCGAGGCGGAGCGTGACGTCGGCGCGCTCGTACAGCGCCAGCTCGTGGTCGTCGGCCGGGTCGGCGAGCGTCGCCTCGTCTGTGGCACGGAGGTACGCCCGCGACACCTCGTCGGCGTCGTACAGGAAGATCGGCGTGGCGTCGCGCTCGCCGAGCGCGGCGGCGACGGCGACGGCGAGGTCGTGGGCGCCCTCCGCGACGCTCACGACGACCCGGTCGCCGGCCTCGACGCGGGCGCTCCAGTCGACGAGCGTCTCGGCGTGCTCCCGAACGCGGTCGTCCATACCGGCCGGTCGACGGGCGCGGTGTTAACTCCTCGGCGCGCCCGCGCGGCGGGTGGGCGGCCCTCGGCGCGGACGCACGGCCGGAGTCCCTAAGCCGCTCGACCCGCTACCGGCGGGCGAATGGACGCCAGCACCCACCGGGAGGAACTGTACGAGACGTTCGCCGGGACGGAGGCGGACGTCGACGAGATGGTCGCACGCGCGCTCGACGTCGGAACGGCGTATCTCGGCCTCCCGGTCGGGTTCCAGACGCGGATCGAGGACGGAAACCAGGAGGTCGTCCGGGCGACCGGCGACCACGACCTGATCCAGCCCGGCGAGACCTGTCCGCTCGACGACGCCTACTGCCGCCGGACGATCGAGGTCGACGGCTCGCTGGCTGTCAGGGACGCCACGACGTCGACGGCGATCGCGGACGCGGCCGTGCGGACCTTCGGACTCGGCACCTACCTCGGCGCGAAAGTGGTCGTGAACGACGAGCTCCACGGGACGGTCTGTTTCGCCGACACGGACACGCGGGACGCGCCGTTCTCGGAGGCCGAGGAGGTGTTCGTCGAGCTGTTCGCGAAGCTCGTCGGCCAGGCGATCGAACGCCGGAACCACGAGCAGGAGCTGCGGCGGCGCAACGAGCGCCTCGAACGGGAGAAACGCCGCTTCCAGGGGATCGCCGAGACGAGCTCGGACGTCCTCTTCCGGGTCGACCGGGATGCCACCTTCACCTACGTCTCCGCGGCCGTCGAGCGGATCCTCGGGTACGCGTCCGACGAGCTGGTCGGCTCCCCGTTCGCCACGCACGTCACCGGGGCCTCCGTCGCGGACGCGATGGCGGCCTACGACCGGGTGCTGGCCGGCGAGACCGTCGATGGCGTCGAGCTCACCTTCCGGGACATCGAGGACGAGCCCGTCGTCCTGGAGGTCAACGGCACGCCGATCGAGGAGGGCGGCGAGGTCGTCGGCGTCCAGGGCGTCGGGCGGGACGTGACCGCCCGGAAGGAGCGCGAGGAGGAGCTCCGGATCAAGACCCGGGCGATGGACGAGGCGCGCGTCGGCATCTCGATCGCCGACAACCGGCGCCCGGACACGCCGCTCGTCTACGTCAACGACGGGTTCGAGCGCCTGGCGGGCTACGGCGCCGACGAGGCGCTCGGCCGGAACTGCCGGTTCCTCCAGGGCGAGGCGACCGACCCGGACACCGTCGACGAGCTCCGGGCGGCGATCGACGCGAACGAGCCGGTCGCCACCGAGATCCTCAACTACCGGGCGGACGGCACCCCGTTCTGGAACCACCTCCGGATCAGCCCGGTCGAGGACGCGGACGGGGAGGTGTCACACCACCTCGGCTTCCAGACCGACGTCACCGGACGCAAGCGAACCGACCACCTCGTCCGGCTCCTCAATCGGGTCCTCCGGCACAACCTCCGCAACGACATGAACGCGATCCTGGGGTTCAGCCGCCTGCTCCAGGAGGGGTCGGTCGACGACGTCGCGGCCATCGGCGCGCGCATCGAGACGGCCGCCGAGCGGCTGATCGATCTGACCGAGCAGGCCCGCGAACTGGAGCGCTCCGCCGGCAGCGAGCGCGACCCACAGCGGCTCGACCCGGCGACGTTCCTCGACGACGTCGCCGGCACACATCGGGAGCGGTTCCCGGACGCGACGGTCGACCTGACCGTCCGGACCGAGCGCGGGATCTGTGCCGGCCCCGAACTGGCGGACGCGCTGTCGGAGCTCGTCGAGAACGGGCTGTGTCACAACCCCGAGCCGGACCCCTGGGTCGGGGTCGAGGCGCGCGACGACGGCGAGTGGGTCGAGGTGGTCGTCGCGGACGACGGCCCGGGGATCGACCCGGTCGAGGCGGCGGTGATCGCCGAGGGCGAGGAGACGCCGCTCCGGCACGGCCGGGGGCTCGGTCTGTGGCGGGTCAACTGGGTCGTGACGCGCTACGGCGGGTCCTTCCAGATCCGGTCGGGGGACGACGGGGACGACGAGGCCGAGGGGACGGTCGCGACCGTGCGACTGCCCGGGATCGACCCCGGGACGCCGGTCGCGGCCGTGGCGCGGGACCCGACGGTCCTGTTCCGGTGAGCGGACCGTCGGACCGCAAGGGCTACTTCCCTCCCGGCGGGAGCACGCGGCATGCAACTCGGCGTCATCGGGCTGGGTCGGATGGGCCGCATCGTCGTCGACCGCGTGCTCGACGCGGGCCACGAGGTCGTCGCCTTCGACCTCGACCCCGAGGCGACCGCCGCGGCCGCGGAGGCCGGCGCCGAACCGGCCGACTCCGTCCCGGACCTGACCGACCGCCTGGGCGACGAGAAGCGCGTGTGGCTGATGGTGCCCGCGGGCGACGCGGTCGACGCGACGCTCGCGGACCTCGCCCCGCACCTCGACGGCGAGGACGTGGTCGTCGACGGCGGGAACTCCCACTTCGAGGCGTCGGTCCGGCGCGCCGGGGAGCTCGACGCGGCGTACCTCGACTGCGGCACGAGCGGCGGGCCGGCCGGCGCCGAGCTCGGCTTCTCGCTGATGGTCGGCGGCCCGGCGTGGGCCTACGAGGCGATGACGCCCGCCTTCGACGCGGTGGCGACCGGCCCCGACGGCCACGCGCGGATGGGCCCCACCGGGTCGGGCCACTACGTGAAGATGGTCCACAACGGCGTCGAGTACGCGCTGATGCAGGCGTACGGCGAGGGGTTCGAACTCCTCCACCGCGGGCGCTACGACCTCGACCTGGCGGCCGTCGCCCGGACGTGGAACAACGGCGCGGTGATCCGGTCGTGGCTGCTCGAACTCTGCGAGGAGGCGTTCCGCGAGGAGGGGCCCGACCTGGGCGACGTCGCGGACCACGTCGCCGGCGGGTCGACGGGGACGTGGACGGTCCAGGAGGCCCTGGAGCAGGAGGTGCCGGTCCCACTGATCTACGGGGCGCTCGCCGAGCGGTTCGGGTCGCGCGAGGACCGGTTCGCCCGACGGCTCGCCAACCGCCTGCGCTACGGGTTCGGCCGCCACGAGGTGAAACGGCGGTGACGTCCGGCTCGCTCGCCGCGAACGCGGCGCCGGCGGCGCCGCCGCGCGCAGTCGGCCGACGCGGGCCGTCCCCGCCGCTCGCCCGGACCGGGCGCGGCGACGTACCACAACCGACTTACCACCCGGTTCCATAGCGCCCGCTATGGTGGTGATCAACTGGCTCGGCGTCGGGCTCGCCGCGTTCCTCACCCTGGTCGTGGTCGCGCTCCACTACTCCAGCGGGACGGGGTGGGATCCGAACGCCGACATCTCCCAGGAGGTCCTCGACCGTCGGGCCGCGAGCCTGCCCGAGACGGACTTCCCGGAGCCCATGAACCGCTCCATCGGCGGCGGCGCGGCCGCCGCGGGCGCCGTCGCCGCGGGCGAGGAGGGCGCCGAGCTCGAGGAGGGCGAGGCCGAGGAGGAGGGGGCGACCCCCGCCGACATCCCCGAGGACGAGGTCGAGTACTTCGAGGTGGAGTTCGTCAAGCAGGGCGAGACCATCGAGCTGGCGAACAACGAGACCGTCCTCGAACAGGGCGAGGAGCACGGCTGGGACCTCCCCTACGCCTGTCGACAGGGACAGTGCGTCTCCTGTGCCGGCCGGATCACCAGCGGCGGCAACTCCGAGGACTACGTCGTCCACGACGGCCAGGAGATGCTCGACGACAACGAGCTCGACGAGGGCTACACCCTCACCTGCGTCGCCTACCCGCGGGACGACTTCGCCATCGAGACGGGCGAGGCGCCGTAGCCGACGGCGGGCCAGTTCACAACCGTTTTATTCGCGTCGCCAGTTCGTCCCCACGAGGGCGTGTAGCTCAGCGGACAGAGTGCTTGGTTCCGGACCAAGATGTCGCGGGTTCAAATCCCGTCGCGCCCGCTTCCTTCGTTGCGCTCAGTCAGCGGGCGCGACTTAGCCCCACTCGCTCGCTGACGCTCGCTCGCGAGACTCCCGTCGCGCCCGCTTCC
>JBDGTB010000033.1:0-11763 GCA_042217235.1 Haloferacaceae archaeon | reverse complement strand
TGTTGACTGCGAACGGCTGGCTGGCGTGGTACTCCACGATGCCGTCCTTCTTGTAGTCGGACTTGGCTTCGCGGATGGCCTGATTCTGGATGGCCGAGTAGAGTGGGTTGTCGATACTGGCCGTGGTCACGCCCATCCCAAACTCATCGGCTTCCCATCCGTCGATGCAGAACTGCTTGGTGTCGCGGTACAGGTGGGTGGCGCGTTGCCACTCCCTGCGGCGGTCGCGGGATGGATTGTGGAGCGTTGTGGTGACGGTCGTCGTGACCACGGTTACAATTGTAACGTATAGCCGAACCAAATTAAAACGTGGGAATATCAGGCTGGCCGACACCCGTGGTTTGCTCCCCAGTTGTCGGCTTCATCCCACCCGTAAACGGGTGGGCTTTCGCCTCGCTACCGCTGTAATAAACGTTCGTCCGGGTCACCCGAGGACGACGAGCGTCGCGCCCGCGACGATGACGCTCGACCCGGCGACCGTCCAGCGGGTGATCACCTCCAGGCGCCCCAGGAAGAGGGAGCTGAGCACCACCGCGAACAGCGGCTGGGTCTGGACGAGCGGGAAGAAGACGCTCGCGTTCGTGGTCCGGAGCCCCACGAAGTAGAAGACGAACCCGACGGCCATGATGACGCTCGCGACCGCGAAGTTCCGCAGCGCGGCGCGGTCGGTGTCGAGGAGCGCCTCGCGGCGCCGCGTCGCGAGCAGCGGCGCGACGACGACCAGCCCGACGACCATGTTGATCGCGGCCGCCTCGATGGGCGCGACCCCGGCGGTGAGCGCGACCTTCCGGAGGACGACCGCGGCCGCCGCGAACACCGCGCCCGTGAGCGGGTAGAGCACGACGGCGAGCGAGTGGTCCGCCGCCTCGGCCTGGGTCCGGACGTCCCGCGAGAGCGCCGCGATCCCGACGACGATGGCGAGCGTCCCGGCGACGACGAGCGGCGTGACCCGCTCGCCGAGGACGAGCCAGGCGAGCACCGCGGCGTACAGCGGCGACGTGGCGCTGATCGAGAGCGACTTGCCCGGGCCGAGGTAGTTGATCCCCACGAAGTACAGCGACCGCCCCAGGACCGACCCGGCGACGGCGCCCGCGGCCGCGTAGGCCGCCCCGCGGAGCGGCGTGTGGGCGAACCCGGTCGTGAGAGCGGCGAGAACGAGGAAGATGGGCGCGGCGATCGCGAGCGAGAGCACCAGCAAGGCGTCGAACGAGCCCGTCTCCAGCCCGCGCCGCGAGAAGATGCTCGCGGTCCCGAGGAGGGCCGCGAACGCGAGCGCGAAGAGGACCCCGAGCACGCTCTCCCCACGCGTGGCGACCGGCTTGAGCGTACCCCTTCGCGCCGGTCGGCCCCGACCCGGCTACGGACGGCGCTCCGGGGACGCGTCGAACCGATGCGACCGGGAGTTCCGGGTGGGGGCCTCGGACTCGGCCCGACGCATGAGTTCGGCCTGCACGTCGTGGGTCGGCCCGGATTCGGGCGGCGTTCGCTGGACGTAGTTCCCGTCCGGTCGCATCTCCCAGGCCGTGCGGTCGTCGCGCAGGTAGCGTTCGAGGAGCGTTCCGAGCTCCGCGCGGATGTCGGGGTCCTCGATGGGGGCGACGGCCTCGACGCGCCGGTCGAGGTTCCGGGTCATCCAGTCCGCCGAGCCGATGAAATACTCCGGATCGCCGTCGTTCTCGAAGTAGTAGATGCGCGAGTGTTCGAGAAAGCGGCCGACGACGCTGCGGACCGTCACGGTGCCGGTGACGCCCTCGACGCCCGGCCGGAGGCGACAGATGTCCCGAACGACGAGGTCGACGTCGACGCCGGCGGCGGCCGCCCGGTACAGCTCCGCGACGACGTCCGGATCCTCCAGGGCGTTCATCTTCGCGACGACGCGGGCGTCGCCGCCGTCGCGAGCCACCGCCGCCTCCGCGCGGATGCGGTCGACCAGCCCCGTGCGGAGCGTCCCGGGCGCGACCAGCAGCTTGCGGTACTCCTCGTGGAAGGAGTGGCCCGTGAAGAAGTTGAACAGCCGCGCGAGGTCGTGCCCGACGTCCGGGTCGTTCGTCAACAGCCCGAGGTCGACGTAGCTCTTCGCGGTCTCGGCGTGGTAGTTGCCGGTGCCGACGTGGGAGTACAGCTGGACCCCGTCGCTCTCGCGGCGGACGACGAGGGCGGTCTTGGTGTGGGTTTTCAGCCCGATGGTGCCGTAGGCGACGTGGATGCCCTCCTCCTCGAGCCGTTCGACCCAGCGGAGGTTGTTCTCCTCGTCGAACCGAGCTTTCAGCTCGACCATCACCGCGACCTGTTTGCCGTTCCTGGCCGCCTCGATGAGGCTCTCGATGACCTGGGAGTCGCGGGCGGTGCGGTAGATGGCGGCCTTGATCGCCAGCACGTCGTCGTCGCGGGCGGCCTCGTGCAGCAGCGTCTGGACGGTCTTCTCGAAGGAGTGGTAGGGGTGATGGACCAGCACGTCGCCCTCGCGGACGACGTCGAAGACGTCGAGGTCGGTGTCGTCGTCCCCGACGCCGGCGAAGCGGGGGTGTGCACGCGGCGTCCAGGACGGCAGGGCGTGGTCCGGGCGGTCGAGGTCGGTCAGGCGGGCGACGTGACGGTGGTTCAGGGGCGGGTCGCGCTCGAACACCTCCGCCTCGTCGAGGTCCAGCTGGTCCATCAGGAGCGACCGGACGGCGTCGGGCATGTCGGCGGAGACCTCGAGGCGGACGACCGTCGCGAAGCGCCGGTCCCGGAGCACGCCCTCGATCATCTCGATGAGCCCCTCCGCGACCTCCTCGTTGCGCCGGACCTCGGCGTTGCGCGTCACGCGGAACGTCGACCAGTCGAGCACCTCGACGTTCGGGAACAGCAGGTCGAGGTTGGCGGCGATGAGGTCCTCCAGGAAGACGAATCGGTCGCGGTCCGCGCCGTCCCCGCCGACGAGCTCCTCGACGTGGAGCAGCCGCGGCTGGTTTTCGGGGATCTTCACCCGGGAGAACTTCGGGTCCTCGCCGTCGCGGCGGGTCCGGACCGCGATCGAGAGCGAGAGGTTCGAGATGAACGGGAACGGGTGTGCCGGGTCGAAGGTGAGCGGCGTCAGCGTCGGGAGCACCTCCGCCTCGAAGTGCTCGCGGAGAGCCGCGCGCTCGTCGGCCGCGAGCGAGTCGTGCAGGACGACCTCGACGCCGATGTCGGGCAGCCGTTCCTCGACGATCCGTCGATAGCAGGCGTCCTGGCGGTCGAACATCTCGTTCAGCGTGTTGAGGGCCAGTCGCCACTGCTCCTCGGGCGTGCGGCCGTCCGGCGTGAGGTCCGACACCTCGCCGGCCATCTGCTGTTTCAGGCCGCCGATGCGCTTCATGCAGAACTCGTCGAGGTTCTTGGTGACCAGGCCGAGAAAGCGGGTCCGCTCCAGCAGCGGGTTCCGGGAGTCCATCGCCTCGTGGAGCACCCGCTTCTGGAAGGAGAGCTCCGAGAGCTCCCGGTTCAGGTACCAGCCCGGCGCCGCGAACGCGTCGTCGGCGTCTGGGTCGTCGGGGACGTCGGGAACCGGGGGCGCACCCTCGACGCCGTGGACGACGCGAGCCGGACCGGCGTCGTCCGGGTCACGGAGCGTTCCGACGTCCGAGCCGTCGGTCCGCTCCACGTCGTCCTCGCCAGCCGGATCGGCCGGAACGTCGTTGCCGTCGGGACGCTTTGCCCCCTGCGAACCCGCCACGTCGCCGTCGGCGGGGGGCCCGTCGCTCATGACCGCCCGCGGTCGAGTGCGTCGACGTCGAGTACCTTCCGGTCCGCACGGGTCCGATAGGTCCGCTGTGCGGGCACGCTGACGAAGGAGTCGTCGCCGTAGTCGTAAGCCGTCAGGGCGCCGCCGTAGACACAGCCCGTGTCGAGGCCGACCGCCCAGTCGGTGACGACGGGGTCGTCGAGCACCGTGTGGCCGAAGACGACCCGCGGGGGGCCCCGGTAGCGCTCGAACCAGAAGGGGCCGTCGTAGCCGTTCTCCGGCGGCACGGCGCGGCAGGTCAGCAGCGACTCGACGTCCTGCTCGTCCAGCGCTCGCGTCGGGTCGACGCCGCCGTGGACGACCAGCGTGTCGTCGATGGCGAGCGCGACCGGCAGCGACTCCAGGTAGGCGAGATCCGCGCGGTCGAGCGCGTCGAGGGTCTCGCGGTCGCGAACGAGCTTGTCCTCGTTGTTCCCCCGGACCGACACCATGTTCTCGTGTCGGCGGACGAACTCGACGACTGCCTTGCTGTCCGGTCCCTTGCGGACCAGGTCGCCGACGAAGACGACCAGGTCGTGGGGGGCGGGGTCGAGTCGGTCGACGAGGCGGCCGAGCTCGGCGGCACAGCCGTGGACGTCCCCGACGAGGTAGACGTCCTCCCAGGCGCTCGGGTCGATGCGTCTGAACCGCGCGGCGACGGCGTCGTGGAGATCCGCGTCCGACACCGTCGCAGAGGAGCAGTCCGGCAGGGACGACCGGCTCGCCCCCTCCCGCGGGGCCGCGTCCGGTTCCATGCCCCCGAAGACGCGGCGGACCTCGTAAACGGTTGCTATGACCCCTCGGTGGCGTGGGGGACGGCTATATCGGTCCATATATGCCGCAGTCGGGCGGGTTCGGGCCCGACCTCGCGCCTCCCGGAACCCCCGACCCAGGCGCGTTCGGCCCGTCACTCCCCGCGGACGAACGTGACCGGACAGGGCGCGTTGTGGCGGACGCACTGCGCCGTGCTCCCGAGCACGGCCTTCCCCGCGGGCGAGCGCTCGCGGCCGACGACGACGACGCGGTTCGTGCCGGTCGGCCGCCGCGACGTCGACGAGCGCGTCCCCGACGTCGTTCGCCACGCGACCGCGGACCTCGACGGGCATCCCGTAGTTCCGTTCCGGGTCCCGAAGCCGGGTCGCCACCTCGCGACCGTCGGCGTACCGCCCCGCGAGTTCGTCCGGGTCCGGCGGGTGCCCGGCGTCGCAGTCGAGGCGGCGCCGCGTCCGCTCGTACGCCGCGCCCGGAACCACGTGGACGACGTGGACGGTCGCGTACAGCGGTCCGGCGACCTCCGTGGCCGCGTCCGCGAGCCGGTCGCTCCGGTCGCGGTCGGTCCCGCTCACCGCGAGCACGACCGACGCGTCGGTCGCGTCCCCGTCGGAGCGCCGCAGCCGGCCCCTGCCGAGCGCCCCGCTCGCGGTCCGGTCGATCGGCGGGGGTCCCGTCCCACTCGATCCGTTTTCAGCCATATCGACCGACGTTCGGGTGTCGATCCGGATACGAACCGTCCGAGCGTGGATAAAAACTGCCAGTACGGACGGAAGGGCTCGCGGCAGGCCGGTCGGTGGTCGGTCGACCGGTCGGCGGCGTCCGGGTCCCGGTCTACGGGCGTGGCGCGCCGAGCGTCTCGGGGTCGGTCGGGAAGCGAGCGGGGTCGGTCGGGAAGCGAGCGGGGTCGGTCGGGAAGCGAGGGGTCCCGGGACGGCGAGACGCCGAAGACGTCCCGAACTGCTCGACCCCGAGGCGAGTTACGAGAGGTGGGCGGTGATGTCCGTCGAGGAGACCATCCCGACGTAGTCGTCGTCGACGACCGGGAGGTGCTTGATCCCGTAGGTCGTCATCATCTGGGCGACCTCCTCGAGGTACAGCTCCGGCGCGGCGGTCTCGACGTCCTCGGTCATCACGTCCGAGACCAGCAGCGACGAGGTGTCCCGTCCCTCGGCGACGGCGTCGAGCACGTCCGTGCTGCTGACGATCGACCGCGGCGTGGTGCGGACCACGAGCGCGCTGATGTTCTCGTCTCGCATCCGCCGTGCGGCCTCCTCGACCGTCGCGTCCGCCGCGATCGACTCCAGCGGCGTCGTCATCACGTCCTCGACCGTCGTCCGTCCGTCGGGGCTCATACCGGTGCGAGGGGCGGGGACGGTATGGGGCTTTCCCCGACGTCCCGTCGCTCGCACACGTCCGCGAGGGTCGGTCACGTCGGTCCGTCGACGGTGCGGGTTCCCATCGACAACGGTTTGGCACGCTCGGCCGAACGGTTCCCGATGTCACCCGGACTCTTCACGCCGCTCCAGCTACGAGAGACGGAGCTCCCGAACCGCCTGATGGTCTCGCCCATGTGCCAGTACTCCGTCGAGGCGCGCGACGGCGTCGCGACGGACTGGCACCACGTCCACCTCGGGTCGCGGGCGGTCGGCGGCGCGGGGCTCGTGATGACGGAGGCCACGGCGGTCGAGCCGCGGGGTCGCATCACGCCCGAGGACCTCGGGATCTGGAGCGACGAGCACGCCGCGGCGCTCGAACGCACGGCCGAGTTCGTCGCGGCCCGGGGTGCGGTCCCGGGCATCCAGCTCGCACACGCCGGGCGGAAGGCGTCGAAGACCCGGCCGTGGGAGGGGAGCGAGCCGCTCGGGCCCGACGAGGGGGGCTGGACGGTCGCCGCGCCGAGCGAGCGGCCCTGGCCCTACGAGGGCGAGCCGCCGGCGACGACCCGCCTGTCGCGCGACGGGGTCACCGAGGTCGTCGACGCCTTCCGTGCGGCGGCCGCGCGGGCGCGGGACGCCGGCTTCCGCGTCGCGGAGGTCCACGCCGCCCACGGCTACCTCCTCCACCAGTTCCTCTCGCCGGTCACGAACCGCCGCGAGGACGAGTACGGCGGGAGCTTCGAGAACCGCACGCGGCTCGTCCGGGAGGTGACCCGCGCGGTCAGGGCGGTCTGGCCCGAGGGGGACCCCGTCTTCGTCCGCATCTCGGGGACGGACTGGCTGCCGGACCGCGACGCCTGGACCGTCGAGCAGTCGGCCCGGCTCGCCGACCGACTCGCCGCGGCCGGCGCCGACCTGATCGACGTCTCCAGCGGCGGCATCGTCCCCGAGTCCTCGCCGCCCTGGACGGGGCCGAACTACCAGCTCGCGCTGGCCGAGCACGTCCGCGAACACAGCGAGTCCGACGTCGCCGTCGGGACGGTCGGCGGCATCACGACGGGCGAACAGGCCGAGGCGATCCTCCGCAACGAGCGGGCCGACCTGGCGATCGTCGGCCGGGAGTTCCTCCGGGACCCCTACTTCGGCCTCCACGCCGCGCGCGCCCTCGGCGAACTCGACCCCGACGACCCGCCGGTGCAGTACCGCCGCGCGTTCCGGTGAGGGTCCGGCGCGCGTTCCGGTGAGGGTCCGGCGCGCGTTCCGGTGGCGCGCCGCGAACGGCGACGACGACCGCGCGCCGCGAACGGCGACGACGACTGCGCGCCGCGAACGGCGACGTCCCCGCCGGCACCGACGGGCCGACGACCGTGTCACTCCGTCTCACAAACGCGGATTTGACCCGTCCGGGGGTCTATGTGGGTCGCCCGTGACGGCGTTCGCATGGACCTGACCGAGTTCACGCAGTCGAACGCCCCCGCGGAGGGTGGCGACGGGTTCCAGAAGGAGAACAACCGGCTCCTCGACGTCCCGGTCGAGGGGACCGCGATGATCAAGGCCGGCACGATGGTCGCGTACACCGGCGAGATGACGTTCACGGGGAAGTCCTCCGCCGAGGGCGGGATAACCGGGTTCGTCAAGGAGGCGGTGAGCAGCGAGGGGACGCCGGTCATGGAGGCCGAGGGGAGCGGTCACCTCTACGTCGCCGACCAGGGGAAGAAGGTGCAGGTGCTCGACCTGGACGCCGGCGAGTCCATCTCGGTCAACGGGAACGACGTCCTCGCGTTCGAGTCCGCGGTCGACTACGAGATCAACACCGTCGGTAGCCTCTCGGGCGCCGCCGCCGGCGGCCTGACGAACGTCTACCTCACCGGTCCCGGACAGGTCGCCGTCTCGACCCACGGCAACCCGCTGGTGATGACGCCGCCGGTCGTCACCGACCCGGACGCCACCGTCGCCTGGAGCACCGACCTCTCGCCGTCGATCACGACGAACAAGGCGATCGAGATCGGCCAGACCTCCGGCGAGTCTCTCCAGATGGAGTTCACCGGCTCGACGGGTTTCGTCGTCGTCCAGCCCTACGAGGAGGGCGGCCAGCGCCAGGGCCAGTAGCCGTCGTGTCGGCGAGCGACGAGGAGAGCGGCACCGACGGGGACCGAGGCCCCGACGACCCCGGACTCGTCGCGACGTGCAAGCGCGGCGCGGCCGAGACCCTCGGCGTCCTCGTCGACGGGCTCCTGGACGCTCTGTGACGACGGGCCGGACCGCCGCGATCGGCGTCAGCCGTCGGTCGGCGCCGCCTCGTCCATGCGTCGCCGGGTTCGCTCGTGGAGGGCGTCCAGGTCGACGCCCCCGGACTCGACCGCGCGGAGCGCGGCGAGCAGCTCGGGGTCGAGCTGCGGGCTCCGGACGAAGAGGGCGCCCCCGGTCGCCGTCGTCCGCAACACCCACCGGGCGATCGACCGGACCGGCGGGTGCCCGGCGTCGGTCAGGACGACCGCGACGCGCCAGGCCTGCTCGCGTCCCTCGGTCATCGAGCGCAGGGTGACCGACTCGTCGAGCCGGCCCAGCGCCGCGTCGACGTCGTCGACGCCGGCGGCGTAGCGCTCGGCGAGCGCCGCCTGCTGGGCGTCGACGAGCCGGGCGAGGACGTCGTTTATCGCCCGGTGGTCGGCGCGTTTCCGCGGCCGGTTCGGGTCGATGCCGACGTCGTCGAGCGCGAGCGCGAGGTCGTAGTTGATGTGGGCGTTCACGCCGAGGAAGGCGTCCTGCACGACGAGCGCGTCGCCCCGGTGGGCGGTGCCGAAGGCGATCCGCCAGGCGTCGGGCACCGCCCCGAGGCGCCCGCGCTCGAACGCGAGAAACGCCCGCCGGTAGTAGTTCGCGAACGCGGTCACGTACGACCGCATCCAGTCCGGGTCGGCGAAGGCGCCGCGTTCGATCCCCTCCCGGACCTCGCGGGTCATCCGGACGTAGACGGTCAGGAACACGGCGCGCCGGTCGTCGCGCGCCCGAAGGCGGGTCTCGAGGCGCGACAGACGCTCGGCGACCGCCGCGACCGAGTCGAACGGGCGGGCCACGGGCTCGACGAGCGCCGGGTCGGGCTCGGGCGGCGCCGGGAACGACCGGACGTCGCCGCCGAGCACGAGCCCCAGCGCTCGAAGCGTGGCGCCGTCGAACAGCCGGAGGGCCGCCGTAGAGCCTGCCATGGGACGGCTAGTCGTCCAGCCGAGGGGAGATAGTTCGTGCGGTGGCCGGCGCAGATCGGGCGGGCGCGGGACGGCCCGACGCGGGTCTGGCGGAACGTCCCCGCCCGTCGGCCGGTCGCCGCGAGACGATGCCGTTGACGGCATCGTTTTAGTGGACGGGGCCGCGAGGGGCGGACGATGGGGAACCGGTCGACGCTCGACGCCGCGGACGTGCTGGCGGTGTTCGACGCCCAGGAGCGGGCGGGGACGCCGCTCACGGCGCCGGAGGTCGCCGACGCGCTGGGCTGTGCGCGGCGGACCGCCCACAAGAAGCTCACGCGGCTGGCCGAGGAGGGGCAACTCGCCACGAAGAAGGTCGGCGCTCGCGGCCGGGTCTGGTGGCGGCCGCCGACCCAGCGACCGGAGTCGGCCGCGGCGGCCTCCGGTACGGCCGGTCGCTCCAGCGACGGGCACGGTGCCGGGCCGGCGCTCCGGGAGCTGCACGACGCGAGCCGGCAGCTGATGCGCGCCGAGACGACCGAGCGCGTCTGCGAGGTCGCCGTCGACGCCGCCCGGCGCATCCTCGGGCTGTCGCTGAACGGCCTCTGGCAGCACGTCCCGGAGCGCGACGCGCTCGAGCCGGTCGCGTGGACCGAGCAGGGCGTCGACGAGTACGGCGAGCCGCCCCCCTTCCCGGTCGAGGGCAGTCTCGTCGGGGAGGCGTTCGGCGCGGGCACCTACCGCGCGTACGACGACGTCACCACCGAGTCGGAGCTGTACGACCCCGACACGAGCGTCCGGAGCGAGCTCATCCTGCCGCTGGGGGAGTACGGCGTGCTGAACGCCTCCTCGCCCGAGGTCGGCGCCTTCGACGACGTCGACGTCTCGCTGGGGCGGGTCCTCGCTGCGAACGTCGAGACGGCTCTGGAGCGCGCCGACCGGCTGGAGGAGCGTCGCGCCCGCCGGCTCGAGCTGGCGCGACAGCGCGACGAGCTGGCGACGCTGAACCGGATCAACGCGCTCGTCGAGGACACCATCGGCGCGCTCGTCGGCGCCGCGACCCGCGAGGAGATCGAGGGGACCGTCTGCGAACGGCTGGCCGCCTCGGAGTTCTACGTCGCGGCGTGGATCGTCGAACGCGACAGCGCCACCGGGGACGTCGTGCTCCGGACCGGCGCCGGCGGGGACGGCGACGCCGGCGGCCTCCCCGTCGACCCGGACGCGACGATCCCGGGGCCGAACCCCGCCGACGCCGCGATCGAGGAGGGGACGCTCCAGGTCGTCTCCCGGGTCGCCGACGACGAGCGCGTGCCCGACCGGCTCCGACGCGCCGCGCTCGCGAGCGGCTCGCGGGCCTGCGTCGTGGCGCCGCTCGCGTACGCCGACACCGTCTTCGGCGGGCTCGTCGTCCACGCCCCGGAGCCGGACGCGTTCAGCGACCGCGAGCTGACGGCCTTCGAGACGCTCGGCCGGGTGGTCGGCTTCGTCATCAACGCGACCAACAACCGGCGGCTGCTGCTCGGGAACACGGCCGTCGAGCTGGAGGTCGCCCTCGGGCGGACGGACGCGTGGTTCCGCGCGGCCGCCGACCGGCTCGGCGGGACCGTCGCCGTCGACGGGCTGGTGCCGACCGACGACGCCCTGATCGAGTACGTGACCGTGACGGGCGTCGACGACGCAGTCCCGGCCCGGCTCGCGGAGCTCCCGTCAGTCGCGGACGTGCGCGTCCTGGCCGCGGAGGACGACCGGTGGGTCCTCGAGTGCACCGTCGACGGCGCCGACGGCGGCCTGGCCGCGGTCGTCGAGTACGGCGCGACCGTCCGGACGGCCCGCGCGGCCGACGGCGCCGCGACGGTCACCGCGCGCTTCCCGACCGCGACCGCGCCGCGCGAGGCCATGACCGTCGTCGAGGAGGCCTTCCCGACCGCGGACCTGACCGCCAAGCGGGTCGTGGACGTCTCCGACCGGTCGGCGGCGACGATCCGACGGCGGATCGCCGACCGGCTGACCGACAAGCAGCGCGCCGCGCTGCGCGCGGCGTACCTCGCCGGACATTTCGAGACGCCGCGCGACACGACCGCACGGGAGCTCGCCGCGTCGCTCGACATCGCCCCGTCGACGCTCCACCAGCACCTGCAGGCGGCCCACCGGAAGCTGCTCGGGGTCGTGTTCGACGAGCCCTCGACCGGCTGAGTCGGGACCGAGATCGGATGCCGAACCATCTCGGCATAGCGCTATTATGGTCTCGTCGTGTAGCCACGTCCACCGATGCCGACGATCGAGCAGCTGTCACCGGACCGGACCGCGGACCCGGCCCCCGAGCCCAGAGTCCTCTCGCTCGACGAGGCGGGGCCGATGGTGGACGCACTCACCTCGGAGACGGCGCGGGCGGTCGTGCTCGCGCTCGACCGCGAACCCGCGACCGCGACGGCGGTCGCCGACCGGATCGGGTCGTCGCTCCAGAACGTCAGCCACCACCTCTCGAACCTCCAGGACGCCGGCCTCGTCGCCGCCGTCGGCACCCGGTACTCCGAGAAGGGACAGGAGATGACGGTGTACGCGCCGGCGGTCTCGTCGCTCGTCATCGGCGACCCCGGGACCGGCGACGAGCGGTCGTAGCGGGGTTCCCGCCGACGCCGTCCTCCTTCGCCGACGCCGTCCTCCTTCGCCGACGCCGTCCTCC
>JBDGTB010000121.1:0-12253 GCA_042217235.1 Haloferacaceae archaeon | reverse complement strand
TCCCGGACGACCGGGTGATGAGCGACCTCGAGGGCGACGTGCAGGCCATCGTGCCGACGCACGGCCACCTCGACCACATCGGCGCCATCTCGAAGCTCGCCCACCGCTACGACGCGCCCGTCGTGGCGACGCCGTTCACCATCGAACTGGTGAAACAGCAGATCGAGGGCGAGAACAAGTTCGAGGTCGAGAACGACCTCGTGAAGATGGAGGCCGGCGGACGGATGGACATCGGCGAGCGCTGTTCGCTTGAGTTCGTCAACGTCACCCACTCCATCATCGACGCGATCAACCCCGTCCTCCACACGCCCGAGGGCGCCGTCGTCTACGGGCTCGACAAGCGGATGGACCACACGCCCGTCATCGGGGACCCGATCGACATGGACCGGTTCCGCGAGATCGGTCGCGAGGGCGAGGGCGTGCTGGCGTACATCGAGGACTGCACCAACGCCGGAAAGAAGGGCCGGACGCCGTCCGAGGCGGTCGCCCGTCGGCACCTCCGGGACGTGATGTACAGCCTCGAGGACTACGGCGGCGGGATCGTGGCGACGACGTTCTCCAGCCACATCGCCCGCGTGAAGAGCCTCGTGGAGTTCGCCCGCGAGATCGGCCGCCAGCCGGTCCTGCTCGGCCGCTCGATGGAGAAGTACTCGGGCACGGCCGAGCGACTCGACTTCGTCGACTTCCCGGGCGACCTCGGGATGTACGGCCACCGCAAGTCCGTCGACCGGACGTTCAAGCGCATCATGAAGGAGGGGAAGGGCAACTTCCTGCCCATCGTCACCGGTCACCAGGGCGAGCCGCGGGCGATGCTCACCCGGATGGGCCGCGGCGAGACGCCGTACGAACTCGAGGACGGCGACAAGGTGCTCTTCTCCGCGCGGGTGATCCCCGAACCGACCAACGAGGGCCAGCGCTACCAGTCCGAGCGTCTGCTCGGGATGCAGGGCGCGCGCATCTACGACGACATCCACGTCTCGGGCCACCTGCGACAGGAGGGCCACTACGAGATGCTCGACGCGCTCCAGCCGCGTCACGTCATCCCGGCCCACCAGTCCCTGGAGGGCTTCGCGCCCTACGTGGACCTCGCCGAGTCCCAGGGCTACGCCCTCGGTCGGGACCTGCACGTGACCCGGAACGGAAACATGATCCAGCTCGTCCAGTGATGAGCGAGGGCGGCGGCGTCGAACGGCGCGTCCTGGAGGCGGTCGCGGAGCGCCGGGAGCGGGTGAACGCGGCCATCGACGAGGACCTCCCGGCGGAGGAGCCCGAGCGGCTGTACGAGGCCTCGCGCCACCTGCTGGAGGCCGGCGGCAAGCGCCTGCGGCCCGCGGTCCTCCTGGTCGCCGCCGAGGCGCTCGCCGACGTGGAGCCCGGGTCGGCCGCGTACCGCTCGTTCCCCGCGCTCGACGACGACGTCGACGCGGTCGACGTGATGGCCGCCGCGGTGAGCGTCGAGGCCATCCACACGTTCACGCTCGCCCACGACGACATCATGGACGACGACGACCTCCGTCGGGGCGAGCCGGCGGTCCACCGCGAGTACGACCTCGCGACGGCGATCCTCGCGGGCGACACGCTGTTCGCCAAGGGGTTCGAGGTGATGGGGCGGACCGGCGCGGCGCCGGAGCGCGAACTCGAGGCGCTGCGCCGCCTCGCGGCCACCTGTACCCGCATCTGCGAGGGTCAGGAGCTCGACGTCGAGTTCGAGCAGGCGACGGAGGTGCTCCCGGAGGAGTACATGGAGATGGTCGAGCTCAAGACCGCGGTGCTGTACGGCGCCGCGGCGTCGATCCCCGCGGTCCTGCTCGGCGCCGACGAGGAGACGGTCACGGCGCTCCACCAGTACGGCGTCGAGGCGGGCACCGCCTTCCAGATCCAGGACGACGTGCTCGACCTCACCGTCCCCTCCGACAAGCTGGGCAAGCAGCGCGGTTCGGACCTCGTCGAGGGGAAACAGACGCTCATCACGCTCCACGCACGCCAGCAGGGCGTCGACCCGGACGAGATCTTCGTCGACGGGAGCGTCGACGAGGTCGACGAGGCGGCGATCGATGCCGCCGTCGAGCGGCTCCGCGAGGCCGGCAGCATCGAGTTCGCCCGCGAGCGCGCCGACGAACTCGTCGCGAGCAGCAAGGACCGCCTCGAGGTCCTCCCCGACAACGAGGCCCGGTCGCTGCTCGCCGACGTCGCGGACTACCTCGTCACCCGGGGCTACTGACGCCCGTCGGCGCCGCCGGGGTCGCCGACCGTCAGCCCGCGGTCGCGTCGGAGGTACACCCACAGCGCGCGGGGCGTCCTCGCCGCCGTCGACTCGCTGCCGTTTTGAGGCCGTGGGCGAAACCCGGCCGCATGGACGACGAGTTACGCGAGCGCGTCGAGCGCGCCGCCGAGGTGCACGCGCTCTACAACGCCCTGAAACACGGGGGGGAGGCCGACGTCGGGGCGGTGATGGGGCCGCTGATGGGGGAGAACCCCGACTTCCGCCCGCACGGCGACGCGGTCCCGGGCGTCGTCGCGCCCGTGGTCGCGTCGGTGAACGACATGTCGACCGACGAGCGCCGCGAACGCCTCGCCGACCTCGCGCCCGACCGGCTAGAGGAACTCGAGGCCGAGGCGGAGGCGACCGAGGAGCCGCCGCTCCCCGACCTGCCCAACGTCGAGGCGTACGACCAGGTGGTGATGCGCGCCGCGCCCAACCCCAACGGGCCGTGGCACCTCGGGCACGCCCGCATGCCCGCGGTCATCGGGACCTACAAGGAGATGTACGACGGCCGGTTCATCTGTCGGTTCGACGACACGGACCCCGTCACCAAGCGGCCCGACCTCGACGCCTACGACGCCATCCTCGAGGACATCGCGTACCTGGGGTTCGAGCCCGACGTGGTGGTCCGCGCCAGCGACCGGGTGGAGACGTACTACGAGCACGCCCGGCGGCTGATCGACGCCGGGGGCGCGTACACCTGCTCGTGTTCGGGCGAGCGGTTCTCGGAGCTGAAAAACGCGGGCGAGCCCTGCGAGCACCGGGACAAGCCGCCCGAGCGGAGCCACGAGGAGTTCGACCGCATGGTCGCCGGCGAGTACGACGCCGGCGAGATGGTGCTCCGGGTGCGGACGGACATCGGGCACCCGAACCCGGCGCTGCGCGACTGGGTGGCGCTCCGGATGGTCGACCGGGCCCACCCGCGCCCGGAGGCGGCGTCGTACCGCTGTTGGCCGACGCTCGACTTCCAGTCGGGGATCGACGACCACCTGACCGGCGTCACCCACATCATCCGCGGGATCGACCTGCAGGACTCCGCGAAGCGCCAGCGGTTCGTGTACGACTACTTCGACTGGGACTACCCCGAGGTGATCCACTGGGGGCACGTCCAGGTCGACGAGTACGACGTCAAGCTCTCGACTTCGACGATCCGGGAGCTGATCGACGCGGGCGAGCTCGACGGCTGGGACGACCCGCGCGCGCCGACGCTCGCCGCGCTCCGTCGCCGGGGCATCCGCGGCCCGGCCATCGTCGAGGCGATGGTCGAGCTCGGCACCTCGACGAGCAACGTCGAGCTGTCGATGTCGAGCGTGTACGCGGCCAACCGCGACCTGGTCGACGACGAGGCCGACCGCTACTTCCTCGTGCGCGACGGCGAGCGGCTCCCGGTTGACGGCGGGCCGGCGGCGGGCACGCCGCCGCGCCACCCCGACCACGAGGAGCGCGGGCGCCGGACGGTGCCGGTCGGCCCCGCGGTGCTGCTCGAACCCGGCGACGTTCCCGCCGACGGCGGTCGCGTCTGGCTGAAGGGGTTCGGCTGCACGCGCCGGGAGGGCGACCGGCTGACCTACGCCGGCGACGACATCGCCGCCGTGCGCGAGGAGGGCGTCCCCGTCGTCCACTGGGTGCCGGCGGAGGGGTCACTCGCGACCACGCTCCGGACGCCGGACGGCGACGTGACCGGCCGGGCCGAACCGGCGTTCGAAGACGCCGCCGTCGGCGAGGTGGTGCAGTTCGAGCGCGTCGGCTTCGCGCGCGTCGACGAGGCCGCGCCCGACCCCGTCGCGTACTTCGCCCACGAGTGACGGTGCCCGCGGCGCCGACCCGCGCCCGTCCCGACGACTGCGCCCGTCCGCCCGGCCTCGTACGGCTGCACCAGCCGGTTGCCCGCGGGTCGGTCCCGACGACCGCGCCCGTCCGCCCGCCCCGGACTCGCGGGACGCGCTGACCGGCCGAGCCGGCCGCGTCGCCCGAACGCGGCGCCTCAGACGCCGTGCGTGTACCCCCGGTCCGGGAGCGGGTCGCCGTCGATCGTCACGCCGCCGCCGGTGACGTCGCCGACCACCGAGACGGGCACCGGCGACGCCGCCCGGGCGTCGTCGAGCCGGTCGCGGGGCACGGTGAACACGAGTTCGAAGTCCTCGCCGGTGTAGAGGCCGAACTCGCGCGCCTCGCGGTCCGTCGTCGCGAGTTCGCGAACGGCGTCGTCGAGGGGCACCCGGTCCCACTCGACCGCGAAGCCGCAGTCGCTGGCCTCGGCAAGCTGGTGGAGCGAGCGGGCCAGCCCGTCGCTCGAATCCATCATCGCGGAGACGTGCGGCGCGAGCGCTCGCCCGGCCGCCACGCGGGGCTCGAACCGGAAGAGGGCGTTGCCCCGCTCGGAGTCGCCGTCCTCGAACGCCCGCAGCGCCGCCCCGGTGCGCCCGAGCGTCCCGGTGACACAGACCGCCTCGCCGGAGGACGCCGTCGACCGGTGCGTCGGGGCGTCCGTGCGACCGATCGCCGACGTGGCGACGGTGAACTCCTCGTGGTCGTCGAGGTCGCCGCCGACGTATCGACCGCCCGCCAGCTCGCACACGTCGCGGGCGCCCTCCACGAACGACCGCAGGTCGTCGGCGTCGAAGTCGGGCGCGGCGTACACGGCGACGGCGGCGGTCGCCTCGGCTCCCATCGCCGCGACGTCCGACAGCGAGGCCCCGACGGCACGCCACCCGGCCGTGTACCGGGTCGTCCCCGGCGGGAAGTCCGTCGTCTCGTGGAGCATGTCGGTCGTGAACACCAGCCCGTCCACGACGGCGGCGTCGTCGCCCGCGTCGGGGAGCCACTCGGCGATCGCGGCGAGGGAGTCGCGTTCGTCCATACGCGGTGTTCGTACGCTGGGAGGACTTATTCTTCGTCGGAATCCGTCGGTGACCACGGCGACGCCGTCGGTCACCGTCCGGCGTCTCGACCGGGAGCCGATCCGAGGACGGTGGATTTCCCACCACGGTCCCCGGCCGCGGTCGACCACTCGGGTCGCCGTCCGTCTCCCGGCCGAGCCGCCGTTCGACGGCCGCGGCTTTCTCGTCGGCGCGGTGCCGAACCGTCCGCTCGTCGTCGCCCTTCGGCGACGCGATCCCGTTTTCGTCGGCGGCGCCGTGTGCCGCCCGTTCGCCGCGAACAGTTCGTTCCGCCCGCGCCAGAACCTTGTGCTCGCAAAGGTAGTATCTATGATGGATTCCAAAATCGAATTCGAAAGGTGGAGAGGCTTCATCTCCATTATTCACGGCTTCAGGATTTCGGGGCGTTTTGCCCTTAAGTACTCATTTGCGCTGAAAGGGGAAATTTAGATTTCCGAAATCACGATTTCCAAAATCGGGCGTTCTATTTGGGTGGAGATGCTATCGGATGTATGGAGCAGTTCGTTGATCGGGACGTCGAACTCGATCAGCTCACGGACTGCTACGAGTCCGAGACCGCAGACTTCGTGGTCATCTACGGCCGGCGTCGCCTCGGCAAGAGCGAGCTCGTCCGCCAGTCCATCGCTGATCGGGATGACGCCGTCTACTACCAGGCCGTCGAGTCCACGGCACAGAACCAACTCGAACAGTTCGTCGACACCGCCACCGCGCAATTCCCCTCGTTGCAGAACGTCCGCCGCGACTGGGAAGCCCTCCTCGAAGCACTCGGCGAGGACGACGCTATCGTGGTCATCGACGAGTTCCCGTTCCTCATCGAGGTGGCCGAATCGCTTCCCTCACGGATCCAGCGAGTGTGGGACATGGAGCTCCAGGAGACGGGGACGACAATCGTGCTCGTCGGCTCCTCGATCAGCGTCATGGAGGACAAGGTGCTCTCCGGAAGCGCACCGCTGTACGGCCGTCGGACAGCGACGATCGATCTCGAGCCTCTCGATGTAGCTGACGCACGCCAGTTCTTCCCAGAGTACGACCCCGAGACCGCCATCACTGCGTGGTCGATCTACGGCGGCACCCCGTACTACCTCCAGACCATCGATCCCGGCCAGCCGCTCGGAACGAACGTCCAGCAGGGGATTCTCTCGGAGCGGGGGCTGTTGTACTCTGAACCCGAGTTCCTGCTCCGCACTGAACTCCGACAGCCGAACACGTACTTCAGCATTCTCCGCGCGCTCGCCCACGGGCGTCGCACTCCGAACGAGATCGCGGGCATGGCTGGCGTGGAGTCAGGCTCGCTTAGCACGTACCTCCAGAAGCTTCGCCGCCTCCGTCTCGTCGAGCGCCACATCCCCGTGACGGAATCCCCGACGGCCTCGAAACGCGGTCGGTATCGCATCGCTGCGCCGCTGTTCCGGTTCTGGTTTCGGTTCGTGTACGGGAACCAGGACCAGCTTCGGATGCTCGACGACGACGCGTACGACGAACTTGTCGTCCCAGAACTGGCGGATTACGTGAGTCCGCTGTTCGAACGCCTCTGCCAGCAAGCGCTCCCAGACCTCCTCGACCGACAGTTCCGCGATGTCGGGCAGTGGTGGTTCAAGGAACACGAACTCGATGTCCTCGGCCTCACTAACGACGGCCTCGTCGCCGGCGAGTGTAAGTTCACATCCCGACCCGTGAGCGAAGGCATCCTCGCCGACCTCGAACGAACAGCGTCGGAAGTCCGGTGGTCAGACGGACCAGCAGATGGGGAGACGCTATACGTCTTGTTCAGCCGCTCCGGGTACACTGATGATCTCGCAAACGTCGCTGAGACGCGTGATGACGTCCGCCTCTTCGAGTTATCTGACCTGATGACGACTGATACGAACGCGTAGCAGAGGTGTCGGTCGCCTACAAGATCTCGTCAACGGTGACGTCTCGCCAGTCGGGGAGTACGTTGTTCAATTCCTCTCGACGGAAGATTCCGTCTCCCGTTCCGAACACTGCCCGAATATCGTCCAGATGCAGGTACGGTTCCCCGAGGCGGAGTACCATGAGCTCGTCCAGCAAACACACCACGACCGCCCCCTTGGAGCGCGGCGAGTGCGGATAACACCCGTTCGAATCGAGGACGACCGGTGACACCGAGCGAGCTTTCGAGGTACCCATGGACGTCGTCGTCCGTGTACTGTCGCCTTTACTCGTCTCGAAACGACACACAACGTCGGCTGATGGACTGTCTGCGAGCTCACGTGGTGGTTGGTCGCTTCGTCGTTCGTCGCTCACCTCGGCACGTGAGCGGAGGTAGTCCGCGATGCTTATCGGTTCGAACCACGCGTCATCACTGTTCTTCGATGAGACGATTGCCAGATCGCTCCCTTCCTCGTCGTGGGCGTCCTCCAGCGTGGCGGCAGTCGGATCCTCAGTCGTCGAATCGACTCCCAGCCCCTCAAGTACGTGTCCAGCGTTGCCGGTCGTATCCGGAACCAGGGAAGAGTCGTCGTTGAATAGAGCGTCCCCGTGACCGCGTCGAGCCCGGTCTTCGGGAGTGCGAGTGTGACGGTTCGGTCCGGGGTGACCGTGACCCCGAGCGTTTCGCCCGTCGTCGCGTCGGTTCCGGACGGGACGTCAGCGACACGATCGGCTCGGCGAGCCGGTTCAGGCGCTCGATCAGCCCGCTCGCCGGCGGTCGAACCTCACCGTCGAGTCCGTAGCCGACGAGCGCGTCGACGACGACTCGCTGCCCCCCGGATCGAGAGATCCGCTCCGCGCCGGTGGTCATCGAGACGTCCATCTCGTCGAGGACGCGGTGCTGTGTTGCCGCGGCCCCGGACAGGTCGGCGGGCGACCGATCGACGACGATCCGGACCGGGACCCCCCGGTTCGCGAGATGTCTCGCACAGGCCATCCCCCCGCCGCCGTTCCCCCCGTTGCCGGCCACCACGAGGACGGAGTCGCCCTCGTCCCGAACGTCACGGACGTGCCACGCGAGGGCCCGGCCGGCGTTCTCCATCATCTGGAGCAGCCCCAACCCCACCTCCTCGACGGCGACCCGGTCGACCGCCCGCATCTCGGTCGCCGTCGCCGCCGTGACGTTCCGGCCGGTCGACGTCCGAAACGAGCTCTGGCCCATACCGGGGCCGTCGCCGGCTGCGGACAAATACTCCCGGGAGGCGACGTACCGCGCGCCGTCGCGTCACGAACGTCCTACGGGCTCGCGACGAGGGAGACGTAGCTCACCCGCCCGGCTTCGACCGCGGCTTCGAGTTCCTCGATCGCCTCCAGCGCGCGTCGGCCACGGTCGCCCAACAGGCCGAGGACCTCCTCGTAGTCGACGCGGTCGGTCAGGCGGTCGCGCATCGCGAGGAGGTCGTCGCGGTGGTCGTACGTCGCCGCGACCTCGAATCCGGCGTCGGTGAGCCGTCTCGTCAGTCGATCGCGGCTCCGGGCACCGTCGATACAGAGCGCCTCGGCCACGCGGTCGGGCAGCGCCGGCCCCTCGCCCTCGACGACCACGTCCGAGAGCGCGAGCCGACCGTCGCCGTCCAGAACGCGGTGGGCCTCCCCGAGTGCGACCGGGAGGTCGGTGAGACAGAGGACACACTCCGCGAGCAGGACGTCGACGCTCCCGGTCCGGACGGGCAACGCCGTCGCGTCGCCCCGGACGACGCCGTCGTCGTTCGGGGGCGGGTCGGGGTCGACGCCGAGGGCGTCGGCACCCCGCCGGCGGGCCACCGCCAGCGCGTCGCCGCCGCCACAGCCGACGTCCAGCAGGCGCGTTCCGGCCCCGACGCCGGCTCGGTCGAGCAGCCGGACCGTCGCCTCGGTCCCGCCCGGGTGGAGCGGCCCGTCGAGTACGGCGTCGAGCGTCCCCCACGGGTTCGCGAGGGCGGCGTCGAGCAGTCCGTTCATCCGTCGCACCCGTCCCCGCACCCGCCCGGGGAACGCCCCCCGTCGGCGACCGTCCCGCCGCCCCGGTAGCCGTCGGTGGCGTCACTCCCCCCGCGCGAGTCGTCGACCGCCGCCCGGCCGCCCCAGCCGTTGCGGTTCCGGAGCGCGTACTCGCCGTCCGCGGTCGTCATGTTGTACCCACAGAAGGGGACCAGGTCGCCGTCCGCCGTCGGCACCGAGAGACAGCAGTTGCTCAGTCGGTCGACGTCGGCCGCGTCGGCGTCCATGAACCCCGTGAACGACACCGGAACGACCTCGTCGAACAGCCCCTCGACGCCGCCGGGGACGTCGATCCCACAGCAGCCGGCGGTCTTGCAGGCCCACTCCTCTCCGGCGGCGGTGCCGGCCAGCAGTTCCATGTAGTCTCCCTCGTCGGCCAGTCCGGAGAGGGCGTCCCAGAGCCGGTCGTCGACGTACTGCGTGAGCGGAACGAACGAGTCGGCGTCCGCGCACGCGTCGCCACGTTTCACGTTCGGAACCGCGGTCGGTCCGCGAATAAACGTGCCGAGGGTGTGCGACGGCCCGACAACAGCGGGTATCGCCGGCCGACACAGCGGGTGTCGCCGTTGGACACGGGCGCTGCCACAGCGCACAACCCTTTTTCCACCCGGTGCTGGAGGGGTCGTATGGCACGGTCGAGAGAGCAGGTCACGCCGTCGACGCCGGATCGGGGCGGCTCGCCGACGACGCTCGCACGGGACCTGCTCGTCGCGTGCAAGCGCGGGGACGCGACCGAACGGTACAGGACCGCGCTCGCCGACGCCACACACGCCGACCTCCGCCGGGTCCGGGCGGACCGGCGGACCGGGCTGGCGTTCTGGCTCAACTGCTACAACGCGGGCACTCAGCACCTCCTCGCGGAGCGCCCCGACCTCTACGAGAGCCCGCTGCGGTTCGTTCGGTTCTTCCACGCACCGGCGGTGACGGTCGGTGGCACCTCGCTGCCGCTGGACCGCATCGAGAACGGGCTACTGCGCGGTGGCCGCTCGAAGTACGGACTGGGATACCTGCCGAAGGTCCACGTCACGACCTTCGAGCGACGCTACCGGCTCGACGACTGCGACCCGCGGATCCACTTCGCGCTGAACTGTGGTGCGGAGAGCTGTCCGGCGATCCGCGCGTACGAACCGGACCGCGTCGACGAACAGCTGGACCTGGCGACCCGGGGCTACCTCGACGCGACGGTCGAGTACGACGCGGACGCCGGCGTCGTCCGCGTGCCGCGCGTGTTCCTGTGGTTCCGTGGCGACTTCGGCGGCGGATCGGGGGTCCTCGAGTTCCTCCGCGCGTACGACGCGATCCCGGACGGCGCGACGCCGAGGATACGCCACGGCTCGTGGAACTGGACGAGAGCGGCCGGGAAGTTCGCGGAGTAGCGGCCCGCATCGTGGGGACCCACGCTGTCACATGGCCGAGCACGTGCCGGACTTCTCGTTGCCGAACGTCGCCGTCGGGCCGGACCCGTTCTCCCTCACCGGTCTCTCCGAAGACGTCTCCTTCGTCGTCCTGTTCTTCCAGCGCGACCACTACTGTACGAACTGCCGGAAACAGGTCCAGCGACTCGCCGACCGCGTCGGGGAGTTCCGGGAGCGCGACGCGGAGGTCGTCTCCATCGTCCCGGAACCGGTCGAGCGCGTCGAGGCGTGGCAGGAGCGGTACGACCTCCCGTACCCGCTGTTGGCGGACCCGAACGCGGAGGCGGGCGACGCGTACGACCAGCCCGTTCGGTTCGGCGTCCTCGGTCGGTTCTCGGATTTCTTCGGTCGGATGCCCGAGGTGGTCGTCGTCGACAGGCGTTCCACGGAGCCGGGGGTCGCGTACGTCCACCGGGGGTCGTCGACGTTCGACAGGCCCGGGATCGACGAGGTCCTCGAGCGGATCGACGAGGTCCGATGACGGCGGCTCCGGCCCCGAACCCGCGGTCGGCCCCCAGTAACTGATCCGCCACCGATCGGTGACGACCGCCGGCTACGACCGCTGATTCCTGAACCAGCGGGTCATCCGGGACGTGATCCCGAGGTTCCGTTTCGCCATGATCACGGTGCTTTGCGCTCGCCGACCGACCTCTTCGGGAATGGCCCCGAACACGACCTGCTGGAGGAGCCCCTCCCGGGACGCTCCGATGACGGTGAGGTCGTGGTCGGCCGATTCCCCGACGATGGTGTCAGCGACGTCTGCGCCGTCGACGACCTCCGTCGTCGTTTCGATCTCCTCCAGTTCAGCAACGGTCGAATCGAGGATCGATCGCGCCTCGTCGTCGCTGTCCGACTCGTCCGCTCGGACGTAGATCACCTCGACGTGGGCATCGTTGCGCCGAGCAACGGCACGGGCGATCTCGGTCGCGAACTCGGCGTGCGGACCGCCAGCCGTCGGCAGGAGGATCGAATCGACGCGCCCGACCGACTCGCTCTCGGCGGTGGGGCCGACGCGCTCGACCAGCAGGTCACAGCGGGCCTTGGTCACCACCTCGTCGACGTTACTCCCCAGGATGAAGTCACGACGGCGGGGACGGCTCCGCCAGCCCATCAGCACGAGGTCGACGTCGTCCTGGTCGATCGTGTTGAGGATCGCCTGGGACACGTCGTGCCCGATGCGGATTTTCCCACTCACCGGTACGTCCGGGCGCTCCTCGTTCGCAAAGTCGATCGCCTGGTCGATCACTGCGCGTTCCTCATCGACGAAGTTGCGCCCCTCCGAAAGCGGCGTCTGTTGTGGCACCGTGGCGACGCTCACCACTTCTATGTCGGCGTCTCGCTCTTCGGCGAGGTCGAGTGCCGTCCGCATCAGCTGCTCGACGGTCGCCGGGTTCGCCACCGGGACGAGAATCCGTTGCTCGCGTTCCCGCCGCTCTTCGGCGGGCGCTCGCTCGGTCGTGACGGTCGGCGTTTCCTCTTCGATCTTTTCCTCCTCCTTCCGCCGGGAGTAGCCGTAGTAGAGGAGGAGTCCCAGGCCCATCCAGATGGCGGTCGTCACGAGGGCGATGAACCCGTGCGAGTCCGGTCCCAGGCCGATCTGCATCCCCAGCGCCGACAGGAGGAACGGCGTCAACAGGAACTGGAGGACGATCCCGACGAGCGGGGGCCACGGCATGTACGGGACTTCGTACGTGCGCGGCAGGTCGGGGTGGGTCTTGCGCATCTTGATGACCGTCCAGTTGACC
>JBDGTB010000008.1:0-12342 GCA_042217235.1 Haloferacaceae archaeon | reverse complement strand
CGTCGAGATGTGGATGCCCATCGCCGCCGGCGTGACGATCTTGTCGACGTCCTCCAGCTCCGCCTTCCGGATGATCTTGATGACGATCTCCCGCAGGAGCTCGGGTTGGAGCATCGGAACCCCGTCGCTCACGGGATGGACGAAGTACTGGTAGTCGCCCTTCTCGATGATCGGCGCGTCGAGAAGCGACTGCTGCAGCCGGTCCATGCCGCCCGTTCCCGGTGGCCGGAAAAGTAGTTGGTGGTTCCCCGGTTCGACGGCGAGAGGCGGGGGACCGTGACCGCCCCGGACGCGCCCGCTCCCGCCCCGGCATCGGCTCGCGTCCGCCGGGGCCGCTCCACGTTTGACAACACCTAAGTCCGCGCTCCAAAACGGATCGACACGTGCAGTCGACCCTGGCCGTCGTTCTCGCGATCGTCTTTCTGCCCTTCGCCGCCGCGGCGGTGACCCCGCTCGTCGCCCGGGCGCTCGGCGAGCGGACCGCCTACTTCGCGGCGTCGGTGGCGGCGGTCGCGTTCGCCCTCGTCGCCGCACTCCACCTCGGCGGGGCCCACGGCACCGTCGCCGTCCCCTGGGTGCCGTCGCTCGGGGTCGCCCTCGCCTTCCACGTCGACGGCCTCGCGCTTCTGATCGCGTTTCTCGCCTCCGGGGTCGGCGTCCTCGTGTTCGTCTACTCCGGCGGCTACATGCACGGCGAGCCGGGGCTGACGAAGTACTACGCCACCATGCTCGCGTTCATGGGGTCGATGCTCGGGGTCGCCCTCGCCGGCGACCTCGTCGCCCTGTTCGTGTTCTGGGAGCTGACCTCGCTGTCCTCGTTCCTGCTCATCGGCCACTACTCGGGGGCCGACGACTCGACGTACGCCGCCCGCAAGTCGATGCTCGTCACCGTCTCGGGCGGCCTGTTCATGCTCGTCGGCTTCGTCCTGCTCGCCTGGGCGTCGGGGCGGGCGGGGGCGACGACCTACCTGATCCCGGAGCTGGTCGCTCGCGCGCCGGCCGTCCGGGCGGCGCTCCGCGAGGTCGGCCTGTTCGTCCCCGTGCTCCTCCTCCTCGGCGTCGGCGCCGCGACCAAGTCCGCGCAGGTCCCCTTCCACATCTGGCTGCCGAACGCGATGGAGGCGCCGACGCCCGTCTCCGCCTTCCTCCACTCCGCGACGATGGTGAAAGCCGGCGTCTACCTGGTCGGGCGCTTTCGTCCCTTCTTCCTCCCGGCCGGCGAGGGCGCCCCGCCCCTCGGCGAGTGGACGCTCGTCTTCGCGTCGCTGGGCCTCCTCACGATGACGGCGACGGCCGTCCTCGCCGTCCACGCGACCGACATCAAGGAGCTGCTGGCGTACTCGACGGCCTCCCACCTCGGGCTGATCGTGGCGGGGTTCGGCTTCGCCGGGGCCGTCGGCGCCGAGACCGGCGCCTTCCACATCCTCAACCACGCCTCGTTCAAGGCCGCGCTCTTCCTCGTCGCGGGGGTGGTCGCCCACGAGGCGGGCACCCGCCGGATCGACCGGCTCGGGGGCCTCCGGCGCGACCTCCCGGTGACCGCCGCCGTCGCCACGGTCGCCTCCCTCTCGATGGCCGGGGTCCCGCCGTTCAACGGCTTCTACTCCAAGGAGTTCCTCTTCGACGCCGCCTACGAGACCGCCCACGCGGTCGGCGGGCTGGCGTGGGCGTTCCCCGTCGTCGCCGTGCTCGGCTCCGTGTTCACCTTCCTCTACTCGGTCCGCTTTCTGATGCTGTTCTGGGGCGACCGACCGGCGGGCCTCGGCGAGGTGCACCGCCCGCCGCTCGCGATGCTCGCGCCGGCGGTCGTCCTCGGCGCCCTCGTCGTCGCGGTCAGCGCCGCGCCGCAGGTCGCCGTCGACGCGGTCGTCGGCGCGGCGTACGCCGCCGCCGTCCCCGGCGAGGCCCACGGCTTCGCGGTCCACCTCCCGACGAGCCTCTCCCCGCCGGTCGCGATGAGCGCGACGACCATCGCGCTCGGCCTCGTCGCCTACCCGACCTACGACCGGCTCCACCGCGGCCTCCGGCGGGCGCTGCGCGGCCCGGTGGCGGCGAACTGGTGGTACGACACCGCCGTCGACGGGCTGCCGATGCTGAGCCGGCGGGCGACGCCGGCGGTCCAGACGGGCCTCCTGCGCACGTACGCGACGTGGACGTTCGCCGCCACCGCGACGCTCGCGCTCGGCGGGTACGTCGCCGCCGGCGTGTCGGTCCCCCTGCCGGCATCGCTCGGCCCGGGCGTCACGCTCGCCATGGCGCTCGTCGCGCTCGTCGCCGTGCTCGCCGCCGCGGCTGTCGTCGCCTCCCCCTCCCACGTCGCCGGCGTGCTCACGCTGTCGATCCTCGGGTTCATGGTCGCGGTGCTGTACGTGCTCGCGGACGCGCCGGACCTCGCGCTCACCCAGCTCGTCGTCGAGACGCTCGTGCTCGTCATCTTCCTGCTCGTCCTCCACCGCCTGCCGGCGTTCTACGGCGACCTCGGGCGGGGGCGGGCCGCCCGCGACGGCCTGCTCGCGCTCGCCGTCGGGGCCACGGTGTCGGTGACGGTGCTGCTCGCCACGGCGGCGCGGCCGAACGACGCGCTCGCGACCTTCCTCGTCGAGCGGGCGGGCCTGCCCGACGAGCACGGCCACCTCCTGCTCGACTGGGGCGGTGGCGGCAACGTCGTCAACGTGATCCTCGTCGACTTCCGTGGGTTCGACACGCTCGGCGAGATAAGCGTCGTGGCGATGGCCGCCCTCGCGGTCCTGACGCTGATCCGGATGCGCGACCGGGGTGAGACGCCGTGAGCGGGGAGGGGACGGAGACCGGCCCGGAGGGAACGGGGACCGGAGCGGAACCGTCCGCTGTCGCGGAGTCGGGAACGACCGGCGGGCGGGACCCCTACGACCGCCGGACGACGGTGATCGCCCGCACGGTCACCCGCCTCGTGGTGCCGATCATCCTCGTGACGGCGCTCGCGCTCCTGCTCCAGGGCCACAACCTCCCGGGCGGGGGCTTCATCGGCGCCGTCCTCACCGCGACGTCGTTCGTGCTCGTCTACGTCATCTTCGGCGCCGACTACCTCGCCGAGGTGGTCGGCGTCGACCCCGCGGAACGGGGGGCGCTCGTCGGTCGCTACCGCGCCCTGTTCGCCGCCGGCCTGGCGCTCGCGCTCGGGAGCGGGCTGGCGCCGCTGCTCGTCGGCCTCCCCTTTCTCACGCAGGCCGTCCTCTTCGTCGATCACCTGCCGCTGTACGGCGAACTGGAGGTCGCCTCGGCGCTCGCCTTCGACCTCGGCGTGTACCTCACCGTCGTCGGCGGGCTGCTCACCATCGTCGGGGAGGTGGGGGCGGAGTGACCCAGCTCGCCCTCGCCCTGGCGCTCGGCGGGCTGTTCGCCATCGGGACCTTCCTCGTCCTCCGGCGTGACGTCGTCCGCGTCGTCTGGGGCGTGACGATCGTGAGCCAGGCCGCGAACGTCTACCTCGTCACGATGGGCGGGTTCGCCGGCGCCGCCCCGATCGGGCACGGGGGGGCCGGCGGGACGACCGACCCGCTCGTCCAGGCGCTCGTGTTGACCGCCATCGTCATCGGCTTCGGGACGACCGCGCTCGCGCTCGCGCTCACCTACCGGGTGTACCAGGAGCACGGGACGATCGACATGGACGACCTCGGGGGTGTGAGCTGATGGCGCCCCACGTCGTCGCCGCGCCGCTCCTGGTCGCGCTCGTGACGGCCGTGGCGACGCTGCTCGCCGGCCGGCGCGACCCGCTCGTGCGCGTCGTGAGCCTGCTCGGGGCCGTCGCCTACGCCGTCGCCGTCGCCGCGCTGGTCCGGGCGGTGCTCGCCCGCGGCACCCTCGTCTACCACGTCGGCGACTGGACGGCGCCGTTCGGCATCGTCCTCGTGGCCGACGAGCTCGCCGCGTTCGTGCTCGTCCTCGCGGCGCTCGTCGCCGTCCCGGCGCTCGTGTTCGCCGTCGTCTCCCTCGACGCGTTCGGCCAGCGGCTCACCTTCCACCCCCTGTATCACTTCATGCTCGTCGGCGTCTCCGGCGCCTTCCTCACCGGCGACCTGTTCAACCTGTTCGTCTGGTTCGAGGTGATGCTGATGTCGAGCTACGTGCTCGTGGCGTTCTACAGCGGCCCCGAGCACACCCGCGCGGCGCTCGACTACGTCGTCTTGAACCTCGTCGGCAGCGCCGCGATGCTGCTCGCCATCGGCGGGCTGTACGCCACGACCGGCACGCTCAACTTCGCCGACATGGCCCGCCGGCTCGCGAACCCCGCGGCGTACGACGTGGCGGTGCTGCCGACGCTCGGGCTGTTCGCCGTCCTCCTCGGGGTGTTCGCGCTGAAGGCCGGGCTGGTGCCCTTCCACTTCTGGGTGCCCGCCGCGTACCGCGCCGCGCCCGCCCCGGTCACGGCGGTCCTCGCGGGCGTGGTGAAGAAGGTCGGCGTGTACGCCGTCGTCCGCGTGACGTTCACCGTGTTCGCGGCCGCCTCGGTCCCGGTCGAGGCCCCGGGCCTGTCCGGCGGGTCGCCGCTCGCCTACGTCGGACCCGTCCTCTTCGTGCTCGCCGGCGCGAGCATCCTCTTCGGCGGCGTCGCCGCGGTCGGGCGCGACGACCTCGAGAGCGTGCTCGCGTACTCGTCGGTGAGCCAGATCGGCTTCGTCTTCCTGCCGCTCGCGGTCGCGGCGACCGTCCCGGCCGTCCGGCCGCTCGGCATCGCGGCCGCGCTCGTCTACGCGTTCAACCACGGCCTCGCGAAGAGCGGGCTCTTCCTCGTCGCCGGGACGGTCGACGACGCCGTCGGGTCGACGCGCTTCGGCGACCTCGGCGGGCTCGCGGCGCGCGCGCCGGTGCTGGCGGCCGGCTTCCTCGTCCCCGCGCTCGCGCTCGTGGGCATCCCGCCGCTCGCGGGCTTTTTCGGCAAGCTGCTGGTGTTCGCTACGGCCGCGCGCGCGCTCGCCGTCGGCGCGGCCGGCGCCGGCCTCGCGCTGGCGCTGGCGCTCGTCGGCGCCGTGCTCACCGTCGCGTACTACTCCCGGGCGTGGAACGCCGTCTTCTGGGGCCAGCCGAGCGACACCGTCGCGGCGCTGATCCCGCATCGCTGGGAGGCGCCCGACGCCGACGCCGCGGCGGACGGCGGCCGGCCGCGGGCGCCGACCCTCGCGGTTCAGGTGGCCGTCGTGGTCGCGCTCGCGCTCGCCGTCGTCGCGTTCGGAGTCGGCGCCGACGCGCTCGTCGCTGGGGCGGAGGCGGCGGCCCGCGCCGCTGTCGACACCCGCGGCTACGTCGACGCGGTGGCGCCGGCGGAGGTGGTCGGATGACCGACGCGCCCGACGCCGGGGGCGGGCGCGCCGCGGCGGCCGAGCGCCAGGACCGGGAGTTCGAGCGGGTGAGCTGGCTCTCCATGGGCGTCGCCCTCGCGCTGGTGTGGGTCGCGGTCCGCGGCGTCGACCCGACCCCCGTTCGACTGGCCGAGGAGCTCCTGATCGGCCTGGCCCTCGGGCTGCCCGTCGCCTACGCCGGCCGGCACTTCTACGAGCCCGTCACCGGCCTCGACATGAGCCTCCGGCCGGTGCCGTACGCAGTCATGTACCTCGCCACCTTCGTCTACGAGCTGGTGACGGCGAACGTCGACGTGGCGCGGCGCGTGCTCGCGCCCTCGATGCCCATCGAGCCGGCCGTCGTCGAGGTGCCCCTGCGCGTCGAGTCGGACCTCGCCATCACGACCATCGCCAACAGCATCACGCTCACCCCCGGCACGCTGACCATGGACTACGACCGCGAGCGGAACGTCCTGTTCGTCCACAGCATCGACGGGAGCGACCCCGAGGCCGTCCTCGAGCCGATCCGCCGCTGGGAGGACTACGCGCTCGTCGTCTTCGACGAGCCGCTCAAGCCCGGCGACCCCGTCCCGCCCGCCCGGGCGGCCGACGGGGACGACCGGGGGACGGAGGTGACCGATGGCTGACCCGCTGACCGCCGTCCTCGCCGGGGGGATCGCGCTCGCGGCGGTGATGTCGCTGTTCGTCGGCTACCGGGTCGTCCGCGGACCGACGACGCCCGACCGCGTGGTCGCGCTCGACACCATCGGGACGAACGTCGTCGCCATCGCCGTCCTGTACGCGATGCTGACGGCACAGCCGTTCTTCGTCGACGTGGGGCTCGTGCTCGCCATCATCGGCTTCATCACCACCATCGCCGTCGCGCGCTACGTGACGGAGGGAGACATCGTCGAATGACCGGTGTCGCAACGCCGCTCGCGGCCGGCGGGGCCGGCGTCCAGCCCGCCGGCCCGGTCCGGACCGCGCTCGTGGTCGCGCTCGTGCTCGTCGGCGCCTTCTTCCTCGCGGTCGGCACCGTCGGCATCCTCCGCCTGCCGACCGTGTACAACCGGATGCACGCCACCTCGAAGGCGACGACGCTCGGCGCCTCGTCGATGGCCGTCGCCGCGTTCGTGCGGTTCGGCCCCGGCGGCGAGGGGCTCACCGCGCTGGTGACGGTCGTGTTCCTGTTTCTCACCGTCCCGACCGGCGCGCACATGATCTCCCGGGCGGCACAGCGGATGGGCGTCCCGTTCGTCGAGGGGGCGACGTGGCCGCGCGACGGGGAGACGACCGCGTCGGACGGCGAGGCGGCCGCATCCGACGGAGACGTGAGCGAGGCCGCGTCCGACGGCGGGGGCGGGGACGCGAGCGACTGACGCCCCCGGTCAGCCGTCCCCGTCGAGTCGCGCCGCCAGCTCGCGGGCGACCCGCTCGCCGAGCGCCGCCTTCGAGCCCTCGAACGGCGCCGTCTCCTCGCCCGCCCCGACGAGCACGGCGCGGGTCTCCGCCCCGCCCATCACCGCCGCGTCGTTGGCGACGACGAAGGCCATCCCGACGCGGTCGCGCAGCTCGCGGGCGGCCTCGACCATCGCCGCCTCGTCGCCGCCCGTCTCCGCCTTGAACCCGACGATGGGGAGGTCGGGGTCGGCCTCGCGGACCGCGTCGACGAGCTTCGGCGTCGGCTGGAGGTCGAGCCGGAGCGGCTCGCCCGAGCGGATCTTCTCGTCACGGGCCGCGACCGTGAAATCCGAGATCGCGGCCGCGGAGACGAGCGCGTCGGCGTCAGCGACGGCCGCGAGGGTCGCGTCGCGCATCTCCTCGGCGCTCTCGACCCGCTCGACGGCCGCGTACGGCGCCGCCGGCGGGTCGTGGACCGCCCCGTGGACGAGCGTCACGTCCGCGCCGAGGACGTGACACGCCCGGGCGACCGCCCGACCGGTCCGGCCGGAGGCCCGGTTGGTGAGCACGCGCACCGGGTCGATCGCCTCGCTCGTCGCGCCCGCGGTCACGACGACGTGGCGGCCGGCGAGGGGGTCGTCGCCGGTCGCCCGGGCGACCGCGGTCGCGATCGCCTCGTCGGTCGCGATCTTCGCTTTCCCCTCCTCGACTCGCGGCGGGACGAAGTCGACCCCCCACCCCTCCAGCCGCTCGATGGCCGACAGCACGCCCGGGTGGTCGTACATCGGCTCGTGCATCGCCGGGGCGACCACGACGGGGACCTCCGCGCCGAGCGCCGTCGTCGCGCAGGTCGTCACCGGCGTGTCGTCGACCGCGGCCGCGACCTTCCCGACCGTGTTCGCCGTCGCCGGGGCGACGAGCAGGACGTCGGCCCACCCGTCGCGGCCACAGAGCTCGACGTGTTCGACCGCGCCGGTGATCTCGGTCACGACCGGCCGGTCGGTGGCGAACTCGACCGCCCACGGGTGGACGATCCCGCGGGCGCTCTCGGTGACGACGCCCCGGACCGCGGCCCCCTCGCGGCGGAGCTCGTGGACGAGTTCGACCGCGCGAACGGCCGCGATGCTGCCGGTGACGCCGAGGGCGACGTTCACGCCTTCGAGCACGGGCGTCGGGTTGGGCCGGTCGGGTCTTAAAATCGTGCGGGGCGGGGTCGCGGGCGGTCGGACGCGAAAGGCGGCGTCGTCGACGTGACCGTCGCCGAGGCGGGGACGACGACCGACGACCCCGGCCTCACTCCGACCGGCCGACCTGGACCACGAACACCGGCCGCTCGGCGTCGGTGACGACCCGCTCGGTGACGCTCCCGAGGCTCGCCAGCCGGTCGCGCCCCGTCCGGCCGTGGGTGCCGAGCACGACCACGTCGGCGCCGACCTCGTCGGCGTACGCCCGGATCTCGCGGTCGGGGACGCCCTCCCGGACCGCGGTCGTGACCGCGACGCCCTCCTCGCCGGCGAGGTCCTCGACCGCCGCGACGGCCCGGTCGCCCCGCTCGCGGAGGTCGGTGGCGATCTCCTCGCGGGTCTCCTCCTCGGCCGCCCGGACGAGCCGCTGGTCGACCACGTTGAGCGCGTGGACCGTCGCGTCGTGGTCGCGCGCGAGCCGGAGCGCGTGGTCGAGGACGCGCTCTATCCCCTCGCTGCCGTCCGTCGGGACCAGTATCGTCTCGTACTCGGCGGGCATGCGTCGGGTTTCGGGGGGCCGGCACTTCATGGTTCGGCGAGTCGTCGGGCGTTCGCCCCGCCCGGCCGTAACGGCTTCCCGGCTCGCGCCCCTGGATCGGCGCCGTGGACCGGATCGCCGTCAGCACCGTCGTCTACCTCCCGCCCGAGGAGGTCTTCGAGTTCCTCGTCGACTTCCCGCGGTACGCCCGCTACTCCGAGCACCTGCGGGACGTGACCCGGGACGGGGACGGGTCGGCGGGGACCCGCTACGACCTCACGTTCGCGTGGTGGAAGCTCACCTACACCGTGCGCTCGGAGGTGACCGCGGTCGAGCGCCCGGAGCGCGTCGAGTGGCGAATCGTCAGCCGACTGAACGCGACCGGCCGGTGGCGGGTCGACCCCCTCGGCGACCTCCCCGCGGACGCGCCCGCCGACGCCGATGCCGCCTCGCGGGTGTGGTTCGAGGTACGCTTCGACCCCGGGTCGGCGGGCGAGGACGCGGTCGACCTCCCGCGGCTGGTCTCGCTCGACTGGGTGCTGGGGAAGGTCAAGCCGCTCGCCGTCGCGGAGGCCGAGCGGGTCGTCGAACGGGTCGTCGCGGACCTGGAGGGGCGGCGTCGGGACGTCGACCTGACCGTCCACGAGCGACCGGGCTGACCGTTCGGCTCGCGGCCACGGAGGGAAAGCGTCATACCGAAGCCACGCGCAGACCGGCCCGTGACACGGACCGGGGGCCGACCGCCGTGCGCGTGATAATCATCGGCGCCGGACAGGTCGGCGAGAGCATCGCGGCCGACCTCGACGACGACCACGAGGTGGTGGTCGTCGACCGCGACCCCGAGCGGGTCGAGCACCTGACCTACCGGCTGGACGTGCTCGCGGTCGAGGGCGACGGCGCCGCCGTCTCCACGCTGGAGGAGGCCGGCGTCGCCGAGGCGGACATGGTCATCGCCTCGACGGACGACGACGAGACGAACATCGTCGCCTGCGCGACGGTGACGGCCATCGCCGACGCGTTCACCGTCGCCCGGGTGAAAAACACCGAGTACCTGACGACCTGGCGGCGCTCGAACGAGGCGTTCGGCATCGACCTGATGGTGTGTACGAACCTGCTCGCCGCGGAGGCCATCGTCCGGGTCGTCGGGCTGCCCGCCGCCCGCGACGTGGACCCGTTCGCCGGCGGGCGGGTCCAGATGGCGGAGCTGGCGATCGGCCCGGAGAGCCCGGTCGCCAGCCAGACGGTGCGGGAGGCCGACCGGTTCGACTCGCTGACGTTCGCCGCGCTGTTCCGGGACGGCGAGGTGGTGATCCCGCACGGCGACACCGTGATCCAGGCCGGGGACCGCCTGGTCGTGATCGGCTCGCCGCGGAGCGTCGACGCCTTCGCCGGGGTGGTCGCGCCGGGAGAGACGGGCGGGCAGGCGGAGGACGTGGTCGTCGTGGGCGGCAGCGAGATCGGGTACCACGTCGCCCGCCTGCTGGAGGAGCGGGAGTTCGCCCCGCGCCTGATAGAGCAGGACGCCGACCGCGCCCGCCGGCTCGCCGAGGACCTGCCGGGGACCGTCGTGATGGAGCACGACGCGACCGACATGGAGTTCCTGGAACGCGAGCACGTCGGCGACGCGGACCTCGTGGTCGCGGCGCTCGACTCCGACGAGCGCAACCTGCTCGTCTGCCTGCTCGCCGCCCACCTGGGCGTCGAGCGCACGGTCGCCGTCATCGACGCCGTCGAGTACGTCGACCTGTTCGAGGCCGTCGGCGTGGACGTGGGGGTCAGCCCCCGCGAGGTGGTCGCCGAGGAGATCCTCCGTCTGACCCGGGAGGGCGACGCCGAGAACGTCGCGCTCGTCGAGAGCGGACAGGCCGAGGTGCTCGAGATCGAGGTTGACGAGGGGAGCGTCCTCGCCGGGCGGCCGATCCGCGAGTCGGTGCCGTCGCTCCCGCCCGGGCTCGTCGTCGGCGCCATCACTCGCGACGACGACCTCGTCGTCCCCCGGGGGGACACCGTGATAGCGCCGGGCGACCGCGTGGTCCTGTTCGTCGACGCCGACGTCGTCGACGAGGTGACCCTCCAGCTGTAGATGGACCTGAACGCGAACCTCCGGGTCGACTACCGGGCAAGCCTCGCGCTCGTCGGGTCGGTGCTGAAGTATCTCGCGGTGCCGCTTTTCCTGCCGCTTCTCGTCGCCGTGGGCTACGGCGAGCCGGTGGCACCGTTCGTCGTCACCATCGCGGTGACGGTCCTGGTCGGCGTCGGGCTGGAGCGGCTCGGGGCCGGCCGCGAGATCGACGCCCGCGAGGGGTTCCTGATGGTCGGGCTGACGTGGCTCGCGGTGGCCGTCGTCGGCGCCGTCCCCTTCCTCGTCGAGGCTGTCGGCGTCCCCCTCCTGGTCGATCCGATCCACCCCGAGTCGACGCTCCGGACCCCCGCGAACGCCCTCTTCGAGTCGATGTCCGGGTTCACGACGACCGGGGCGACCGTGCTCGGCGACATCTCCTTCGAGACGCACACCCGCAGCGTGATGCTGTGGCGCCAGCTCACCCAGTGGCTCGGCGGGATGGGGATCGTCGTGCTCGCGGTCGCCATCCTCCCGGAGCTCTCGGTCGGCGGCGCCCAGCTGATGGACGCCGAGGCGCCCGGGCCGGGCATCGAGAAGCTCACGCCGCGCATCGCCGAGACCGCGCGCGCCCTCTAGGGGGCGTACCTCGGCCTCACGCTGCTGGAGATCGGCCTCCTCTTTGCCCTCCATCACGCCGGCGCGGCGCCGAACATGGACCTCTACAACGCCGTCGCCCACGGGCTGACGACGATGCCGACCGGGGGGTTCTCGCCCGAGGCGCGCAGCGTCGAGGCGTTCTCCGCGGCCGTCCAGTGGGCGATCATCCCCTTCATGGTCGCGGCCGGGACGAACTTCGCGCTGTTCTGGCACGTGCTGACGGGCGAGCCCGACCACCTCCTGAACGACGCGGAGTTCCGGTTCTACGTCGGCGCCCTCGGCGTCGTCACCGCCGTCGGGGCCGGCCTCCTTTTCGCCGGTGCGGGCGTCGCCGCCACCGCGCCGCCCGGCGGGACCTACGACGCCGCCTACCTCGACGGGGTCCGGGCGACGGTCGTCGGGTCCGTCGAGCCGGCGCTCCGGCACGCCGCCTTCCAGGCCGTCTCCATCGTGACGACCACCGGGTACGCGAGCACGGACTTCAACGCCTGGAGCGCCCCCGCGCAGTATCTCCTCCTGTTCGCGATGTTCGTCGGCGGGTCGGCGGGCTCGACCGGCGGCTCGGTCAAGGTCGTCCGCTGGTACGTGGTGCTGAAGTCGCTCCGCCGCGAGCTGTTCACGACCTCCCACCCCGAGGCGGTTCGCCCGGTCCGGCTCGGCGGCCGCCCGCTCGACGAGCGCGCCATCCGGGGCATCCACGCGTTCACCCTGCTCTATCTCGTGCTCTTTTTCGTCGCCACCGGCCTCCTGTTCGCCGACGTGGCGCGCGTGGGGCTCGACCTCTCGGTGCTGGAGACGATGAGCGCGGTCGCGGCCACCCTCGGCAACGTCGGCCCGGGCTTCGGCGTCGTCGGCCCGATGGGGAGCTACCTCGCCTTCTCGGCGCCGGCGAAGCTGTTCATGGTCGGGCTGATGTGGGTCGGCCGGCTGGAGATCATCCCCGTCCTCGTCCTCCTGACGCCGGAGTACTGGTGGTCCTGAGGCGGCCGTCCCCGGCGAGCGGCACTCGACACCGCGCTACGGGTCGAGGCCCTTCACCATCGCCCGGCCGAAGGCCAGCACGGGGATGATCTCCAGGCGCCCGACCCACATGTTGAGGACGAACATCGCCTCCGCGAGGGGCGGCATCGACGGGCCGGTGATGCCCGTCGAGAGGCCGACGTTGCCCTGCGCGCTCGCCACCTC
>JBDGTB010000117.1:0-12358 GCA_042217235.1 Haloferacaceae archaeon | reverse complement strand
GTCTCGATGTCCCCGAAGTGCAGCGTCTGGGAGTTGTTCGTGTGATGGGAGTTGATCGACGCGATCTCCTCCTCCTTTTCCACCAGCGCGATCTCCCCGACGTCGGTGAACTTCGACGCCGTGTATAACAGCGATGCCCCGCTTATACCCCCGCCGACGATGACCAGGTCGTATTTTCCTGACATTTTTGACGTCGCGGCTTATCCCGTCTCGACGTGGCCTCTCGACCGTTAACACGTTTTCCATCCACCATTCATACGAATTCGGATAGAATGTATGATCGTGATAGATCCCGCCCGTCGCGGGCGGAAAGCAGGACGGTTAAGCGTCCGGGCCGGCGAGCGGTGGACGCATGGTACCGACCGGTGATCGCTTTTGTCGACCGCACTGACGCCGACGACCCGGGCGACCGGCTCGACCGCCTCCTCGACCTGCCGCCGAGCGCGAAGCTCGCCTTCCTCGTGCTGGAGCGGGAGGGGCCGCTCACGCAGACGGCCCTCGCCGAGCGGACGCTCCTGCCGCGCCGGACGACCCGGGCCGCGGTGAACGCGCTCGAACGCGCGGACGTCGTCGAGGAGACCCCCTACCGCCTCGACGCGCGGAAGAAGGCCTACCGGGCGCGCCCCGTCGACCGCGAGCGGAGGGAGGGGTAGCGTCCCGGCGCCTCGCGGGCCGACGGCCCGCGCTAGTCCGCGGCGAAGTCGGCCAACCGCGCCCGGCGCTCGTCGTCGCCCCGCTCGAAGAGGGTCCGGGCGATCATGTTCTTCTGGGCCTCCGTCGTCCCGCCGCCGATCTTGAACATGCGGACGTCCCTGAGCATCCGCTCGAGCGGGAACCCCTTCGAGTAGCCGCGCGCGCCGAACATCTGCAGGGCGTCGTTGACGACCTCGAAGGCGACGTCGGCGGTGTAGGCCTTCGCGACGGAGGTGTCGGCCAGCCGCGGGAGCTGGACGTTGTTGTCGAGTTCGCGCGCGTTCGCGGCCGCGCGGTAACACAGCAGGCGCGCGGCCTGGAGTTTCGTCTCCGCCTCGGCCATCTCCCAGCGCGGCCCCTGGAGGTCGCTCACCGTCCCGTCGAACGCCTCCCGGTCCTGCATGAACTCGACCGCGAGGTCGTGTGCGCCCTGGGCGATCCCCAGCGCGACGGCGCTCGCACAGACCCGCTGGGCGTTGTACGCCCGCATGAGCTTCTTGAACCCCTCGTCGCGGTCCTTCACGACGACGTTCCCGGCGGGCACCCGACAGCCGTCGAAGGCGAGTTCGCCCTCCGGCGTCCCGCGGACGCCCATCGCGTCCTCGACGCCGACGACCTCGAACCCCGGCGCGTCGGCGTCGACCAGCAGCCCGCCGATGCCGTGGTCGGTGCCGTCCTCGACGATCCGCGCGAACACGAAGTACGTCCGCGAGACGCTGCCGCCGGTGATCCAGTGTTTCCGGCCGTCGAGGACGTACTCGTCGCCGTCCCGCCTGGCGACCGTCTCGAGCGCGCCCAGGTCCGTCCCCGCGCCGGGCTCGGTCATGGCGATCGCGGGTTTGTCGCCCTCCTCGCGGATCCGCGTCGCGAGCCGCTCGCGCTGGTCGTCGGTCCCGTACGCCATCACGGCCCCCAGCGCCCCGACGTTGGTGTCGACGACGACCCGGCCGGTGACGCCGCAGTACTTCGCGACCTGTTCGATGGCGAGGACCACGTCGAGCAGCGACCGGCCCGGCCCGCCGAACGCCTCGGGCACCGTCATCCCGAGATACCCCTCCTCCCGGAGGCGCTCGACGTTCGCCCGCGGGTACTCGGCGTTCCGGTCCCAGCGGGCGGCCCTCGGCGCGAACTCGGTCCGGGCCAGTTCGTCGGTCTCCTCGACCAGTGCTTCCTGTTCGGGCGTGAGTCTGACGTTCACGCACCGCCGTTGGCGGGGCCCCCACGAGAATGTGGGGGCGGTTCGAGCGGGTCGGCGCCTCAGCCCCGGTACTCCTCGTGGACCGCGAGCGCCTCGTCTTCGAGCACCGGCCCGTGAACCGTCACGTCCGCGCCGGGACGCGACACCACCTCGGCGCAGGGCAGGTCGGGGACCGGCGACGCACCGACGGCCCCGGCCGCGCGACGTCCGACGACGCCGTAGACGACGCCGCCCGCGGCCGGCGCGACTCCGACGGTGCCGGGCGCTTTCCGGCGGCGCCGGACGACGGGACGGATTCAGCAAGAGTGTTCAACCGGAGGCGTCGTCCCTCCGGCATGACGAGCCGGTTCCGGCGCGTCGTCTCGCTGGTGACGGTCTGGCACGTGGCCGCGAGCGTCTGCTACTACGCCGTGTTCGCCGGGACGTCCTTCCTCCGCGACGCGTTCTCGCTCTCGGGCGTCGCCGTCGGGCTGATCGTCACGTCGCTGACGCTCGGGTACGCGACGTTCCTGCTCCCGATCGGCGTCGCCACCGACCGGTTCGGGGAACACCGGACCCTCCCGGTCGGCCTCGTCTGTCTCGCCGCCGGCGTCGCCCTCGTCGCCGTCGCGCCGACGTACGGGCTCTTGCTCGTCGCGGCGTTCCTCCTCGGGTCGGCGTACGGCACCGCGACGCCGGGCACGAACAAGGCCGTCTTCGACAACGTCGACCCGGACCGTCACCACCGCGCGATCGGGATCAAACAGATCGGCCCCCCGGCCGGGAGCGCGATCAGTTCCGTGCTGGTCACGGGGCTGGCCGGCGTGCTCGTCTGGCAGGCGGGCTTTTTCGTCGCCGCGACCGTCGGCGTCGGCGTCGCCGTCCTCTTCCATCTGGCGTACGCGCGGGGGAGCACGGCCGCGGCGTCCTACCCGGACTTCCGGGGACTCCTGTCGAACCGCCCCTACCGCCGCCTCGTGACCGCGGGCGCCTGTCTCGGGGCGGGGTTCTACACGACGGCCGGCTACACCGTCCTCTACGTCGAGGAGTCGGTCGGTGCGGCGGTCGCGGTCGGGGGTGTCGTCCTCGCGACGCTGCAGGTGTTCAGCAGCGTCGGCCGGGTCGTCGCGGGGTGGCTCGGGGACGTGCTCCCGGGGGAGCCACGCACCCGCGTCGGGGCGCTCCTGACGGTGCAGACCGGCGGCGGCGTCGCCCTCTTCCTCCTCGTTCCGCTGGCGAGCACGCCCGTGGAGGCGCTCGTCGTCTTCTCGCTGCTCGGCGCCTTCGCGCTCGCGTCGATCGGCCTGTACTACTCGCTCATCTCGGTCGTCGTTCCGGCCGACGACATCGGGAGCGCGTCGGCCGGCGGGCAGTTCGCGGCCACGCTCGGCGGACTCGTCGCCCCGCCGGCCTTCGGCTACCTGGTCGACACGGCCGGCTACGGGGCCGCGTGGCCCCTCCTCGGCGGCCTGTCGCTGGTGGCGACCGTGCTGGTGGCGGCCGTCACGCTCGCGTCGCGGTGACCCGCGGACCGCCCGACGGGACGCCGTAACCTATAGGGGACCGAGCGCAAACGGGCGTGCCATGCGTGTCGATGTGTGCGGTGACCGGTCGGCGACCTGCGCGGAGGGCGCGTAGACCGATGGACTTCCAGCTCACCGAGGAACAGCGGATGATAACGGACGTCGCGTCGGACCTCGCCCGGTCCGAGTTCGCGGAGGACGCGTTCACGTGGGAGGGCGAGTACCCGGCGCCGAACGTCGAGACGCTGGCCGAGCAGGGGCTGCTCGGGATAGCGATCCCCGAGGAGTACGGCGGCGGCGGCTACACGCCCGTCGAGGTGCTGCTCGCCGCCGAGGCGGTCGGTCGGGTCTGTCCCGACACGGCCCACGTCCTCTCGCGGTCGTCGATGGGGCCGCCGCGGGCCGTCGCCGAACTCGGCTCCGAACGCCTCAAGGAGACGTACCTCCCGGGGGTCTGTGCCGGCGAGACCACGTTCTCCATCGCCATCTCCGAGGCCGAGGCCGGGTCCGACGCGGGGGCGATGTCCACGACCGCCGAGCGGGACGGCGACGAGGTGGTGCTGAACGGCTCGAAGATGTGGGTGTCGAAGGGCCACATCGCCGACGCCTTCCTCGTCTACGCCACGTTCGACGGCGACGTCGGCGCGGTCGTCGTCGACGCCGACGCCGCGGGTCTGACCGTCGACGACAGCTACGAGAACATGTACGGCGGCCGCCAGCCCGTGGTCCACTTCGACGACTGTGCGGTACCCGCCGCGAACGAGCTGGCGGTCGGGCGGGACGCGTTCAAGCGGCTGCTCACGGAGTTCAACGTCGAGCGGTGTCACAACGCGATGATGTGTGTCGCCTGCGGGCTGAACGCCTTCGACAAGGCGCTGGCCCACGCCCGGGAGCGCGAGCAGTTCGACCAGCCGGTCGCCGAGTTCCAGGGCATCGAGTGGAAGTTCGCCGACATGGCGACGAAGCTCGACGCCGCCCGGCTGCTGATCTACCGGGCGGCGGCGAACGCCGTCGACGACGAACCCTCCCGGCTCGACACCTCGATGGCGAAGGTCATGGCCAACGAGGTCGGCCAGGAGGTCGTCGACGAGGCACTCCAGATCCACGGTGCGACCGGCTACATGAAGGGCCACCCCCTCGAGTACCTCTACCGGATGGTCCGGGGCTGGAAGATCGCGGGCGGCACCGTCGAGGTGCAGCGAAACGCCATCGCCGGGCAGATCAAGAAGTATGGCTTCGACTGACCCGGACCTCGACCGGCTGTTCGACCCCGACGCGGTCGCCCTCGTGGGCGCGTCGGCCGACCCCGAGAAGCTCTCGGGACGTCCCCGCCGGTTCCTGGCGAAGCACGGCTACGACGGCGACGTCTACCTCGTCAACCCGTCGCACGACGAGATCGCCGGCGAGCCCTGTTACGACAGCGTCACGGAGGTCCCCGGGCCGGTCGACCTGGCGCTGGTGCTCGTTCCGGCGGCGGCGACGCCCGCGGTCGTCCGGGAGTGCGGCGAGGCCGACGTCCCCTTCGCCGTCGTCATCGCCTCCGGGTTCAGCGAGGTCGGCGAGGAGGGCGAGCGACTGGAGGCCGACCTGCTCGCCGCCGCCGAGGCGGGGGACGTCCGCGTCGTCGGCCCGAACTCCGAGGGGGTGGTGAACGTCCCCGCGAGCGTCGGGGCCTCCTTCTCCTCGATCCTGAAAAGCGACGACCTGGTCGAGGGGGGCCTCGGCTTCGTCACGCAGTCGGGCGCCTTCGGCGGCGCGCTCTTCCGGACCACCCAGGACCTCGGCGTCGGGTCGAGCGTCTGGCTCTCGACGGGCAACGAGGCCGACGTGACGACCCTCGACGTCCTCGAGTACCTGGTCGAGGACCCCGCGACGGACGTCGTCGTCACCTACGTCGAGGCGCTCACGCGCGGCGAGCGCCTGCTCGAGGTCGGCCGACGCGCCGTCGAGACCGACACCGACATCGTCGCGATGCGGGTCGGCCGCTCGGCCGCCGGGCGGGAGGCGACCGCCTCCCACACCGGGAGCGTCGCCACCGACGACGACGTCTACGACGCGCTGTTCGCGCAGGCGGGCGTCACGCGCGTCCGGAGCGTCGACGCGTTCGCCGACGCCGTGACGGCGGTCTCGCGGGTCCCCTCGTCGAGCTACCCGCGGCGCGAGGCGGGCGGCCTCGGGGTGGTCTCGGTCTCGGGCGGCGCGGCCGGCCTGATCGCCGACGCGGCCGACCGGTTCGACGTCCCGATCGCCGACCTCGCCGACGACACGCGGGCGGCGCTCGGCGAACACGTCCCGCCCTACGGGTCGACGTCGAACCCCGTGGACGTGACCGGCACGGTCATCAGCGACCCCTCGCTCGTCGAGACGTGCCTGCGGGCCGTCGCCGCCGACGACGACACGACTGCCCTCCTCGTCCAGTTCGGCAACTCCGGCGGGGAGACGATCGAGGTGTGCAAGGACGTCGTCGTCGACGTCCGCGAGAGCGGGCTCCCCGTCGCCGCGGTGTTCACCGGCGGTCGCCCGCGCGAGTCGACCCGGCAGCATCTCGCCGACCGGGGCGTCCTCACCTTCGCTGACCCCGTCCGCGCCGTCCGGGCGGTCGGGACGCTCGTCGAGCGCGCCGACGCCCGCGAGCGCGTGCCCGCCGTCCCCGACCGCCGGAGCCGGGTGGAGGGGGCTCGCGCGCGCGATCCGTTCCCCGAGGACTGGACGGGCGCGGTCTCGGCGCTCTCGGAGGCCGGGGTGTCGGTCGTCCCCTCCCGCGTCGTCGACGACCCCGCGGCGGCGGTCGACGCGGCCGACGACCTCGGCTACCCGGTCGCGTGCAAGTACTCGCCGCTCGCCGTCGACCACAAGGCCGAGGTCGACGGGCTCCGCCTGGACCTCCCCGACGCCGCGGCCGTCCGGACCGCCGCCGCCGACCTCCTCGACCGCGGTCACGCCGGGGAGCTGGTCGTCCAGTCGATGGTCGAGGGGGTCGAGGTCGTCGTCGGCGTCGGCGACGACCCCGATTTCGGGCCCGTCTGCACCCTCGGTCCCGGCGGGACGCTCGTCGAGCTGTTCGACGGCTTCGCCCACCGCGGCCTCCCGGTCACGTCCGGGACGGCCCGGGAGATGGTCGCGGAGACGGCCCTCGAGGACCTCCTCGGGGGCGTCCGCGGCCGCCCCCCGGCCGACATCGACGCGCTGTGTGACCTGGTCGCGGGGCTCGCGACCGCCTACGAGACCCACGACGTGCGCGAACTGGAGTGCAACCCCGTCGTGGTGACCCCCGACGGGGCGTACGCGCTCGACCTCCTCGTCGAGTAGCGAGCGGCCCGGCGCGGCGGACGGCCCGGCGTCCCCGCTCCCCCGCCGGAGCGGCCGTCCGCCCCGGCGCCCGTCGCACGGCGGCGCCTGGCCGGAGAGCCGAGTCGCGAGCGGCGACGCGCTCCGGCCGGTCGTTTTAATACGCCCCCTACGCCCCCCACCGCGTATGCAGGTCGCAGTCCTCGGCGCCGGGACGATGGGTCGCGGCATCGCACAGGTCGCCGCGACGGCCGGCCACGACGTCGCGGTACGGGACGTCGACCGGGAGCGGGTCGACGACGGCATCGCGGGGATCCGGGCGACGCTCCGGGAGGGCGTCGAGCGGGGGAAGGTCACCGAGTCCGAGCGGGCGGCGACGCTCGACCGCATCGCCGGCACCACCGACCTGGCCGACGCGGTCGCGGACGCCGACCTCGTCGTCGAGGCGGTTCCGGAGGACCGCGATCTCAAACGGGAGGTGTTCCGGGAGGTGGAGGCGGCCGCGTCGGACGACGCGGTGCTCGCGACCAACACCTCCTCGATCCCGGTGACGGGGATCGCGAGCGTCCTCGACCGTCCCGAGCGGGCCGTCGGCCTCCACTTTTTCAACCCGGTCCACCTCATGGGCCTCGTCGAGGTGGTCGTCGGCGAGCGCACGAGCGAGGCGACGCGGACCGCCGCCGAGTCGTTCGTCGACGACGTCGACAAGACCGCGGTCGTGGTTCGGGACTCGCCGGGCTTTGCCTCCTCGCGGCTCGGCGTCGCCCTCGGCACCGAGGCGATGCGGATGGTCGAGGAGGGGGTCGCCGACCCGCGCGACATCGACGCCGCGATGGAGCTGGGGTACAACCACCCGATGGGGCCGCTCGAGCTCACCGACGTGGTCGGCCTCGACGTCCGCCTCGACGTGCTCGAACATCTCCGCGAGGAGCTCGGCGAGCGCTTCCGGCCGCCACAGGTGCTGAAACGGAAGGTCCGGGCGGGCAAGCTCGGCCGGAAGACCGGCGAGGGGTTCTACGTCTGGGAGGACGACGAGGTCGTCGGCGTCGGCGGGGGTGCGGGCCGATGAGCGGCCCGCGCGCGGACGCCGACCTCGACCGGACCGCCGCGGACTGCGACCACGTCGCGGTCCGCCGCGACGACGGCGCCGAGGGCGTCACGACGGTCGCCGTGAGCCGCCCGGAGAAGCGCAACGCGCTGAACGCGCAGGTCCGCCGGGAGCTGAAGGCCGTCCTCGACGCGGTCGACGCGTCCGACACCCGCGTCTGCGTTCTCACCGGCGACGAGGCGGGGCAGGCGTTCGTCGCGGGCGCCGACGTCGGCGAGTTCGCCGAGCGCGACCACGTCGAACAGCGCGACGCGATGCGCCCGCCGCGGGTGTACGAGACCGTCGCCGACCTGCGACAGCCGGTGGTCGCGCGGATCAACGGCCACGCCCTCGGCGGCGGGCTGGAGCTCGCCCTGGCGTGTGACGTCCGTCTCGCCCGCGCGGACGCGAAGCTCGGCAGTCCGGAGGTGGGGCTCGGGCTGCTGCCCGGCGGCGGCGCCACCCAGCGGCTGCCGCGCCTCGTCGGGTCGGGCACGGCGATGGAGCTGGTCCTCACCGGCGACCTGGTCGAGGGGAGCGAGGCCGCCGAGCTGGGCCTCGTCGACGACGCCGTCCCGGCCGACGACCTCGACGACCGGGTCTACGGCCTCGCGGAGTCGATCGCCGGGCAGAGCGCGAAGGCGGTCGAGTACGCGACGGAGGCGGTCCGGGCCGCCTCGCGCATGCCGCTCGACGAGGGGATGGACTACGAGCGGGAGCTGTTTCTCGGCCTCTTCGCGACCGGCGAGAAGGACGAGGGGGTCGCCGCGTTCTTCGAGGACCGCGAGCCCGAGTGGGAGTACTGATCCGGCCGTCTTCGGGGCCACCACCCCGTCACCGCTCCGTCGTTCGGCCCCGACCGCCTGCCCGCCCACCGTCGACACCCCCACGTTTAGGTTCCCTCGGGCGACGCCCCCGGTATGCGCGACGTCTACGTCGTCGGGGCGGGCCAGTCGCCGTTCGGAACACACCCCGACGAGACGTACTGTTCGCTGTTCGACACCGCCTTCGACCGGGCGCTCGCTGACGTCGACGGGCTGGACCCGGCCCGGATCGGGGAGGCCTATCTCGGGACGCTCGGCGTCGGCGGCAGGCAGATCGGCCTGAGCGCCCCGGCGGTCACCGAGTACGTCGGCCTCCACGGCGTGCCGACCACGCGGGTCGAGAACGCCTGCGCGGCGGGCGGCTACGCCTTCCGCCACGCGGTGCGGGCCGTCCGCTCGGGCGCCGTCGACGTCGCGCTCGCCGGCGGCTACGAGGTGATGTCCGACACGAGCGCCGACCGGACGCGGTGGTGGCTCGGCGTCAGCGGCGAGATGGCCTGGGAGCGCACGAGCGGGACGACGTTCGCCGGCGTCTACGCGCAGATGGCGGACGCCTACCTCGACGCTCACGACGCGACGCGCGAGGACCTCGCGCGGGTCGCGGTGAAAAACCACGCCAACGGCGCGAAGAACCCGAACGCCCACCTCGGCTTCGAGTGCTCGCTCGACGACGCCATGACCGCCCCGACGGTCGCCGACCCGCTCACCCGCTATCACTGCTGTCCGACCTCCGACGGCGCGAGTGCGGTCCTCGTCGCGAGCGCCGACGTCGCGGAGGAGGTGACGGAGCGCCCGGTCCGCGTCGCCGGCGCCGGGGCGTCGAGCGGGCGCGTCGGGCTGTTCCAGCGCGACACGCTGACCGGCGTGCCGGCAAGCGAGCGGGCCGCCGACCGCGCCTACGACGAGGCCGGCGTCGCCCCCGACGACGTGGACTTCGCGGAGGTCCACGACTGTTTCGCCATCGCGGAGCTGCTCGCCTACGAGGACCTCGGCTTCTGTGACCGGGGCGAGGCGGCCCGCCTGCTGCGCGAGGGCGTCACCGACGCCGACGGCGCGCGCCCGGTGAACACCTCCGGCGGGCTCAAGTCGAAGGGCCACCCCATCGGCGCCACCGGGACGGGTCAGGTGGTCGAGGCGGTCGACCAGCTTCGCGGGCGCGCGCACGTCCAGGTCGACGACCCGCGGTACGGGCTGGTGCACAACGTCGGCGGGAGCGGCGGCGGGGCGACCGTCCACGTCCTCGAACGGCCGGAGGGCCGAGCATGAGCGCGCCCGACCGCGACCGGTCCACCCCGTCCGACCGGGGGCTCGCGGCCGCCGGTGCGTACCTCCCGCGCTACCGGCTCGCGACCGACGAGACCGAGTCGGCGTGGGGGGTCGCTCACGCGCGCGGGATCGAGCGCAAGGCGGTGCCGGCCGCTGACGAGGACGCCCTCACCATGGCTGCGGCCGCGAGCGAAGCCGCGATCGGACGATGGGACGAAGAGGACGACCGGGTCGAGCTGGTCGCCGTCGCCACCACGACGCCGCCGCTCGCGGAGGAGCTGCTCGCCGCCCGGCTCGTCCGGCTACTCGGCCTCCCCGACGCCGCCGCCCCGTCGACGCACACCGGGAGCACGGCGGCGGGGGCGGCGGGGCTCTGCCGGGCGCTCGACGCCGACGGGCCGGCGCTCGTCGTCGCCGCGGACTGCCCGGAGGGCGACCCGGCGGACGCCGACCACCGGCTGGGCGCCGGCGCCGCCGCCTTCGTCGTGACCGACGACGCCGCGGTTCCGGTCCGCGACCGGTCCTGGCGGGCCGTCGACGCGCCCGGGGTCCGCTACCGCGAGCGCGGCGAGCGCGGCGTCGAGGGCCACGGGGCGACAGCCTACGAGCGCGCCGCCGTCCGGGAGGCGGTCGCCGGCGCGGTCGACGGCCTTGACGTCGACCCCGCGATCGCCGCCGGCGTCGCCCTCCACCAGCCCGACGGCGACCTGCCGTACCGCCTCGCCCGCGGACTCCCCGTCGCGAACGACGCCGTCGCGGCGGGGACGGTCGCCGACCGGGTGGGCGACGCGGGCGCCGCGACGGTGCCGCTCGGGCTCCTCGCCGCGCTCGACGGGGCGAGCGACGGCGACGTCACGCTCGCGGGGTTCTTCGGCGGGGGCGGCGGCGCCTGCGCGCTCGCGTTCGAGGGCGGGCTCGACGCCGGCGTCGACGGCGACGTCGCCGGCGGTCGGGACCTGACCTACGCGGCGTACCTCCGCGAGCGCGGCCACGTGGTCGACGGCGACGTCGCCGGCGGCGGCGCACACGTCAGCCTCCCGACGTGGCGGCGGACGCTCGACGCGCGCCACCACCTCGCCGGCGGGCGCTGCCCCGACTGCGGCGCGCTCGCGTTCCCGCCGGAGGGCGCCTGCCCGTCCTGTCACGAGCGCGTCGACTTCGAGGCCGCACCCCTCCGTCCCCGCGGGACCGTCCGCGCCGCCACCTCGATCGCACAGGGGGGCGCGCCGCCGGAGTTCGCGGAGCTCCAGGCGCGCGACGGCACCTACGACGTCGCGGTGGTCGAACTCACCGACGGCGAGGCCAACGTCACGGTGCCGGCGATGGTCGCCGACGCGGAGCCCGGAGCCGTCGGGATCGGCGACGAGGTTCGCGCCGTCCGCCGGCGCATCTACGAACAGGAGGGGGTCCCGCGGTACGGCGTGAAGTTCACGCCGGTCGAGCGCTGACGGCGCCGGGTCGGTCCGCCGTCGCGGCGTCGCCGGCCGGCGTCGTGGTCGGTTCGGACCGGTTCGGCGTCGTTCGCACCCCCGTCCGGTTTCGCGCCCGCTCGTACCACGCCGGCGGAGCGACGGTCGTCTCGCCCACCCGGGTGTACCGGGAGGTGATCTCGACGGCGACGTCCCGAACGGGCCGGGTGTAGCTCACCCGGAGTTCGGGGACGAACCCCGAGTCCGTGACCAGCGCCGTCACGGTGTAGTCGTCGATGCCGGGGTAGGGGATCCCCCGGACGGTCACCCGGACCAGCGTCGTTCCGTCGCGCACGACCGTCTCGGCGTCGTCGCGGTTCCCCGAGAGGAACCAGCGCACGTACCGACCGGCGCGGTCGGCGTACTCGCCCGCGTCGTCGTTCGTCAACACCGGGTCGCGCGTGACGGTCCGGTTGGCCGCGGCGGTCGGGGTCGTCGGGGGAGTCAGGTTCGGCGCGGTCGCCGTTCCGGTCGCGGTCGTCGAGGCGGTTCCGTTCGCCGCGGCGGTCGCGTTCGTCGTCCCGGTCCGGTCGGACGTCCCGCCGCGGGCCCGATCGCCGGCCCGGCCGGCCCGGGTCGGGCGCCGGCGGACGTACCGCGCCGTCCCGTCGGCGTACACCTCGCGGCGCGGGATCTCGAGGAACGGGGTCGAGATCTCGCCGCGCCCCGTGGTCGTCTCGTGGAACCGCGTCCGGCTCGCGACCCGGACCGTCCGCGTGCGCACCGCGGCCGCGGTCCGGAGGTCAGTCGGGCGCTCGCGGTAGGTCAGTCGCCAGGTGTACGACCGGTTCCGGACGGCCGCCACGTGGGCGCGCTGGAGGGAGAGCACGCTGTCCACGCCGTCGTCGTCGACGCCGGGCGCGAGCGCCGGGTCGGCCGGCTCGTCGGGGTCGACGACGGGGCCGGCGGCGCCGTGCCGGTCGGCGACCCCGTCGGCCGCGACCGGGTCGTCGCCGAGTTCGGCGCCGCCGAGCGGGCCGAGCGGGAGGGCGAGGACCGCCGCCGCGAGCAGCGCCGCCGCGAGGGCGACC
>JBDGTB010000025.1:0-12379 GCA_042217235.1 Haloferacaceae archaeon | reverse complement strand
CGAGGTCACCATCCGCAACCGCTACCAGGAGCAGATCGAGGCGATGGGCATCCACTCCTGAGGCCGCCGCGACCGAGCCCCGCTCGCAGCAGCTCCCGGGGTCGTCGAGGGGACTCCGCTCGCGGCAGATTCAAGCCCGAACGCACCGAACGGCCGACGGATGCGGCTCGACGACTACATCGAGCTGGAGCGGTCCGAGCGGGCCGAGCGGCGCCGCCTCGCCGCCGAGAAGTCCTACGGGATCACGGACTACCTCGACCGCTTCCGGGACCGGTTCGAGGACGCGGTGAGCGACGGGACGGTCGTCGGCAGCGTCTCGCCGTCGATCTTCGTCGGCCGCGCGAACTACCCGAACGTGTCGGCGGGCGTGCTCGCCCCCGTCGGCCGCGAGGACGCGGCCGAGCGGTTCGTCACCTCCGGCGCGTGGTACGACGAGGGCGTCTCCATCGACGACGTGTTCGAGCGACGGGCCTCGCTTCTGAACTCCGGTCGCGAGGCCGAGGCGACGAACGTCCACGACGCCTGGACCGGCGTCCTCGGCGTCCAGCGCGAGGTCGCGCTCGCCGACCGGCCGGTCGGGGTCGAACTCGACCTCGCCGACGGTCCGGACCTCGATTTCGACCCCGGGCGGGCCGACGTCGCCACCCCGACCGGCCCGCGGGCGCGGGCCGCCGACGCCGCGCTGACCGAGGACCCCCACGTTCCGCGTTCGGTGCGGAAGGTGCTCCGGGACGACGACTGGCGCGCCGAGGGGGCGATGAACTACCTCTACGAGCGCGGCTTCGACGTGTACGACGTGAACACCGTGCTCTCGGCCGGCGCGCTCGGCCGGGCCTCGAACCGACGACTCGTCCCGACCCGGTGGTCGATCACCGCCGTCGACGACTGCGTCGGGCGCTACCTCCGGGGGAAGGTGCGCTCGAACCCCGCGGTCGACGGCGTCCGGGTGTACCACGAGGAGTTCCTCGGCAACTCGTTTTGGGTGGTGCTCGCGCCCGGCGAGTGGGAGTACGAGCTGGTCGAGCTGAAGGCGCCGGGGAGCGTCTGGAACCCCGACCCCGAGGCGGGCGTCTGGCTGGCGAGCGACGCGGAGGGGTACGAGGGACGGACGGGCTACCCGGAGGCGACGGCGGGCGCCTACCACGCCGCTCGCCTCGGCGTGCTCGAACACCTCGACGCCGTCGGCCGTCGGGCGAAGGCGCTCGTCCTCCGGCACGTCTCGGACGACTACTGGGGGCCCGTCGGCGTCTGGCAGGTGCGCGAGACCGTCCGCGACGCCTTCGACGGGCCCGCCGGGACCGCCGAGACGTTCCACGGCGCGGTCGCCGAGATCGCCGCCGAGCTGCCGGTCGATCTCGCGGCCCTCCGGCGCACCTCGACGATGGTCGCGGGGCTCCAGACCGACCTCTCCGCGTTCGGGGCCGACAGCTAAGTGGACGGCCGTGCGACCGGATCCATGGTCCCGCTCTTCCCCGGCGTACCCGGCGGCCCGGAGCTGATCGTCCTCCTGCTCCTCGTTCTCCTGCTCGGCCTCCCGCTCGTCCTCGTGGCCGGCGCGGTGGTGCTCGGCATCGACGTGCTCGGGGGCGACGAGGACGGCGAACGCGGTGCCGACGCGACCGATGCGCGGATCGAGGAGCTGGAACGGCGGGTCGCCGAGCTGGAGCGCGACGACGAGCGCGACGGCTGATCGGGCGGGGCTTTTTCACGCCGAGCGTGCGGGCACTTTTCACGCCGAGGGGCCACATCGACGCATGTTCCTGCTGCAGATCCCCGGCGGCCCCGAACTGCCGATCCTCCTGGTCGCGGTCGTGCTCAACGTGCTCATCCTGATCGGCCTCCTCGGCGGACTGGGCTACTTCCTGCTGCGCATCCGGAGCGGCGGGAGCGTCGACGAGCGCCTCGACCGGATCGAGCGCAAGATCGGCCGACTGGAGGCGCAGGTCGAGCATCTGGCGACCGCGTCGGACGTGGAACTGGCCGAGCCGGAGGCCGGTACGGGCGGGGCGGGGAGCGCTGGCGGGGCGGGGGATGGAGACGCTAGCGGGGCTGAAGACGCCGAGACGGACTGACAGGAGAAGAGCGCGCCGACCCGGCCGTCGGTCGCGTCGAGCGCCCGGTCGGCCAGCGCGGGGTTGCAGGCGCCGAGCACGTAGTACGGGTCGCGGCCCGCGTCGACCTTCTCGTTCAACGGCTCCGACGCCGAGAACTCGGTCGCGACGCCGAACCCCGCGTCGAGGAACGCCTCGCGGACGCGTTCGACCCCCGCCTCGTGGGCCAGGTGGAGCGTCGCGCGCTTCTCGCCGACGTCGCCGGCCGCGACCGCCCCTGGATCGATCGGGAGGGACATACCCGAGAAAGGGCGACGAGGGGCAAAAAGCCGCCGTCGACGGCGGCCGCGCCGCTTCGGCGTCAGTCCTTCGCCTCGACCTGCCCGGCGAACGTCTGGGTGACGATCGCCCCGTCCTCGACCACGAACGTGTCGGTCGCGAAGGCGTACACGTTGTCCGGCGTCTCCCCGTGCCAGACGATGTACGCGACGTCGCCCTCGATCTCCCGCTGGTCGACGGCGATCTCCGACCCGGCCTGACCGAAGTCCGCGAACAGGTCCTCGAACAGCCCCTCGATCTCGTCGAGCCCGCGGTAGGTCCCCATGTTCGTGACGACCACCGACTCCTCGACGTAGTCCGCCATGACCTCCTCGAGGTCCTGCTCCCCGAAGGCGTCGAGATGATGCTCCAGTACGTCCCGCGTCGTGCTCACGTGTCGTCCACCTCGGTCCCGGTACGACCCGAGAGTGCATCAAGCTTGGTGGGTGGACACACGGGACGGATCGAGGCCGCTCAGAGCGGGACGGGCAGCCAGCGGAGCCACGAGACGACCCGCTGGGGGGCGAGCAGGGGCGGGTGCAACACCAGCCAGTCGAGCAGCGCGAGCCCCAGGCCGTGGGCGACGACGGAGGGGAGGATCGACTCGGCGTCGTAGTCGACGGCGCCGAAGAGCACGTCGGTCGGGCCGGAGAGGAGCAGCTCGATGGGGGGTTTGCCGACGTGGTGGAGCGCGTACACGACGGGGCTGATGAAGACGCTCCCCCACCCGATCTCGCGGACGCCGACACAGAGCAGCCCGCGGTAGTACGTCTCCGCGGCGACGACGACGAGCAGCTGGCCGACGACGTGGGGGAGAAACGCCGCCAGCGCGGGGGCCGTCTCCCACATCGGGTAGTAGGCGCGGACGGTCGGCAGCGACGACCCGACGAGATAGAAGGGCGTGACGAACGCGGCGAGCGCGACCGTGTTGCGGAGCGCCCGGCGGTCGACCCGCCAGCCGAGGTGCCGGCCGTGGGCGAGCGCGAGGGCCCCCGGGCCGACCACGAAGACCACGAGGTCCCGCGCCGCCCGCCACGCGAGCGTGTGCTCCGGCAGGTCCCAGAGGCTCCAGGTCGCGCCGAGCACCGCGCCGGCGACCAGCGCGCGCTGGACCCACGTGAGCGCGGGCAGGCGGCGTCGGAGCCGGAACCGGACGGACACGGACCGTCCCTTACTCGTCGACGGTCTCGACCGGTCCGGCGCCGACGACGCCGCGCACCGCCTCGACGAACGCCTGTCGGCTGTCGAAGTACGTCTCGTCGGCCGCGTCGAGCACGTCGTCGAGCGCCCGCGGCCCGTCCGGCGTGCGGATCGTGGCGTCGCCCTCCTTCTCGCGGATGCGACTCGCCTCCTGGGGCCACGTGAGGCGGGCGGCGACGCGGGCGACCGGCGCACCCTCGACGTCGGGCCCGCCGCCGAGTTCGACCGCCGGTTCCGCCTCCTCCTCGGTGTCGCTCTCGTCGTCTGCCATGTGCGGGCGAAGCCCCCCGAGCCGCATAATCCCTTCCGTTCGGCCGCTCGTCGGGACGCTCCGGGTCGCCGCCCGTCGTGCGGGCGTCCGACGGCGCCGGGACGGGAGCGAACCGTCTTGCGAGCGTCTGACGTACCGTTTTGTGGCCGAAGCCTGTAGACGCGCGTATGACGAGCCTCGGGGAGGTTTACGGAGGGGAGCGACAGCGGGAGGCCAGCACCGGCCGGCTGTACGCGGGCGTGGCGCTGTTCCTCGCCGGGGCGCTCCTCGTCGTCGCCGGGATCGTGGTCGCCACGACCGGCGTGCTGCGCGGCGGCGGCACCAACCTGTACGACGTCCGGGAGTACGGCGGCATCCTCGCCGGCGTCGGCGTGCCGGCGGTGTACCTCGGCATCCTGACCGTGCTGCCGGCCGACCGGGAGACGCGGGCGGCGGCCGGCATCGGCGCCGCGATCGCGGTGCTCGGCGTGGCCCTGTTCGCCCACGCATACCCCTGCCAGTGGTCCGGGGCGTCCTGTGCCCCGAACATGGCGAACCTGACGCTCCCGACCGTCGGGACCTACGCCCTCGGGACGATGGTCACGACGTGGTACGTGTTCGTCGGCATCGCGACGTTCAAGCGCCGCAACGACCCCGGCGGGACGGTGACGATGACCGTCACCCGGCAGGGCGAGACGAAGGTCGTCGAGGTCGACCCCGACAGCGAGCAGGGGTCCGTCGGGCTGTTCGGCTCCGGAACGAAGGACGAGGCCGCGACGAGCACGACGACGGCGCCGGGCGTCGACGCCGACTACGCGAACGACGCCGAGGTGATGACCAGCGGCCCGCGGCGGTCGACCGGCTCCGCCGGCGCGAGCACGGACGGCGGCGCGACGACGAACGACGTACAGGAGGTCGGCGGCTCCGAGACCGAGAACGGCGCCGGCCCGAGCGCCGGGACGGGCGTCGGCGTCGGGGGGACCGACGGCGTCCCCGCGGACCGGTACTGCGGCAACTGCGCCCACTTCGAGTACGTCCGCACCGAGCGCGGGATGCAGCCCTACTGTGGCGCCCACGACGAGGTCATGGACGACATGGACCCCTGCGAGGCGTGGCAGCCGAACGGCCGGTAGGCCGGGGACCGAGACCGACCGGTCGGCCCGAGGGCAGGCGTCCGGCGGGGCGCTGGCGGCGACCGTCCGTCCGCCGGTGCGGTATCGCCCGGGCGGACTCGACCCCTCAGCGGTCGGTTACCGACGCCAGTCGCTCACGGACGTCGTCCCAGTGGCTCCCGCGCCAGAACACCCGCCCGCAGTCCCGACAGCGCCAGCAGTCGGTCGTCGCGGGGTCCGGCGCGTACGCGGGCACCGGCTCGTCGGGGTCGACCGGCTCCAGCGGGCCGTTGCACGCGCCACACCGGGTCGGCGGGTCCGCGAGCGAGAGCGCGAAGCCGGCCCGGGCGAGCTCGCGCAGCTGGTCGGTCACGTCGCGGGTCGAGAGGAGGACGCCCCGGTCGCCGGCCCGGGCCGCGAGCCGTTCGTCCCGCGTGACGACCAGGCGGTCCTCCTCCCCGGCGACGGCGAGCAGCCGGTCGTCGTCCTCGAGGCCGCGGTCGAGCGCGTAGGCGGCGTCGTAGCCACACATCCGGAGGTGCCGGGCGAGCGACCCGCACATCGCGTCGACGAGGAGCGCGTCGGGCGGCGCGGGGTCCGAGCCCGAGGATGGGGACACGGCGTCAGTCGAGGAAGGCGCGAAGCTCCTCGAACGACCGGGCGTTGAGCACGTCGGCCGTCTCGGCCCAGCCCCGGCGCGCCGTGTGAACGCCGTAGCGGGCGTAGTCCAGTTCGACCGGCCGGTGGGCGTCGGTGTTCACGGCGACGGTCGCGCCGGCCTCGAGCGCGACCCGGACGGACTCGCCGTGCAGGTCGAGCCGGTGGGGGTTGGCGTTCACCTCCAGCGCCGTGCCGGCGTCGGCGGCGGCGCGGGCGATCCGCTCGACGTCGATCGAGAGGCCGGGCCGGTCGTTTATCAGCCGGCCGGTCGGGTGGCCGAGCACGTCCGTCCGGGGGTGTTCGACCGCGCGGACGAGCCGCTCGGTCGCCGTCTCGCGGTCCTGCCGGAGGCCGCTGTGGGGCGAGGCCACCACCACGTCGAGCTCCGCGAGCAGGTCGTCGCCGACCGAGAGGTCGCCGTCGGCGTCGACGTTCGCCTCCACGCCGGTCAACACCGGGATCGGGGCGTCGGCGGCGACGGCGCGGACCTCGGCCATCTGCTCGCGCAGCTCGTCGTCGTCGAGGCCGACGCCGCCGACCATCCCCGGCCCCGTCGCGTGGTCGCTCACGACGTGGTAGTCGTAGCCCCGCTCGACCGCGGCCGCGACCATCGCCGCGATCGTGTCGTCGCCGTCCGACCACTCGGTGTGGGTGTGGAGGTCGCCGCGCAGATCACCCTCCGCGACGAGGTTCGGGAGGTCGCCGGCCGCCGCCGCCTCGACCTCGCCGGTGTCCTCGCGGAGCTCGGGAGGCATCACCGGGAGGTCGAGCGCCGCGTACATGCCCTCCTCCGTCCGCCCGGCGACGCGCTCGCCGGCGCGCTGGTCCGCGTCCGAGTCGTCGACGTCGGACACGTCGAAGACGCCGTACTCGTTCATCTTCAGGCCGCGGTCGATCGCGCGGTTGCGGAGCTTCACGTTGTGGTCCCACGACCCCGTGAAATACTGGAGCGCGGCGCCGAACTCGTCGGGGTCGGTCACGCGCAGGTCCACCTGGACGCCGCCGGCCCGGACGGTCGCCTTCCGCTCGCCGGCCTCGACGACGCGCTCGACCCGCTCCCACTCCCGGAGGGCGTCGACGGCCGCCGGCGGCGCGTCGGTCGCTACGAGCACGTCCACGTCGCCGACGGTGTCCTTCCAGCGCCGGAGCGACCCGGCGAGGGCCGCGCGCCCGACGGCGTCGAGCGCGGAGAGGTGCGCGAGCAGGTCCTCCGCCAGCGGCCGGGCGTCGCCGAGTAGCTCCCGCTCGCCGGCCTCGCGGGCGAAGGCGACGTTCTCCAGGATGTTGCGTTCGGTCTTCGGTCCGAACCCCTTCACCTCGCGTATCTCGCCGGCCTCGGCGGCCGCCTCCAGCTCGTCGAGCGTCGTGATCCCGAGCGCGTCGTACAGCTTCCCGACGGTCTTCGGGCCGACTCCCTCGACGGCCGTCAGGGCCGCCATCTCGACGGGGAGCTCCTCGCGGAGCTCGGTCAGTTCCCCGATCTCGCCGGTCTCGACGTACTCCGCGATCTTGGCGGCGATGGCGTCGCCGATCCGGTCGAGCTCCGCGAGTGCCTCCTCGCCGTCGGCGGCCACGTCCTCGATCGGGTCGGGGTGTTCCCGCACCGTCTCGGCCGCGAGGCGGTAGCTCCGGGGCTTGTACTCGACGCCTTTGGCCTCCAGCAGGTCGGCGAACTCCTCCAGCCGGTCGGCCACCTCGGCGTTTCTCACAGTCGCCCCCGCGTGCCGGCGGCGTCGTCCTCGTGGCCGAGCGCCTGCCGGAGGAACTTCATCCAGCGCTTGCGGTCCGCGGCCTCCTGTGCCTCGGCCTCGCGTTCGAGGTCGGCGCTCCCGAGGCTCTCGAGCGCCTCCAGCGCGCGGTCGATGCCGATGACGGCCTCCGCGAGCCGCTCGCCCTCGTCGAAGCTCACCGCGCCCTCCTCCAGCCGGTCGAGGCGATCGCGGCGCTCGCGCCGGAGGTTCCGCTTGGCCCGCTCGACGCGGTCGCGTTCCCCGGCCGGGACGGTGTCGCGGCGCTTGATCTCGAAGACGAACTCGCGGAGCGCGACCTCCTCGCCCTGCACCTCGATGCGGTCGGGGATGTCGACCCCCAGCGTCGCCCCCTCGCGGTTGACGCGTTCGAGGAGCTGCTTGCGCTCGTACTCCTTCACGGGCCGGGGTAGGGGCGGGCCGCACTTGGCTTGTTCGACGGCGTCGGCGGCGCCCGGATCTGAACCTTCATGTGGGCGACGGGGAATGTAGGGGCATGGGACTGTTCGACCGGTTGCGCGGGACGGACCACCCCCGCGTCGCGTTCGTCGGGATCGACGGCGTCCCCTTCTCGCTGATCGAGGACAACCGCGACCGCCTCCCGAACCTCGCCGCGCTGGCCGACGAGGGCAGCGGCGGCTCGATCGACAGCATCGTCCCGCCGGAGTCGAGCGCCTGCTGGCCCGCGCTGACGACCGGCGTCAACCCCGGCGAGACCGGCGTCTACGGGTTCCAGGACCGCGAGAACGGGACGTACGACGCCTACGTCCCGATGGGCCGCGACGTGCAGGCCGAGCGGGTGTGGGACCGCGCCGCGGAGGCAGACCGGCGCTCGACGGTGATGAACGTTCCCGTCACGTTCCCGCCCCAGCGGAACGTCCAGCGGATGGTCTCGGGGTTCCTCTCGCCCGGCGTCGAGAAGGCGGCCTACCCGGACGAGCTGGCCGCGTACCTCGACTCGATCGACTACCGCATCGACGTGAACGCGAAGCTCGGCCACCGCGACGACCGGACGGAGTTCGTCGAGAACGCTCACGAGACCGTCGAGCGCCGCCACGAGGCGTTCTCCCACTACATCGACGAGGACGACTGGGACCTGTTTTTCGGGGTGTTCATGACCACCGACCGGGTGAACCACTTCCTGTTCGGCGACTACGAGCGCGGGCCGACCGGCGCGGCGACCGACGGCGGCTTCGACGGCTACGAGGCGTTCATGAACTTCTACGAGACGGTCGACGGGTACATCGGCGACATCCGGTCGTCGCTCCCCGACGACGTCACGCTCGTCGTCGCCAGCGACCACGGCTTCACGACGCTCGACTACGAGGTCCACCTGAACGCGTGGCTGGCCGAGGAGGGGTGGCTCGCCTACGAGGACGACGACCACGAGGAGCTCGGCGACGTCGACGAGGAGACGCTGGCCTACTCGCTCATCCCCGGCCGCTTCTACATCAACCTGGAGGGGCGGGAGCCCCGCGGGAGCGTCCCCGAGAGCGAGTACGAGGAGCGACGCGACGAGCTCAAGGCGATGCTGGAGTCCCTGGAGGGGCCCGAAGGGCGCCCGGTCTGTGGCCGCGTCGTCGAGAAGGAGGCGGCGTTCCGCGGCGACCACGACGACATCGCGCCCGACCTGGTCGCCGTCCCCAACGACGGGTTCGACCTCAAAGCGGGGTTCAAAGGCGAGAGCGAGGTGTTCGACACCGGGCCGCGCAACGGCATGCACACCTTCGACGACGCGACGCTCCTGATCGACGACCCCGACGCGACGGTGACCGACGCGGACCTGCTCGACATCGCGCCGACGCTGCTCGACCTGCTAGAGGTCGACGTGCCGCGCACGGAGCTCGACGGCGCGAGCCTGCTGTAGGTCCCGGCGACGGTCGCCGCCGATCCCGACCCCGCGACTCTTGTAGGATGGGGCGACCAGCGCCGGCCATGGACCGGGAGGACCTCGCCGACCATCTCGCCGCCGTCGAGCGCCGCCTGACCGACGGGGAGACCGACCCGCAGCCGCTCGCCGACGACGCCGCGCTCGTGGCCCGCCTCGACGACCTCGAGGACCACGCCGCCGACCTCGAGGACCGCCTCGCCGAGGTGGAAAGCGCCGTCCAGGCGCTCCGCGGCTACGTCGGCGGCGTCGAGAGCGTCAACGAGGACGTCGAGCGGCGGGCGAACGCGGCGGTCGCGCGCGTCGACCGGCTGGAGGAGCGCCTCGACCGCCGCGCCGAGTCCGCGCCTGGCTCGACGTCCGCACCGGGCGTCGACGAGACGCCCGACCAGGGTCGGGACGACGCCGAGCGGGTCGCGATGGCGGCGCGAGACGCCGGGAACGACGGTGAGGTCACGGTCGATCCGGACGCCCCGACGGGGGACGCGGACCGCTCGCTCGCCGGGCGCCTGCGCGACGCGCTGTCGTGATCCGGGTCGCGCTCGCGGCCGTCCTGCTCGTGGCCGTCGCCGGCGTCGCCGTCCAGGCGATCGACGCGGGCCGGCGCGACCGGACGGCGACCCGCCTCGACGCCGCGACCGAGCGGCTCACGCGCGCCGCGCGCCTGCTCGCGGACCGTGACGACCCGACCGCGCCGGGCGTCGTCGGCGCGCGACGCGTAGTGACGGTTCGACTCCCCGACCGGGCGCTCGCGAGCGCGCCGGTCGAGTCGTTCGCGGTGGTCGGGGCTCACGACCGGGTGACCTACCGCCTCCCGGGCGGACGGCCGCGCCGGACCGACGTGCCCGTCGACCTCCGGACGCCCGACGGACCGGTGTCGCTGCACGCTCCCGGTCACCACCGGCTCGTGCTCGGTCTGGTCGGACCGCCGCGGCCGGGCGTGACCGTCGCCAGGTCCGGGCCCCCGACCGGGGGTTGAAACCGGATGACGGGAGCAGGGCCACCATGCGACCCTTCGGAGGGACCGACGGCGACCCCGACTGTGGCTGCGAGGCGTCGTTCGAGGGGGTGGACGCGGCGCCGGCGCGCCGCGAGGACGCGCTCGTCGTGGACGCGAACGGCTGTCCGGGCGGGGGCGACCTCGCGACCGAACCGGCCTGCCGGGCGACCGTCGTCCGGGCGCTCGCCGACCGTGACGCGGCGGCCGTCCGGGTCCGGCGCGACGGCGTCGAGCGCGCCGACGCCGACGCGGCGACGGCGCTTTTGCTCGCCGCCGGGAGGTTCGTCGACCGGGCCGCGTTCCACGACGAGCAGCTCGCCGAGCGCGCGGCACGCGACCCCCTGGCCGCCGCCCGCGAGGCGACGGGCCGGGCGGGTTCGATCGCGCGGGTCGCCGCCGAGACCGGCCTGCAGGAGGCGGCGGCGAACACCCCGGGGTACGACGATGCGCTCCGCGCCCGCGTCGGGCTGACGGTCGCTCGCTCGCGGGTGGACCCGTCGCCGCCCCCGTCGGCGACGCTCCGCGAGAGACGCGAGACCGAGACGGGCGCGACCGTCCGGGTCTACGACGGTCCCGACGGGGCGACGTACCACCTCACGCCGGTCGAGCTGACGCTCGACGACGACGCGCTGGCGACGCTCGACGCGGCGCGCGGCCGGCTGGCGTCCGGCGCCGTCGACGGCGGCGAGCGCGCGCCCGGGAGGGCGGTCAGGGACGTCGCCGACGGCGGGGATCCGGTCGAGACGCTCGCGGCGGTGCTCGGCAAGCACACCGCCGGACAGGGCGTCCTGAGGGACCTGTTCGCCGACCCGGACGTGACCGACGCGCTCGCGACCGCGCCGGTCGACGAGAACCCGCTCCGGGTCGTCGCCGACGGCGAGCGCCTGCCGACGAACGTGCGGCTGACGCCGCGGGGTGCGGCGGCGCTCGCCTCGCATCTCCGCAGGCGGAGCGGCCGGAGCTTCTCGCGGGCCAGCCCGACCGTCGACGCGACCGTCAGGGCGGGCGACGAGCGGCTCCGGGTCGCGGGGGTCGCCGACCCGGCGAGCGACGGGCTGGGGTTCGCGTTCCGGTCCCGGGGGCGGACGGCGTGGACGCTCCCGACGCTCGTCGCGAACGACACGCTCGCTCCCGGTGCGGCGGCGCTGCTCTCGGTCGCCGTCGAGCGGGCGGCCGCCGGGCTGGTGACGGGTCCCCGCGGCGCCGGCAAGACGACGCTGCTGGGCGCGCTGCTGTGGGAACTGCCCGCCGCCACCCGGACCGTCGCCATCGAGGACACGCCGGAGCTCCCGGTCGCGGCGCTCCGCGACGCGGGACGGGACGTACAGCCGCTCCGGACGGCGACGACCGACGGCGACGGGCCGGCGATCGAGCCGGACGCGGCGCTCCGGACGGCCCTCCGGCTCGGCGAGGGGGCGCTCGTCGTCGGCGAGGTTCGCGGCGAGGAGGCGCGGACGCTGTACGAGGCGATGCGCGTCGGCGCCCGCGGCAGCGCGGTGCTCGGGACGATCCACGGCGACGGCGCACGGGCAGTCCGCGAGCGCGTCGTCTCCGATCTGGGCGTCCCCGAGTCGTCGTTCGCCGCGACCGACCTCGTCGTCGCCCTCGAAGCCCCGCCCTCGCGTCGCGTCGCCGCGGTCCACGAGGTGCGACGCACCGAGACCGGGACGAGCTTCGAGCCGCTCTACCGGATCGAGGACGGCCGGCTCCGGCCGACCGGTGCGATAGACCGGGGGAACAGCCGACTCGTCGGCGCGCTCGCCGACGCCGAGGAGTCGTACGCCGACGTCCGCGACGCGCTCGCCGACAGGGCGACCCTCCTCGACCGTCTCGCCGCCGCCGGACGGACCAGGCCGGCCGACGTCGCCGACGCGTACGACCGGGGGAACGACGGGTGAACGCGCTCGCCACGCTCGCGGCGGCGTACCCCTGGCCGGTCGACCCGGACGAGGAGCTGTCGCGGGCGCTCGGCTTCCTGGCCGCGGACGTATCGGCCCCGACCGTCGTCCGCGCCGGTCGCGTGCTCGGCGCCGCGACGGCGGCCCTCGTCGCCGTCGTCGGGGCGCTCGTCGCGTCGCCGTGGACCGCGGTCACCGGTCCCGCCGTCGGCGCCGCGACGCTCGCCACGGCCCGCCGGGCGCCGCGACTGCTC
>JBDGTB010000026.1:0-12768 GCA_042217235.1 Haloferacaceae archaeon | reverse complement strand
GTGCTCGACGGCGCCGGCGTCGTCGCCGACGCGACCGGCGACCTGCGGGCCGACCTGCGGGCGGCGGGGGTCGACCCGGGCGCGCGCCGCGACGCGGTCCGGACGGCGGTCCGGGACGAGGCGGTCTGGACGGCGGCACGCGACGGTGACGAGGCGGCGGCACGCAGGGCGGTCGACCGTGCGGCCGCGGCAGTGCTCGGCGGCGAGACGCCGGTAACCGTCGCCGACGGCGGGCGGCGCGCGGACGACGACGCTGGGGACGACGCCGGCGGAGGTGGGCGGGCGTGACCCCCGACGGCGTCGTCACCGGGGTCGCGGTCACCCACCGGCGCGCGACCGTCGAGGAGATCGGGTCGGCGGGCGGCGAGGACGCGCGGGCGACGCTCGCCGCGCTCACCCGTCAGGAGACGGTGCGGGAGGCGTTCGCGCTTCACACCTGCAACCGGACGGAGGCGTACGTCGTCACCGAGCGTCCGGCCGACGGCCGCGACGCCCTCGCCGACTTCGCCCCGGAGGTCCGCGACGGCGCGGTGCGGCGGATGGACCACGAGGCGAGCCTGCGGCACCTCCTGCGGGTCGCCGCCGGCCTCGAGTCCCAGGTGCTCGGCGAGGACGAGGTGCTCGGGCAGGTCCGCGACGCGATGGCGACGGCGCGCTCGGTCGGCTCGCTCGGCCCGGTCCTCGACGCCGCGGTGACGAAGGCGGTCCACGTCGGCGAGCGCGCCCGCACGGAGACGGGCATCAACGAGGGCGTCACGTCGCTCGCGCGGGCCGCCGTCGAGGTGGTCGGCGAGGAGACGACGCTCGCGGGCGCGACGGCGCTGGTCGTCGGCGCCGGCGAGACGGGCCGGACGGCCGCCCGGGCGCTCGTCGACGCCGGCGTCGGCAACCTCGTGGTCGCCAACCGGACGCTCTCCCGGGCCGAGGAACTGGCCGCCGATCTCGAGGTTCCGGCGACCGCGGTTCCCCTCGACCGGGCGGCCGACCGGGCCGCCGACGCCGAGGCGGTCGTGACCGCGACCGGGAGCGCCGTCCCCGTCTTCGACCGGTCGAGCCTCGATTCGGCCGGCGAGACGGTCGTCGTCGACCTCGCGGTGCCGTGCGACGTCGCCCCCGTGGTCGACGACCTCGCGAACGTCACCCTCCGGAACGTGGACGAGCTCCGGACGGTGACCGCGCGGACCCGCAAGCGCCGCGAGGCGGCCGCCGAGGCCGTCTCGGCGATGGTCGACGACGAGCTCGACCGGCTGCTGGCGAGCTACAAGCGCGAGCGGGCCGACGAGGCCATCGGCGCGATGTACGAGGGCGCCGAGCGGATGAAGGAGGCCGAACTCGCCCGCGCGCGGTCGCGTCTCGCCGCCGCTGGCGACCTGACCGACGAGCAGGAGGCGGCGCTCGCGGACTTCGCGGACGCGCTGGTCAACCGGCTGCTCGCCCCGCCGACCTCGAGCCTCAAGGCCGCCGCCGAGGCCGACGACTGGACGACGATCCAGACCGCGATGCGGCTGTTCGACCCGAGCTTCGACGGCGCGCCGAACCCGGCGGCGGGCGCCGGGGACCCCGAGGAGTCGACGCGGGCCGTCGACGCCGCGGGCGAGGACTGACCGGCTCCCCGACGCTCGGCCGACTGGCGACGACGGGCACCAACAGTTTTGCCGCGCCCGCCCCACTGGGGAGGTATGGCCCGACTTCTCGACGACGAGGCGATCGACGAGCAGACCCCCGACGAGTGGACGCGCGAGGGCGACGAGATCGTCCGCGTCTACGACTTCGACGACTATCTCGACGGCGTCGCCTTCGCCACGCAGGTCGGGGAGGTGGCCGAGGAGGAGTTCCACCACCCGACGATCGTCATCCGCTACGGCGAGGTGGAGGTCAGGCTGACGAGCCACGAGGAGGGCGGGATCACGGACAAGGACGCCCGCCTGGCGCGGCTGTTCGAGGACGAGTACTGAGGGATGACCGACCGGGAGGGGCCGGACGCCGAGTACCTGTTCCGCGTGCGCTTTCGCCTCGACCCCGACGGCGTGCGCGTCGACCCGGCGGCGTTCGACACCGTGCTCGCCCGCCCGGCCGACGAGCCCGGGACGGAGGGGTGGCTGTTCTTCCGCGACCGGCTCTGGCGCGGGGCGGTGAGCGACGCGGCGTCGACGCGCCGGTGGGCCGAGCGGCGGCTCGGCGTCCCCGTCGAGCGGATCGAGTTCGCCGAGCTCCGGACGGACCCGGCCCACCTGACGGCGTTCCGGGACGCGGTCGCGGCGAACCTCGACGAGTTCGCCGCCGACACCGTCGACGAGGCGGTCACGAAGTACCTCGGCTCGTCGGTGCACGTCCGCGACCGCGAGGAGGGGGACGCGTGACAGGCCGGTCCGCCAGTCGCGGGGAGCGGGCGCGACGCCGGTCCGCCGACCCCGACGGCCGGTCGCTGCCCGCGAGACGGGCTACGCCGGGACGACCGGCCGGGTCGGCAGGCGGACCCGGACCGTCGTTCCGCCGTCGTCGTGGGTCGTGAAGTCGATGTCGCCGTCGGAGCGCTCGACGGCCCAGTAGACGAACCACAGCCCCATCCCGCTGAGGTGGACGAGCCCGCGCTCCTCCGTTTCGCGCAGCGGGTCGAGCTCGGCGTCCGGAACGCCCGGGCCGTTGTCGGCGATCCGGACCTCCGTCATCCACGGCGGTCCGGCGTCGGGGTCGACGGACACCGAGAGCGCCCGCGGGCCGCCGTCGTTGTGTTTGACGGCGTTGGTGACCAGCTCGCGGAGCGCGTCGGGGAGCATCCGGTTGACGTTCACCTCGGCGCAGTCCGGCAGGTCCGTCGTCACGTCGACCGACTCCGTGACCATCGGGTGGGTGGCGAGCAGGTCCGGGACCAGCTCCGCGAGGTCGACCGTCCGGCGCCGTCCGTCCGACTCGGTGACGGCGTTGATGTGCTTCGCGTGTTCGGTGTAGCCGAGCATCCGCTCGGCGGTCGAGACGATCCGGTCGCACTCGGGGGTGACGTCGCCGGACTCCCGGAGCTCGTCGGCGTAGCCGAGGATGATGTTCAGGTCGTTGCGGAGGTTGTGCCGGAACACCCGGTGGAGGACGGACAGCTCCTCCCGCTGGCGCTGGACCTGCTCGGTCGTCCGCTCCAGCTGGAGCTGGTACCGCCGCGTCAGGAGGAAGACCAGGCCGGCCGTCAGCACCACCTCGACTCCGCCCTTGAGCGTCTGCGCCTGACTGAGAAGCGGGTCCGAGAGGTAGCGAACGAGGAGCACGTCCGAGACGTAGAGGCCGGCAAAGCCGAAGACGGCGTACAGGAGCGCGATCCGGAGCGGCGTCAGCGTCGTCCGCCGGTGGAGTCGTCCGAGCCAGTAGTGTAGCCTCGTCGGCCGGTCGGGTCGGAGGAACCCCCCTGCAGCAACGACCATTTGGTTTCGCCGTCAGCCGCGGGGGGTATTGTAGCTACCCTATCCTTTCACCCAGATCATCATAACGAAATTACGCGAACGGCGACGACGCGACCGCCGCGTCGGGTCGTCACGGCCGCGCTGCCCCGGCTACGGCGCCAGTTCGTGTAACCGAGAGATCACATCGGTGCCGGGGGCCGGCGACCGATCCGGGGGCTACAGCAGGTCCTCGACGTGGTCGGCGACCTCCTCGGGGGTGTCGCCGACGGGGACGCCGGCGTCGTTGAGCGCGTCGATCTTCGACTGGGCGGTGCCCGTGCCGCTGCCGGAGACGATGGCGCCCGCGTGGCCCATGCGCTTGCCCGGCGGGGCGGTCCGACCGGCGATGAAGCCGGCGACGGGGGTGTCCATGTGCTCGGCGATGAACCGGGCGGCCTGCTCCTCGTCCTCGCCGCCGATCTCGCCGCACATCACGACCGCCTCGGTCTCCTCGTCGGCCTCGAAGCGCTCCAGCGCGTCGACGAAGGAGGTGCCGATGATCGGGTCGCCGCCGATGCCGACGGCGGTCGTCTGGCCGAGCCCCCGGCTCGTGAGGCTGTCGACGACCTGGTAGGTGAGCGTCCCCGACCGGGAGACGAGACCGACCTCGCCGTCGCTGAAGATGTTGCCCGGCAGGATGCCGAGCTTCGCCTCGCCCGGCGTGATGACGCCGGGACAGTTCGGGCCGACGAGCGCGGTGTCGACCTCGCCGAGGCGCTTGTTCACCCGGGCCATGTCCTGCGTGGGGATCCCCTCGGTGATGGCGACGACCAGGTCGAGCGGGGCGTCGAGCGCCTCGAAGACGGCGTCGGCCGCGAACGCCGGCGGGACGAACACGACGGAGGCGTCGGCGTCCTCGGCGCGCGCGGCCCCCGCGACGGTGTCGTAGACGGGGACGCCGGCGACCTCCTGTCCCCCCTTCCCGGGGACGGCGCCCGCGACGACGTTCGTGCCGTACTCGACCATCTGCTCGGTGTGGAAGCGGCCCTCGCCGCCGGTGATGCCCTGGACGACGACGCGGGTGTCGTCGTCGACGAGGATGCTCACGCGGACCACCCCGTGGTCCGCGTGAGGTCATCAGCGATGAGCGAGCGAGTCCTGCGAGCGAGCGAGTCTCTGATGGTACTCATCGGGCCACCTCCTCGGCGTCCGCGACGGCACGCTGGACGGCCGCTTCGAGCGTCCCCTCGACCTCCACGAGGTCGGTGTTCAGTATCTCCATGCCCTCGGCGGCGTTCGTCCCCGCGAGGCGGACGGTCACGGGCTTCGGGATCTCGTCGAACTGTCCGAGCGCCTCGTTGATCCCGCGAGCGACCTCGTCGCCGCGCGTGATCCCGCCAAAGATGTTGAACACGACGCTGTCGACGTTGTCGTCGGAGAACACCATATCGAGGGCGTTTGCGACGCGCTCGGCTTTCGCCCCGCCGCCGATGTCGAGGAAGTTCGCCGGCTCGCCGCCGTAGTGATCGACCAGGTCGAGCGTCGTCATCACCAGGCCGGCGCCGTTGCCGATGATGCCGACGTTGCCCGACAGCCGGACGTAGTCGAAGCCGTACTCCGCGGCCTTCCGCTCCAAATCGTCCTCGAACGTCTCCTCCTCCATCGCCGCGAGGTCCTGCTGGCGGAACAGGGCGTCGTCGTCGACGTTGAGGACGGCGTCGGCGGCGACGACCTCGCCGTCGGCCGTGACCATCAGCGGGTTGATCTCGGCGTCGCTGGCGTCGCGCTCGTCCCACAGCTCGTACAGCGTCGAGAGGACGCCGGCCACGTCGCCGGCCACGTCGCGGGGGATCTCGGCGTCGTAGACGGCCTTGCGAGCCTGGTAGGGGTGGAGGCCGAACGCGGGGTCGACGTGCTCGGTCGCGATCGCCTCGGGCTCCTCGGCGGCGACCTGCTCGATGTCGACGCCGCCCTTCGAGGAGACCATGGCGACGGGCGCGCCCTCGCCGCGGTCCATCGTCACGCCGACGTACAGCTCGTCCGTGAAGTCGACGCCGGCCTCGACGAGGACCCGGTCGACGGTGTACCCCTTGAGGTCCATCCCGAGGATCTCGTCGGCGTACTGGCGCGCCTCGTCCTCGTTCGTCGCGATCTTGATGCCGCCAGCCTTGCCGCGGCCGCCGACGTGGACCTGTGCCTTGATCGCGGCGGGGAAGCCCACCGACTCGACCGCGTCGAGCACCTCCTCGACGCTCGACGCGAGCCGGGAGTCCGGGACCGGGACCCCGGCTTCGGCGAACACTCCCTTCGCCTGATACTCGTGGAGTTTCACGTTCCTACTCGCGCCCGACGAGCGCTTAAATCCGTTCGTTCCGGGCCAGCCCGACGGCCGCGAGGGCGACCCCGAGGGCCGCGACGACGGCCCCGGCGAGGACCGGCCGGCCCACGACGCAGGTGGTACAGCCGTCGGAGACCCGAACCGTCGCCGTCGCGAGGTCGACGCCGACGAGGCGGTACGTCGGGACGACGCCCGGGCACGCGGCGCCCGCACAGTCGACGGTCGCACCGACCGCCACCGCCCACAGCGCGGCGACGGTCAGGCCGACCCCGGCGAGCAGCGTCCCGACGCGCTGGAGCCCCACGGCAGGCCCCTCGCCGCCGGGCGACAAAACCCTTCGGCTCGCCGTCCGGATTTAAGCCGTCGGGGCCCCACCGTCCGGTCGCCATGCGCGCCGTACGCTACCACGAACACGGTGGACCGGACGTGCTCCGGGTCGAGGAGGTCGACGACCCCGAACCCGGCGACCACGAGGTCGTCGTCGACGTGGCCGCCGCGGGGGTCAACCCCGTTGACACCTACTTCCGGGAGGGCGCCTACAGCCCGTACACGCTCCCGATCTCGCCCGGCGTCGACGTCGCCGGCGAGGTGTCGGCGGTCGGCGACGGCGTCGAGGGGTACGACCCCGGCGACCGGGTGGTCGGGACGGGACTCTCGCGGGACCACCAGGGCGCCTGTGCCGAACGCGTCGCCGTGCCGACCGACCGGCTCGCCCACCTCCCGGACGCCGCCGACCTCGTCGAGGCCGGCGCCGCGGGCGTCGTCGCCGTCACCGCCTTCCGGGCGCTGGTCGACCACGCCGGCCTCGAACCGGCCGAGGCCGCGCTTGTCCACGGCGGGAGCGGCGGCGTCGGCCACGCGGCCGTCCAGATCGCCGCGGCGACGGGCGCGGACGTCGTGACGACCGCGGCGCCGCGGTACCACGACCGCGTCGAGGCGCTCGGCGCGGACCGGGCGCTCGACTACGACCGCGACGACCTCCGGGCGGCCGTGCGCGACGGGACCGACGGCGGCGCCGACGTGGTGCTCGACCACCGCCTCGACGACTACCTGCAGTTCGACGCCGACGTCGCCGCCCACGGCGCCCGCGTGGTCGGCATCGGCGAGAACGACCCCGAGGTCGGGTTCACGAACGACGGCGTCGCCCGCGGGAAGGACCTGCGCTACCAGTTCATGAGCATGTTCAACACGCCGCGGCTGGCCGACCCGCTCGAACGGGTCGCGCACCTGCTCGGCACCGGCGACCTCCGGATCGAGGTCGCCCGCACCTACGACCTCGACGAGGTGGCACGGGCCCACCGCGACGTGATGGAGTCGAGCGTCTTCGGCAAGCTCGTCGTCGTCCCGTAGGCCGGCGCCGTCCGCGATCCCCTACCTTTTTGATAGTCGATCGTCGAATTTCGTGTATGCAGATGTCGAAAACGGCCGCGGTCGAGGCGGCGCCGTCCCTCGAGTCGCCGCGAGCGAAGCTGGCGTACCTGTATCTCGCCGACCACGGCCCCGCGACGCTGGACGAACTCCACGACCGGCTCGGCGAGTCCCGGTTCGCCCTCCTCGGCGTGCTGTCGACGCTGGAGGAGCGCGGGCTGGTGGCCGCCGAGGAGCGCGAGTACGCGGTCGCCTGACCGGAACGGGTCCGGCGTCGGGGCGGGCCCGGCGGTGGCTTCAAGCCCGCGCCGCGCGTTCGTCCGCGCATGTCCGTGTCCTTCGACTTCGACGGGCGGGTGGCGCTGGTGACCGGCGCCGCGGGCGCCCTCGGGAGTGCGGTCGTCGAGGCCTTCGGCGACGCCGGCGCCGCGGTCGCGGGCGTCGACGTGGTCGACCCCGACGACGTCGACCTGCCCGGCGGCGCGCGCTACTACCGGGCGGACCTGACCGACGAGGCGGCCGTCGAGGCGCTGTTCGAGGACCTGGCGAGCGACGTCGACCGGCTCGACTACCTCCTGAACGTGGCGGGCACCTGGCGCGGCGGCGACCCGGTAGACGAGACGGACGCCGGGACGTTCGACCTCCTGTTCGACGTCAACCTGAAGACGGCGTTTCTCGCCACCAAACACGCGCTCCCGCGGCTCCGGGAGACGGGGGGCGCCGTCGTGAGCGTCTCCGCCCGGTCGTCGCTCGAAGGCGGCGAGGGCGACGGGCTCTACCGCGCGTCGAAGGCGGGCGTCCGCATCCTGACCGAGACCGTCGCCGAGGAGAACCTCGGCACGGTGCGGGCCAACGCGGTGATGCCGAGCGTCATCGACACGCCGGCGAACCGCGAGATGATGCCCGACGCCGACCACGACGCCTGGGTCGCCCCCGAGTCGATCGCCCGCGTGATGGCCTTTCTCTGCTCGGACGGCGCCGCGGTGACCAGCGGCGCCGCGGTCCCCGTCTACGGCGAGGCGTAGCGTGGGACGGTAGCGTCCGCCACACGGCGTCCGGTTCGGGCCGCTTTTCAGTTCCGATCGCCGACTCGCGGGCATGAACGACCGAGAGACGTGGGCGACGCGCGTCGGGTTCGTCCTCGCGGCGGTCGGGAGTGCGGTCGGCCTCGGAAACATCTGGCAGTTCCCCTTCCAGACCGGAAAGAACGGCGGCGCCGCCTTCCTCGTCGTCTACCTCGCCGCCGTCCTCCTGATCGGCTTCCCGGCGATGCTCGTCGAGTTCGTCGTCGGCCGGGAGGCCGAGCGCAACCCGGTCGACGCCTTCGCGCGGCTCGGCCACGGGCGCTGGCGCATCGCGGGCGCCGTCGGCGCGTTCTCGGCCTTCTGGATCCTCGCGTTCTACAGCGTCGTCGGCGGGTGGGTGATCCGGTACGCCCTCGCCAGCCCGACGGGCGCGTACTTCGACGGCGCCGAGGCCTACTTCGGCGCCGTCGCCGCCGGACCCGAGGCCGTCGCCTTCCACGCGGTGTTCATGGCCCTCACCGTCGCCATCGTCGCCGGCGGCGTCGAGGGTGGCATCGAGCGGTCGACGAAGGTGATGGTGCCGAGCATCGTCGTCCTGCTGGTCGGCCTCGGCGCGTGGGCGTCGACGCTCGACGGCGCGGGCGCGGGCTACGCGTACTACCTCTCGCCCGACGTGGACGCGCTCGTCGCGAACATCGGGAGCATCCTCCCGGCCGCCGTCGGTCAGGCCTTCTTCACGCTCTCGCTCGGGATGGGCGCGATGATCACCTACTCCTCCTACCTCGGCGAGGACGACTCCCTCCCCGCCGACGGCGGGACCATCGTGGTCCTGAACACGCTGGTCGGCCTGCTCGCCGGCTTCGTCGTCTTCCCCGTCCTCTTCTCGATCGGCGTCCAGCCGGGCGAGGGCGGCCTCGGCGCCGCGTTCGTCACGCTCGCGGGCGCCTTCTCGCGGATACCGGCCGGCGCGGCGCTCGGCACCGTCTTCTTCGTCGTCCTGCTGCTCGCCGCCCTCTCCTCTGCCATCTCGCTGCTCGAGGTCGTCACCTCCTTCGTCGTCGACAACACCGCCTACCCCCGGCGCGTCGTCGCCGTCGCCGTCGGCACCGGCGTCTTCCTGCTCGGGATCCCCTCCGCGTTCGGCCTCCCCTACCTCGCCTGGTACAACGCCATCGCGTACAACCTCCTGCTCCCGCTCTCGGTGCTCCTGCTCCTCCTGTTCGTCGGGTGGGTCCACCACACCCGGGCGACCGCGGAACTCCGCCGCGGCGCCGGCGCCGGCGCGACGTTCGCCACCGCCTGGCTCTGGTTCGTCCGGACCGTCGTCCCCCTCGGCGTCGTCGTCACGCTCCTGCTGGGGCTCCAGTCGCTCGCGGTCCGGGCCGGGCTGCTCGCCGCCCCGGTCGTCTGACCGACCTCGAAACCCATTTCCCCGTCCCACGTGAGCCACGTCCCATGACCGGTGGTCCGGCGTGACGATGGAAGACCGGATCGAGGAGCTCCGCGAGCGGCGCGAGCGGGCCCTGAAAGGCGGCGGCGAGGAGCGCATCCGGGCCCAGCACGACCGCGGCAAGATGACCGCCCGCGAGCGGATCGACTACTTCCTCGACGACGGGACGTTCAACGAGTTCGACCAGTTTCGCACGCACCGGAACCACAAGTTCGGGATGGAGGAGCGACGGCTCCCCGGGGACGGCGTCGTCACGGGCTACGGCGAGGTCAACGGCCGGAAGACGTTCGTGTTCGCCCACGACTTCACCGTGTTCGGCGGGTCGCTCGGCGAGGTGTTCGCCGAGAAGGTGTGCAAGCTGATGGACACGGCGACGGAGGTCGGCGCGCCGGTCGTCGGGCTGAACGACTCCGCGGGCGCCCGGATCCAGGAGGGCGTCGGGTCGCTCGCCGGCTTCGGCGACGTCTTCCGGCGCAACACCGAGGCCTCCGGCGTCGTCCCGCAGATCTCCGCCATCATGGGCCCCTGCGCCGGCGGCGCCGTCTACTCGCCCGCGCTCACGGACTTCACCGTGATGGTCGAGGACTCCAGTCACATGTTCATCACCGGGCCGGACGTCGTGGAGACCGTCACCGGCGAGGAGGTCGACTTCGAGGAGCTCGGCGGCGCCCGGACCCACGCCGCGACCTCCGGCGTCGCCCACTTCGCCGTCGAGGACGAGGAGACGGCGCTCGACCGGGTCGCGCACCTGCTCTCCTACCTCCCGCAGAACAACGTCGAGGACCCGCCCCGCGTCGACCCGTGGGACGACCCCGAGCGCGCCGACGAGGAGCTGGAACACGTCGTGCCCGACCAGCCACAGAAGCCCTACGACATGACCGACGTCGTCGAGCGGGTGGTCGACGAGGGCTCGCTGCTCCAGGTCCACGAGCGGTTCGCCCAGAACATCGTCGTGGGGTTCGCTCGCCTCCACGGCCACTCCGTCGGCGTCGTCGCCAACCAGCCGCGGGTGAACGCCGGAACCCTCGACATCGAGGCCAGCGAGAAGGCCGCGCGGTTCGTCCGCTGCTGTGACGCCTTCAACGTCCCCATCCTCACCTTCGTCGACGTGCCCGGGTTCATGCCCGGCACCGACCAGGAGCACGGCGGGATCATCCGCCACGGCGCGAAGCTGCTGTACGCCTACTCCGAGGCGACGGTCCCCCTCCTCACCGTCATCACCCGGAAGGCGTACGGCGGCGCCTACGACGTGATGGCGTCGAAACATCTCGGCGCGGACGTCAACTACGCGTGGCCGACCGCCGAGATCGCCGTGATGGGGCCCCAGGGCGCCGTGAACGTCCTCTACAGCGACGAGCTCGAGGCCGCCGACGACCCCGAGAAGCGCCGCGAACAGCTCGTCGCCGAGTACCGCGACGAGTTCGCCAACCCCTACACCGCGGCCGACCGCGGCTACGTCGACGACGTGATCGAGCCGACCGAGACGCGGGCGCGGCTCGTCGACGACCTGGAGATGCTCCGGAGCAAGCGCGACGAGCTCCCCGAGAAGAAACACGGAAACCTCCCGATATGAGCGAGGGGACGGACGCCGGCTCCCCGACGGACGGGGAGGGACCGGCGCGCGAACTCGACGTCCCGGCCGACGCCACGGCCGACGAGGCCGCCGCCATCGCGGCCGCCGTCGGCGCACACCTCCGCGACCGGGCCGTCGCCGCCGCGACGGCCGCGAGCGACGACGAGCCCGACTGGGACGGCCGTCGGTGGGCGTTCGCGGGCCGCCTCGACGCGCTCTCCGGGCGTGCGGCCCGCGTGCCCGACGGCGCGCCGACCGACGCCTGGACCGCCGCGGGACGGCGCGACCGCTACGCGCGATTCTGATCCCGGCGAGAACTCGCCCTTACGCCTCGGCCGCCGCGCTCGCCTTCTTGCGCGTGATGTAGCCCGCGATCCGGTTGCGGACGGACTTCGACTCGACGTTGGTGAGCTCCGTGACGTTCTCCTTGTTCGTCTCGAACTCCGTGTTGAACGCCTCCGGGTAGCGCTCGAGCAGGAGGTTCCCGAGCTGTTTGACGTACTTGGGCTTGATCGCCATACCTCCACGTCCCGTCGTTCGACACAAAAGCGATTCGTTCCGTGAGCGCGCGACCGGCGGCCGCGGGGAGCGACGGCCCCCGCTCGACGACGCGGCCGCGTCACCGCCGCTCGCGCCACCCGGCGTACTCGTCGACGCGCTCGAACGCCTCGCGGACGGCGGGGCCGCCACACGACGCCACCACGTCGGCGAGGTGGTCGAGTCGGTCGAGCAGCGTCGCCGTCTCGTAGGCGGGCACGTCGAGCCGCGAGGCGGCCACGGTCGCCTCTATCACCGCGTTGAACCCCCGGTCGATGGTCGGGACGCGCCGCTCCCGGACCGCCCCCTCGCCCGGCGCCAGCGCCCAGCGCACCCGCTCGGTTCCTCCGGTCGTCTCGCTCCCGCGGCGCTCGGCCGCGACGCGCACCCACGCCGCCGCGCCGTCGAGGACGGGGTCGTCCTCCTCGCGGACCGCGAGCGCGGCGTCGACGAAGTCGCGCGGGTCGGTGACGAACTGGACGACGCCGCGCCCCCGTCGCTCGAAGTTCCGTCGCGTCCGCGTGCGACCCCACGTGGTCGCGGTCACCGGGCCGGCGTCCGGGTCGTCCCCGCCGGTCCCGCCCCCGGGCGCGTGGAGACCGAGCGCCGCGACGTTCCAGCGCTCGTTCGGCCCGCGGGTGGTCACGACGCTCTCGACGACCCCGTCGAAGGCGACCGGCCACTCGCCGTCGAGGCGCTCGGCGCCGTCGCCGGTCACACCGCCACCCCCGCCTCGAGCGCGACGAACGTCGCCGCCGCGGTCAGGTCGGCCGTCGTCCCGGGGTTTATCCCCCGCTCGCGCAGGTCGGTCGCGAGCGTCGCGGCGTCCCCGAGGTCGTCGCAGGCCGCGGCGCGGTCGCGCACCTCCCGTGCGACCGCCGCGCCGCGTTCGACCCGGACCAGCGTGTCCTCGGCCTCGCCGAGCAGGGCGAGGAACGTCCGGGCGACGCGGTCGGTCGCCGGGCCGTCGTCCGCGAGCAGCCGCTCGGCGGCGCGGAAGGTCCGGGGGAACCCCTCGGTCCACTCGCGGGCGTTCGCGTCCCGCTCGGCCGACGCCGCCAGCACGTCCGCGAGGGTCAGGCCGCGCTCGGCCGCCGCGTCGCCGGCCG
>JBDGTB010000059.1:0-12789 GCA_042217235.1 Haloferacaceae archaeon | reverse complement strand
CGACCCACGACCTGCTGGAGGGCGAGGAGGCCGAGTTCCAGGAGTACACGCTGGTACGGTTCGGGGCCGACCTCGACGGCGAGGACGTCGTCGTCCCGATGGCGACGCTGCGTCCGGAGACGGTGCGGGGCGTGACGAACGCCTACGTCGACCCCGACGCGACCTACGCGCTGGCCGAGGTGGACGGCGAGCCGTGGCTCGTCTCCGTCGAGGCCGTCGAGAAGCTCCGTCTGCAGGCCCACGACGTGACGGTCCGCGAGGAGCTGCCCGGCGAACGGCTGGTCGGCGAGCGCGTCGAGAACCCGGTCACCGGGGACGAGGTGCTCGTCCTCCCGGCGTCGTTCGTCGACCCCGACAACGCGACCGGCGTCGTGATGTCCGTCCCCGCCCACTCGCCCGACGACTACCTCGCCCTCCGGGAGGTGAAAGCCGACACCGAGCGCCTGCGCGCGCACGGCCTCGACCCCGACGAGGTGGCCGCGATAGAGCCCGCCTCGATCCTCTCGATCGAGGGGTACGGCGACGTCCCGGCCCGCACGGCCGTCGAGGAGGCCGGCGTCGAGTCGAGCGACGACCCCCGGCTCGAGGAGGTCACCCGCGAGCTGTACAACGCCGAGTTCCACGATGGGCGGCTCTCGGAGGCCTACGGCGAGTTCGCCGGCGAGGTGGTCGAGGACGTCCGCGACGCGTTCCGCGAGGAGTGGGCCGACGCGGGCGCGTTCGGCTCGATGTACGAGTTCTCCGAGGAGGTCGTCTGTCGGTGTGGCGGCGACGTCGAGGTCGCCGAGCAGGACACGTGGTTCCTGCGCTACGACGACGAGTCCTGGAAGGCGAAGGCCCGCCGCGCGGTCGAGCGGATGGACGCCATCCCCGAGAACACGCGCGGGGAGTATCTCCACACCATCGACTGGCTGAACGAGTGGCCCTGCATCCGCAACTACGGGCTCGGGACGCGCCTGCCCTGGGACGACGACTTCGTGATCGAGCCGCTCTCGGACTCGACCATCTACATGGCGTACTACACTGTCGCCCACCGGCTCCAGGACGTCCCGGTCGAGGACCTCGACGACGAGTTCTTCGACGCGCTGTTCTACGGTCCCGAGGCGGTCGAGGACCCCGACGAGCGGGCGCTCGAGCTGCGCGAGGAGTGGGACTACTGGTACCCCGTCGACTACCGCTTCTCGGCCAACGACCTCATCTCCAATCACCTCACGTTCTACCTGTTCCACCACGCGGAGCTGTTCCCGGAGCCGAAGTGGCCCGCCGGCATCGTCATCATGGGGATGGGGCTGCTGGAGGGCGAGAAGATGTCCTCCTCGAAGGGGCACGTCGTCCTCCCCGGCGCCGCCATCGAGGAGTACGGCGCCGACACGGTGCGCTTTTTCCTCCTGAACGCCGCGGAGCCGTGGCAGGACTACGACTGGCGCGACGACGCCGTCGAGAGCGTCCGCGACCAGCTCGAGCGGTTCTGGAACCGGTCGATGGAGCTGGTCGAGGGCGAGGCGCCCGCGGCGCCGGACGACCCCGACGCCGAGATCTACGAGCACGTCGACCGCTGGCTCCTCTCGAAGCTCCAGCGGACCGTCCGCGACGTGACCGAGGCGCTGGAGGGCGCGGAGACCCGGACCGCCTCGCAGGCGGCCTTCTTCGGCTTCGAGGAGCACCTCAAGTGGTACCGCCGCCGAGCCGACCTCGACCGCCCCGGCGCGCGGGCCACGCTCCGGCGGGCGCTGGAGACGCGCCTGCGCCTGCTGGCGCCGTTCGTCCCCTTCCTCGCGAACGAACTCCACGAGCGGCTGACGGGGACGCCCGCCGAGGACGCCCCGTGGCCGGAGCCCGACCCCGCGTTCGAGAGCCGCCGGACCGAGGTCGAGGAGGAGCGGGTCGAGCGGCTGACCGACGACGTCAACGACATCGTCGAGGTGACCGGCACCGAGCCCGACGTGGTCCGCGTGTACGTCGCGGCCGACTGGAAGCGCGAGGTGTTCGACGTCGTCGCCGACGTGGGGCCGGACGTCGGTGCGGTGATGAGCGAGGCGATGTCGAACCCGGACCTGCGCGAGCGCGGCGACGCGGTCTCCGACCTCGCCGCGGAGCTGGTCGACCTGGTCCGCGGGCTCGACGACGGGACGGTCGACGTCCTCGCGAACGTCGACGAGCGGGCGGTGTACGAGCACGCCGCCCCCTTCCTCGAACGGGAGTTCGACGCGGAGGTCGAGGTGTACGCCGAGGACGCGAACCCGCCGGACCCCGGCGACCGGGCCGGCGACGCCGTCCCGTTCCGGCCGGCCGTCCACATCGAGTGACCGGCGGGGTCGCCCGCTTATCCGAACAGCATCCGTCGAACGCGGGCAACCCCTTTCTGCGAGCGGGTCGACGGTCCGACGCGGGACGATGTCCGACGACGAACACTGGCGGTTCTGCGACATCCTGGAGCGAACCCGGGTGACCAGCCCGACGGTCGCGTCCGCCCCACAGACCGAGCGCGTCGTTCTGGAACAGCACACCGAAACCGGCGAGTACCGACTCCGCCCGCTCGCCGACGTCATCGACGACGCGGACGGGAACTGAGCCGCCGCCCCGCACGCGGCGCGTGGGTGGAGGCTGTGTCGGTCGGGACGGCGCCTGGGTCAGGGAGGGCCGCCGGAGTCGGAACCCTCCGGTTCGGCCCGTTCGACACCCTCCGGGTCGGCGTCCTCGCTCTCCGGCGTCCCCCCGGTCGGGTCGCCCGTCGCCTCGGCCGCGATCCGCTCCTCGATCCGCTCGAAGGCCTCGCGGGTCGCGCGCACCTCCGCGATGAGCTCCTCGACCCGCTCCTCGCTCGCGGGCGTCCCGTCGCCGGCGTCGGCGCTCGACCGGCCGCCGGTCGTGCCGTCGTCGCCGCGGCCGACCTGCTCGTTCCGGACCTCCGTGATCCGGTCGCGGACGTCCTTGGCGTCGGGGATCCCGCTGAACGAGATCTCCGCGCCGCTGCTGCCGGCGGTGCTGATGGCGATCGTCCCGTAGCCGAACTGCTTGCCCCAGAAGCTCTGGCTGTACTCCGTGTTCTGGATGCGGTCGAGGTCGACCGTCTCGATGTTCGTCGAGAACATCCCCCGCTTGACGTACAGCGACTGGTTCGTCACGACGTAGTCGGTGTTCTGGATCCGGAGATACGAGAACGGGACGCCCAGGAGGATCAGGAAGCCGACGAGGACGACGACCAGCACGACACCGGTCGCGATCGTTCCATAGAGGGTCTCGAACGCCGGCTGTCCGACCCAGACGACCTCCTCGTCCGGGTCGAGCGAGAGCCACTCGGGGCGGTCGCCGGCGCTCATCCCTCGACCACCTCGCGCTCGACCCGCTCGGCCGCCGCGCGCATCGACCGCGCCTCGGGCAGCAGGGCGTCGACGGCGGCGGCGTCGAGGCTCCCACCGCTCGGGGCGGCGCCGGTCGGCGGCGACCCCGCCGCGCTCGTCAGCCGCTGGAGTTCGTTCCGGAACGTCTCGGGGTCGTTCAGGTCGGTGACGACCAGGTCGTCGCCGCTCGACCCCGCGGTGCTGACCGCGACGGTCCCGTAGTCGAAGAGGTTGCCCCAGACGCTCTTCTCGAGGCGGGTGTTCTGGACGTTCGCGACGCCGACGCGGGTGACGTTCGTCGACCAGACGCCGCGTTTCTCGTAGACGCTCCGGTTCGTCAGGACGTAGTCGGTGTTCGTCGTGCGCAGGTACGCCATCGCGGCCGTCCGCCCCGACGCCAGCGCCAGCAGGACCCCGCCGCCGACGACGGCGAGGTCCGGCACCGACGCCGGGGCGAAGCGCGGGCCGACGACCGCGACGGCGAGGAAGGCGAGCGCCCAGGCCGTCGACCTGGCGACCGTCGGGAGTGTCCGCCGGAGCCGCGGCCCGCCCGACCACACCATCTCCTCGCCGGCGTCCAGCGAGAGCCACTCCGCGTTCTCGACCATACGCCCGGACCGTCGACGCACGGTAAAGCTCCTTTGGCCGAATCGAGGGCGAACGTCGGCGTCGGAGGGGGAACGCGGGCGGACGACGCCGTCAGCCCAGCGCGTAGAGGTCGCCGGGCGCCGTGGCGACGTAGAGCAGGTCGTCGACGACGGCCGGCCCGGTCGCCAGCCCGGCCCGGGTGTAGTCGCCGAAGAGCACCGACCGGGTGTCGAATCGCCAGTGCACCGCCCCGTCGTCGCCGTCGAGCGCGTACAGCGCCCCGTCCTCGCCTCCCTCGCCGCCGGCGCCGACGTACACCGTGTCGCTCCCGCCGGCCACCGTCGGCGACGCGAGTCCGACCCCGTCGACGTCCGCCCCCCAGCGCTCCGTTCCCTCGTCGCCGTCGAGCGCCGTCACCCGCCCGTCCCGGCCGGCGGCGTACACCGTTCCCCCGGCGACCGCGACGGGCGGCCGGACGCCGTGCCCGACGTCGCGCCGCCAGCGCTCCGTTCCGTCGGCCGCGTCGAGCGCGAGGACGACCCCGTCGCCCGCGACGTAGACCCTCCCGTCCGCGACGACCGGGGCGACGGCCCACCCGCCGGGGTCGGGGGTGACCTGCCAGCGTTCGCTCCCGTCGGCGGTCGCGACGGCGGTGACCGCGCCGCTCTCGTCGACGACGTACGCCCGCCCGTCGGCGACCGCCGGCGCCCCGGGGCCGGGCGTCCCCGCGGTCCCGACGCGCCAGCGCTCCTCGCCGCTCGCGGCGTCGACGGCGTACAGCGTCGAGTCCCGCAGCACGCCGGCGACGTACACCGTCCCGTCGACGACGGTCGGGGCCGATATCGCGCCCGCGTCCGCCGCCGTCTCGAAGGTCCACTGCACCGCGCCGGTCGCGGCGTCCCGGGCGACGAGGTCGTGCGTGCCGACGTAGAGGCGACCGCCGCCGACGGCGGGCGTTCGCTGGTGGGCCTGCCACTCGCCGCCGGCCCGCTCGCCGGTCCGGCCGTCGACGACGAGGCCGCCGGCACAGGCGCGACCGTCCGCGACCGCGACGCCGGAGTCGGCCTCGGCACAGGCGCTGTACCGCCAGCGCGTCGTGACGCCGTCGACCGGGCCGGTGGCGTCGGGGTTCGCGCCGGTGTTCGCGGCGTCGTAGCCGAACATCGGCCAGGCCGCGTCCGGGCGCAGGGCCGCGTCGCGCTCGTGGACCGTCCGGCCCTCGGTACACTCGGTTCCGCCGCCGCCGAAGCCGAGACAGCCGCCGAGTGCGAGGCTACCGACGGTGGTCCGCCGGAGGAGGTCGCGTCGGGTCGGGGACACGGCCGCGATCGGGATCGGGGTAGGATAGGTCTTGTGTCCGGCGCCCCGGGTCGGTCGCCGCGGCCGCGAGGTCGTCGGCGCCAGTCGCCGCATCCGCCACCTCGCCGGCGCGGCCCCGCCGATCCGCAACGTTATCGTACGGTCAGCCGCTCTACCTGGCTAGCATCGATGCTTTCCCCGGACCAGATCCTGTGTCTGTTCAGCGCGCGGGTCGACGAACGCGAGGACAGCTACGTCGTCGAAGTGCCGAAAGGCGAGATCGACCGCGGCGCGGTGCAGTCGGACGGCGTGTACCGCGTCGGGCTGTTCCCAGCGGCGACGCCCGCCGACGACGGGAACGCGGCGTCGAGCTCCGACGCGACCGCGACGCCCCCGTCGACCGGACGCACGGACTCGCGTTCGACGTCCCGGGACGCCGCCCCCGACGAACCGCCCGTCTCCGAAGGCGAGGTCCGGCCGGTCGAGATCGAGGACCTCGGCGACCAGGGCGACGGTCTGGCACGGATCGGTCCGGGGTACGTCGTGTTCGTCCCCGACACGGACGTCGGCGACCGCGTCCGCGTTCGCGTCACCGACGTCAGGGAGAACTTCGCCTTCGCGGAAGTCGTCGCCTGACGGGCCGACACCGGCGCCGGCCGCGTCGGCCCCTGCGGTCCCCTCCAGCGGCGCCCGCGCTCCCTCGCGGTCCCCTCCAGCGGCGCCCGCGTCGGCCGTCGCCGATGCCCCGACGCCGTCCCGCGGCCGTCACACGTAACTTCGCCCTCTCACTACCGCACGAACGATGAACGCCGCCGACTACGACATCGAGGGGGTCGACCTCTCGGACGACGAGTACACGGTCGAGCAGTCGCTGGTCCGGAACAAGTACGCCGCGTCCGACGCCGCCGGGAACACGGTGTTGCGTGGCAAACAGAAGATGTTCCGGATGAAAGAGCAGTTCCCCTTCACCGACGCCGACGGGAACGAGGTGTTCGAGGTCAAGGCCGGCGGCGTCATCGACGTCGCGGGCAACTACGTCCTCACGGACGCCCGGACCGGCGAGAACCTGGTCGTCCTCGACAACGACCTCTCCATCCTCCAGGACACCTGGCGGATACGCGACGCGGGGACGGAGGCGACGCTCGCCGAGATCAACTCCCGTGGCGCTCTGGTGACGCTCGCCCGCAACAACCTCCCGTTCGGCGGCCTGATCCCCCACAAGTACGAGATCACCGACCCGGACGGCGCACACGTCGGGTCCATCGAGGGGGAGGTGTCGCTCCGTGACCGCTACCGGATCACGATCGACGACGCGAGTGCCGTCCCCCGGGAGCCGGTCGTGGCCGCCGCGATGGTGATCGACGCGATCCAGGGGAACTAGCGACGCGGCGCCCCGCAGGCGACCACCGCCGCCCGCGTCACGCGTCACGCGAGCGCGAGCGCGGGGACGACCGTGGCCACGAAGGCGACCTCCAGGTACGCGAGCAGGACCACCAGGACGGCGCCGGGGACCCCCGCGAGCGCGCAGACGAGCACCGCGAGGAGCGATATCTCCACCCCCAGACCCAGGCGGTTCGCGAGCACCAGGACGACGACGCCGGCGACGGCGCTGACGGCGAGCGCCCTGGCGTTGCGCAGGCGCCTGACCCCGGCGACGAGCCCCCCACCGCGAGGACGGGCAGGGCGAGTTCGACCGGTGTCGCCATCGGGCGACGTTCGGCCTCTCCGGGCATAGCCCTTCGGACCGGGCGCGGAGCGAACGTTTATGCCGCGACGGCGCGTCGGTCGCCCCTGGTGTCAATAGAATGCCATCAAACGCCGACCCGAAGGCGCCACACGAGCTCCGGGCCGCGGCCCGCGAGGCGCTCGACGAGGAACAGCTCCTGACGGTCCTCGAGGACGCGACCGAGGGCGAGTACGAGCCGGACCCGCAGGCGGCGACGGCGCTCAAGGAGGTCGCCGCGGAGGAGACCGCCCGCGCCGCGCGGCGGGCCGCCCTCCGGGCGCGGCTCCGCGGGCGGGGGATCGAGGCCGAGGACGTGGCCCGAACACAGGAGGAGCGGGCCCGGGAACGGCGTCGGGAGCGCCACCGGCGTCGCTGGGGGCTCGTCGAGTAGGACGCGTCTGGGGCCGGCTCCGCCGTCGTCCGTTCGGGCGACGCCTCCCGGTCGCTCGAACGTCCCCGACGACCCGGTGTAGCGCCCTGCCCGGGGTCCGGACCGCGAGTAACGATTATGCCCCCGGCTCCGAAACGCGTGACCATGGCACACGCGACCGGACGGGTCTCCGGCGTCGTGGAGACGATAGTCGACACGGACGCCCACGTGACCGAACAGGTCGAGGACGTCCTCCCCTACATCGACGCCCCCCGGGGCGTCCGGAACATCATCGCGAAGGCGGAGCGCCCGATGGCGGACATCTTCTCCCGGACGCACGCCCAGCCGACGGTGACGCCCGGCGAGGAGACCGACGACCGCGATTCGACGGCGACGAAGGCGCTCTCGTCGACGCGGGACCTCGATGCGAAGCTCGCCGACCTCGACGAGTTCGACATCGAGTACGGGGTCGTGACTCCGACGCTGCACACCCTCATCAACACGGTCGAGAACACCCGGTGTGCGGTCGCGCTGGCGAACGCGTACAACTCCTGGGTGCTCGACCAGCACCTCGACGAGTACGACGCGCTCAAGGCGACCATCGTCGTCCCGCCGCAGATGCCGGAGAAGGCCGCCGAGGAGATCGACGACCGGGCCGACGAGCGCGACATGGTCGGCGTGATGCTCCCCTCCTCGGGGCTGCTCCCACCGGCGGGCCACCGGCGGTACGACCCGATCTACGAGGCGGCCGAGGACCACGGCCTCCCCGTGGTGATGCACGGCGCGAACAGCGCCTTCCAGCACTCCTTTCCCACCCAGCGCCGCTGGAACGAGACGAAACTCGAGAACCACGTCATCACCCACCCGTTCGGGCACATGTGGAACGTTACGACGATGATGGCCCAGGGCGTCCCCGCGCGCTACCCCGACCTGGAGTTCGTCGTCCAGGAGGCCGGCATCGGGTGGATCCCCTACCTGATGTGGCGACTCGACGACGAGTACATGGCCCGGCCCCACGAGGCCCCGTTCCTGGACCGCCTCCCTAGCGAGTACATGCGCGACCAGTTCTACTACACGACCCAGCCGCTCGGCCACACCGCCGGCCACCCGGAACACCTCGCGCGGATGATCGAGATGGTCGGCACGGAGTCGATCATGTACGCCTCGGACATCCCCCACCACGACTTCGACCCGCCGGAAGAGCTGTTCGACCGAATCAGGCCCCACTTCGACGACGAGACGGTGAACGACGTGATGGGCGCCACCGCGCTGGAGCTTTTCGACCTCGACTGAGATGAGCGCGGACGAGTACAAGGTCGGCACGGTCGAGGAGGTGCCGTCCGACGGGACGTGCCTGGTCGCCGAGGTCGCCGGGACCGAGGTCGGAGTGTTCCGGGTCGACGGCGAGTTTCGCGCCGTCACGAACTACTGCCCCCACCAGGCCGGCCCGCTCTGTGAGGGCGTCGTCCGCGGGCGCATGGTCGGCGGCGACGACGGCTGGGCCTGGGAGTTCGACGAGGACGCGAGCGTCGTCGAGTGTCCGTGGCACGGCTGGGAGTTCGACGTCGAGACGGGGACCAACGTCCAGGACGACCGGTACGCCGTCCCGACCTACGAGATAGCGGAGCGCGACGGCGACCTGTTCCTGCTCAGGTAGGCCGCGGGCGTCGACGAGCGCCGCCCGCCCGGGTTCCAGCGCCCGGACCGGCCCGCCCCGCGGGTTCCAGCGCCCGGACCGGCGGCCTCACCGCCCCCGGCGCCGACCCCGGACGAGCACCGCGACGAGCGCGAGCAGGGCGAGGAGGACGACGACGGCGCCGGCGTCGTCGCCCACCAGTCCGCGCGGCGACCCGTCCGTGGCGGTCGTCGGGGCGCCGGTCGCCGTCCGGTCCGCGGCTGTGCCGGGCGTCCCGTCCGTTCGCCCGGGTCCCCGCCGCGACGCGCCGTCGGTCGTCGTCGCGCCGCGCGGGTCGGGGACGGCCACGACGGCGACGTCGACGACCGTCGCGGACGTGGCGCCGTCCACGTCCGTCACGGACACGCCGATGGCCCGCCTCCCGGTCGTCCCGTACGTGTGGATGACCCGCGGCGCGCGCGTCCGACGGTCGACGCGCCCGTCGCCGTCGAGGTCCCACGCGTAGGTGGCGATCCCCCGGCCCTCGGGGTCGGTCGTGTTGCTCGCGTCGACGGTCACTCGTCGGCCGACGCCCGCGCGCTCGGGCGTCGTCGTGACCGACACCGCGGGCGGGTCGTTGTACTCGCCGGCGGCGACGACGACGCCGTCGCCGCCGACGTCGGCGGTGAGCGCGTTCGCCGCGGCGTCGACGCGCCCGCCGGCCGGCGTCCAGACGCCGCCGTCGTGACGCCACGCGGCGACCGTCGGCTCTACCACCCGGCCGGCGGCCCGGTCGCCGTAGCGCAGGGTCAGCGTCACCCCGCCGTCGGCCACCGTCTCGACCGCGACCGCCGGGCCGACCGTCGTCGCGTCGGCGGGGAGCGGTGGCCGGTCGCTCAGGTTGCCCCGCGCGAGCCGCGACCGCGTCGCGACGAACGACAGCGCGGCGCCGTCGAGTCGCACCCGCCGGCCGCGCAGCCCGACCGCCGCGTCGGCGTCGACGCCCGCCCCGGCGCTCCCGGCGACGGTGACGTTCACGAGCCGGCCGCCCGCGGACGCGTTCCCCTCCGTGGCGACGCCGTGGCGGTCGCTGTTCGCGACCGTGAGGTTCCGCGCGACCGCGCCGTCGGCGTCCGCGAGGGCGAGCCCGTCGCCGTTGTTCGACAGCCGTGCGTCCGCGACCAGCGCCCCGTCGCCGCCGACGAGCGCGACGCCCCGGTCCGCGTTGTTCGTGGCGGTCACCGCCCGCACCGTGGCGCCGTCGCCCGCGACCGCGACGCCCGTCGCCCAGCCCCGGACGACGAGCCCCCGGACGGTGGCGTCGTCGGCCTCCCGGGCGACGCGCACGCCGGCGCCCGGTGCGCCGCCGCCGTCGACCGCGTGCCCGCCGCCGACGAGGGTCACGTCGTCCGCCGTCACGGACAGGCAGGGGCTCGTCCGTCGCGCCCCAACGTCGGCGTCGAGCGCGTACACGCCCGGCTCGTCGAACTCCCGACACGAGGCGACGAGTCCGTCGACGACCGTCGCGCGAGCGGCCGCTCGCGTTCCGTCCGCCTCGACCGCGACCGCGTGGCCGCCGGCGTCGGCGGCGTCGGTCGCCCACCGGAGTCGGACGGTCGCTCGCTCGCCGGGACCGAGGTGGACCCGCGTCGCGTTCACCCCGCTGCCGACGACGAGCCGGACCTGGACGGTCGCGGGCCGGGCGCCACGGTTCTCGACGACCGCCGTCGCCACGAGCGGGTCGCCCGCGAGCACGGGGGCGTTCGTCGTGACGCTCCGCACGGCGACGTCGCCCCGTTCGGGGCCGACCGCAGCCGGGCCGGCGAGCGACGCCGCGAGGAGCAGTGCCGCGGCGACCGCGAGGGCGGCGACCGCCCGCCGGCCCCTCCTGTCCCGCCCCGGACCGGCCGACGCGCCGGCGCCCGACCCCCCCATCGATGGGCGACGGTACCGCCCCCGGTGTCAAGTATCTGCCTACACGGTCGGCGCCGGACCGACGGGCACACGTCGCTCCAGCCCGACGGGCCGGCATGGTCGAGACGACCGTGACCGTCTACTCGCGGACGGACTGTCACCTCTGCTCGGAGGCGCTGGAGACGGTCCGCGCGGTGGCCGCCGACGTGTCGGCCGACGTCGCCGTCGAGGTGGTCGACGTGGACGACGACCCGGCGCTCCGCGAGCGGTACGGCGACCGCGTCCCCTACGTGCTCGTCGACGGCGCGCCCGCCTACAAGTTCCGCGTCGACGCCGACGACCTCCGGGACCGCCTGCGGGCCTGACGCCGGCGACCTCCGGGCGACACTCCTTCGGGCTGAGCGACGCGCCCGGCGGGCGCCGCCGGCCACCGCAACCGGCCGACGGCCGTCCTGCCCCGGGCGACAGCTTTTCGCCCGCCGCCGACGACCTGGGCCCATGCGACGCGACTGCACGCGCCGGACGGTGCTCGCCGCCCTCGCCGGTGCGCTGGCCGGCTGTGGCGGTCAAAACGGGCGAACCGGCGGGTCGACGGCCGGGGGCGGAACCGGCGGGAGCGGAACCGCCGGCGGCGGGAGCGGAACCGCCGCGCAGGGGACGGTCACGCTCCCGGACGCCGTGGGCGTCGAGCGGGTCGCGGCGGGGTTCGACGCGCCCGTCGGCGTCGAGTTCCCGGCGGGCGTCGACGGGCGGGCGTACGTCGTCGACCAGTCGGGGCGGGTGACGGTCGTCCGCGACGGCGAGCGGTCGACGTTCCTCGACGTGCGCGACCGCATGGTGTCCCTCGACGGGTACGACGAGCGCGGGCTGCTCGGTCTCGCGTTCCACCCCGACTTCCCCGACGCCGGGCGCTGTTTCGTCCGGTACAGCGCCCCCCCGCGCGAGGGGACGCCCGACGGCTACAGCCACACGTTCGTCCTGTCGGAGTTCGCGGCGACGCCCGACGCCGCCGACCCGGCGAGCGAGCGCCCCCTGCTCGAGATCCCCGAACCCCAGTCGAACCACGACGCCGGCGCGGTCGCGTTCGGCCCCGACGGCCACCTGTACGTCGGCGTCGGCGACGGCGGCGGGGCGAACGACAGCGGCCCCGGCCACGTCGAGGACTGGTACGAAGCCGTCCCGGGCGGGAACGGCCAGGACGTGACGGCGAACCTGCTCGGGAGCGTCCTCCGGATCGACGTGGACGGGGAGAGCGGGGACCGGCCGTACGGCGTGCCGGACGACAACCCGCTCGTCGGCCGCGAGGGGCTCGACGAGCAGTACGCGTGGGGGCTTCGCAACCCGTGGCGGTTCTCCTTCGACCCCGCCGGCTCGCGGATCGACGGCGCGCCCGACCTCTACGTCGCGGACGTGGGACAGAACCGCTACGAGGAGGTGAGCCTCGTCGGGAAGGGCTGGAACATGGGCTGGAACGTCCGCGAGGGGACCCACTGTTTCCGCGCGGACGACTGCCCGTCCGAGACCCCGGACGGCGACCCGCTCCGGCCGCCGATAGTCGAGTACGCCCACGACGGCGACGACGTGAACGGCGTCGCGGTCATCGGCGGCTACCGCTACCGGGGGGACGCGCTCTCGCTCGCCGGCGCGTACGTCTTCGCCGACTGGCGGGCCCAGGGGCGGCTGTTCGTCGCCACGCCCGCGGAGACGGGGCTGTGGCCCGCGACGCCGGTCCCGCTCGACGGCTCCGTCGGGCAGTACGTGCTCGGCTTCGGCCGCGACCCGACCGGCGAGCTGTACGTCTGCACGAGCGACCGGGGCAGCCCTTCGGGCGGCACGGGCGCCGTCCACCGCCTCGTCCCCGCCTGACCCCCGCCGCGTCCGCTGTAGTGTCCGCCAAAGATTTCGTCGGCGTTATCTCCCCGACGAGCCACCAAGT
>JBDGTB010000042.1:0-13041 GCA_042217235.1 Haloferacaceae archaeon | reverse complement strand
CGGCGGCCCGACCTTCCCCGGTTCGACGAGGAAGGCGTCGTGGCCGTGGTCGGAGGCGATCAGGTGGTGGGCGACGGGGACGCCGGCCTCGCGGAACGCCCCCGCGAGCTCCTCGGACTGCTCGGCGGTGAAATGCCAGTCGCCGGTGAACGAGACGAGCAGCGCCTCGCCCTCGAAGGCCGCGAGAGCCGCCGCGTCCGAGCCGTGGCCGGCGCTCAGGTCGTAGTCGTCCATCGCCCGCGTCAGGTAGAGGTAGGCGTTCGCGTCGAACCGGTCGACGAACTTCTCGGCCTGGTAGTCGAGGTAGGACTCCACCTCGCGGTAGGGGAAAAAGGAGGCCGCCCGGTCGACGGGGAAGGCGTCGCGGGAGGCGTCCCGCCCCGCCGAGCGGCGGCCGAACTTCCGCTCCATCGAGTCCTTCGAGAGGTACATCACGTGGCCGAGCTGGCGGGCGATGGCGAGCCCGTCAGTCGGGGCGTCGCCGGTGCCGTAGTAGTCGCCGCCGCGCCAGGCGGGGTCGGTGGTGATGGCCCGGCGGGCGATGGCGTCGATGGCGAGACACTGGGGGTCGAGACGCGCGGCGGCGGCGATGGGGACGACGCGGCGGACGTCGTCGGGGTACGCGACCGCCCAGTCGAGGGCGTTCATCCCGCCGACGCTCCCGCCGACGACCGCGTGCAGGCGCCCGACGCCGAGGTCGTCGAGCAGGCGCCGCTGGGCCCGCGTCCAGTCGCGGACCGTCACCGGCGGGAAGTCGGTGCCGTACGGCTCGCCGGTCTCGGGGTTCGTGCTCGCCGGGCCGGAGGTGCCGTAACAGGAGCCGGGGACGTTGGCACAGACGACGTAGTAGCGGTTCGTGTCGACGGCCTTCCCCGGACCGACGACGTCGCTCCACCACGCCCGGGCCTGGCCGGCGGCGCCGTCGGCGCCGTCGCCGAGCGGCGCGACGTTCTGGCTGCCGGTGAGCGCGTGACAGACGAGGACGGCGTTGTCGCCGGTGAACTCGCCGTACGCCTCGAAGGCGACCTCCAGGTTCCCGATCGACTCCCCGCAGGCGAACTCGAACTCGCCCAGCGACCGGACGCCGGTCTCGACGGCCGTCACAGCCCCACCTCCAGGTCCGCGACGACGTCCTCGGGCGCCTCCAGCCCGACCGAGAGGCGGACCATCTCGGGGGAGACGCCGGCGGCGCGCTGTTCGGCCTCGCTCAGCTGGGAGTGGGTGGTCGAGGCGGGGTGGATCACGAGCGTCTTCGCGTCGCCGATGTTGGCGAGAAAGGAGGCCAGCTCGACGGACTCACAGAGCCGCTCGGCGGCCTCGTAGCCGTCGGCGAGACCGAAGGCGACCATGCCGCCGTAGCCGCCGTCGAGGTACTCCGCGGCGTTGTCGTGGGTCGGGTGGTCCGCGAAGCCGGGGTAGGTCACCCACTCGACGGCGGGGTGGTCGCGGAGGTACTCCGCGACGAAGCGGGCGTTCTCGCAGTGGCGCTCCATCCGCAGGGGGAGCGTCTCGACGCCCTGGAGGGTGAGCCAGGCGTCGAACGGCGACTGCGCGCTGCCGAGGCTCCGGAGCGAACGGTAGCGCGCGGCCGCCGCGAACGCCCGCTCGCCGAACCGCTCGGAGAAGTCGACCCCGTAGGCGGGGTTCTCGCCGGCCATCTCGGGGTAGTCGGCGGCGTCCCAGGGGAAGGTGCCGCCGTCGACGAGGACGCCGCCGAGGGTCGTGCCCGAGCCGTGGATCCACTTGGTCGTCGACTCCCAGACGAGGTCGGCCCCGTGCTCGACCGGGCGACAGAGGTGGGGTGTGGCGAACGTGTTGTCGACGAACAGCGGCGCCCCGTGCTCGTGGGCGATCGCCGCGACCCGCTCGAAGTCGGGGGTGACCAGAGAGGGGTTGGCGATCGTCTCGACGTGGACGTAGGCGGTGTCGTCGTCGACGGCCTCGGCGTAGGCGTCGTAGTCGAGCGTGTCGACGGTCCGCGCCTCGACGCCGCGACGCGAGGCCATCTTCGAGAGGTACGTCGCCGTCCCGCCGTACATGTCGTCGCTCGCGACGACGTTGTCGCCGGCGCTCGCGAGGATGCTCGTCGCCGCGTCGAGCGCCGCCAGCCCCGAGGCGGTACACACCGCGTCGACGCCGCCCTCGAGCGACGCCAGGCGCCGCTCCAGGGTCCGCACCGTCGGGTTGAAAAAGCGGGAGTAGATCGGTCCCTCGGCGTCGAGGGCGAACCGCGCCGCGGCCTCCTCGGCGTCCGGGAAGGCGTAGGAGGTGGTCTGGTAGATCGGCGGCGCCCGCGCGCCCGTCGCCGGGTCGGGTGCCTGGCCGGCGTGGAGGCTCCGCGTGGGGAACTCGTGGTCGCGCCCGCCGTCGGTCATATGTGTACGGCGCATATAGCTCCACGGACTTATAACTACCAGTTACGTCCCGAGGCGCGCCCGGAGCCGGACCCGACGGGTTCGGACCGACAGCCGGCCGACGCGGTCACGGGGACGGGCGCGCGGCGTCGACGGTCGGTCCGCGCGCCGAGCCCGCGGCTCGTCCGCTCGAACGGCTCGCCGGGAGCGGCTCCCAGGTCCACCGTTCGGCGGGGCTGGCCGGCGCGGCGACGTTCGATGAAGGGGAAGTCAGCGCGAGGAAGGGGGAGTCAGCGCGAGGAAGGGGGAGTCAGCGCGAGGAGACGGGACGCGAGCGAGCGCGAGGAGACGGGACGCGAGCGGTGCGAACCCGCGTCACGCGGGCGCGTGGCCGGGGGCGGACGCCGGCTACGTCACTCGATCTCTATCTCGTGGCCCTCCCCGTCGTCGCGCTTCGGGAGCCGCACGGTCAACACGCCGTCGTCGTACGACGCCGTGGCCTCGCGCTCTCGGACGGGGGCCGGGAGCGACAGCCGCCGCGAGACCTCGCGGCGCTCGCGTTCGCGGCGGACGTAGCGTTCGTCGGCCTCCGCCGTCGCCGCCTCCCGGGTCGCCCGCAGCGCGAGCGTCCCGTCGTCGACGGTCACGTCGATGTCGGCCGCGTCGAAGCCGGGGAGGTCGGCCCGGACGACGACCGCCTCCGCCGCGTCGACGACGTCGACCGGCACCGAGGCGGTCGTGAACCCCTCGACGCCGCCGAACTGTTCGACGAGGCGCTCGATCTCCGCGAACGGGTCGTCTCGGTCGGTCACGTGCGGAAGTAGGGAGCGAACCGCCTTGAAACGTGGCACGTGGAGGCGAGCGCGCGAGCGCTCCAGCCGAGGACCGGGGACGCCCGCGGGCGAACGCCAGGCCCGGCCGCCCGCGAGTCCGACCCGTTCGGCCCTGGCCGGCCTACCGGACGTGCCGGGTGTCGTAGGAGCCGAGCCGCCGGACCCAGCCGTCGGCGGCGACCTCCTCGACGTCCGCGAGGGCCGCCTGGCTGCGCGGTTCGTACAGCGGCGCCTCGAAGTCGATGTGGAACAGGTAGTCGCCGAGGCGCTCGCCGCTCGGGCGGGACTCGACCCGCGTGAGGTTGATCTCGCGGTCGGCGAACGCCTCCAGCAGTTCGAGCAGCAGGCCGGGGTAGTTGGCGTTCGGGTAGACGACCAGCGAGGTCTTCCCGCCGGCGTCGGAGCGCTCCGCGGGCGGCGCGACGACGAGAAAGCGGGTCGCGTTCGACGAGCGGTCCTGGATGTCCTCGGCGATCACCTCGACCCCGTCGCCGGCGTTGTCGGGGTGGGCGATGGCGGCGACCGACGGGTCCTCGCGGGCGCGTTCCACGCCCTTCGCGGTGCTCGCGACCGGTTCCAGCGTCGCGTCCGGGTAGTTCTCCTCGAGGTAGCTGCGACACTGCGCGAGCGCCTGGGAGTGGCTCGCCACGGTCGAGAACGACTCGCCCTGAGCGAGCAGGGCGTGCCGGATCGGCGTGACGATCTCCTCGACGACGGCGACGTCGTACTCCGCGAGCGCGTCGAGGCTCTCGGTGACCGACCCCTCGATGCTGTTCTCGATCGGGATGACGCCGCGTTCGAACTCGCCGCTCGCGACGGCCTCGACGATGGCCGTGACCGACTCGCGGAAGGACACCTCGTCGGCGACCGAGCGGGCCGCGCGGTGGGAGTACGTGCCCGCCGGCCCGAGGGTGAGCGCCTGCATGCGCGGGGAGAGCGGCGCTCGGTGGTTAAGCGCGTCGGGATGGACGAAGCGGGAACGGGGCGGGGGGCGAGGCGGGAACGGGGCGTGGGGCGAGGCGGGGCGTGGAACGGGGCGGGGGACGACAGGCGTGTGGGGGAGCAGTCGCGGGCGCGGCGTTCGAGGGGAGCAGTCGCGGGCGCGGACCGTGGCGCCGGTCGACCGCCGCGAGAACCGGCCTACCCCTGGTCCGCGCAGTACTCGACGAAGTTCCGGAGCACCGTCAGTCCGGTCTCGCCGCTCTTCTCCGGGTGGAACTGCGTCCCGAACACGTTGCCGGCCTCGTTCGCGACGACGGCCGGGAAGCGCGTGCCGTGTTCGGTCGTCGCGACGACCGCCCCCGGGTCCTCCGGGTCGGCGTAGTAGGAGTGGACGAAGTAGGCGTACTCCCCGTCGACGCCCTCGACGAGCGGGTGGTCGCGCTCGACGCGCAGGTCGTTCCAGCCCATGTGGGGCACTTTCGGCGCGTCCCGGAACCGGACGTTGCGCCCGGGGATCAGGTCGAGGCCCTCGGCGTCGCCCTGTCCGGCGCGCTCGGCCTCCTCGCTCGACGTGAGGAGCATCTGCATGCCGAGACAGATGCCGAACACGGGGCGGCCGGCCTCGGCCGCCTCGACGAGCGACTCCCGGAACGGCCCGGCGTTCTCCATCCCGTCGCCGAAGGCGCCGACGCCGGGGAGGACGATGCCGTCCGCGTCGGCGAGGGCGTCCGGGTCCTCGACGACCGACACCGCTGCCCCCGCCCGCTCCAGCCCGCGCGTGGCGCTCCGGAGGTTGTTGATCCCGTAGTCGACGACGGCCACGTCGGCGAGGCGCTGGTCCCGCGAGGCGACGCTCATACCCGCGGGTTGGGAGCGGCCGTTGAAGTCCCTTTCTACCGCGACACCGACGGGGGCGGTCAGAAATCGCCGATGCGGGACTGGTCGTCGTCGTCCGGGTCCACGCCCGCGAGCGACGCCGCCTTCGCCACCGCGTCGGTGAACGTCTCGCGCTGGCTGCGGTCGTACAGCGTCGCCGCCGGGTGGACGGAGACGAGCACGCGCCGCGACCGGCCGCCGACCCACGCGTCGACGACGTCGCCGGCCTCCACCGTGACCGCGACCGAGCGGTCGAGCAGGTGCTCGCTCGGCACCTTCCCGAGCGTCACGACCACCTCGGGGTCGACCGCCGCCACCTCGGCGTCGAGGTAGGGCCGGCAGTTCGCCAGCTCCTCGGCGGTCGGGTCGCGGTTGTCGGGGGGGCGGCACCGCACGCAGTTCGTGATCCGCACCGCCTCGCGCGTCAGGCCGGCGTCCGCGAGCGCGTCGTCGAGCACGTCGCCCGAGCGACCGACGAACGGCCGCCCCTCGTCGTCCTCGCGCTCGCCCGGCGCCTCGCCGACGAACAGGAGGTCGGCGGCGTCGGGGCCGTCGCCGTTGACGATCCGCGAGCGCGAGTCGACGAGGTCGGAACACCGCGTACACCCGACGACGTCGAGCCCGTCCACGTTCTCCGGCGTCTCGCTCATGCCGGAGACGGGGACGACCGGGCGGGAGAAACTACCGGTCGTCGCCCTCGCCGTCGTCGGGCGCGCGACCGTCGTTCCCCTCCGCGAGGTCGCGCTCGCGGACGGCCCGCGCCGAGAGCCGGGCGACCCGCAGCGGCTCGGGGCGCCCCTCCCCCTCCGGCGTGTGCGCGCGGACGACCGCGGCGGCGTGCTCGTCGGAGAGCCCCGCCGCGCGGACGAACACGCGGTCGTCGCCGACCGTCACCGGCCGGCGCGGCGGGAGGGCGCGATAGCGGTCGAGGCGGGCCTCGAGCGCCGCGCCGTCGAACTGCTCGCGGAGCGCGGGTTCGAGCCCCTCGCTCGCCTCGAAGGAGACGGCGACCACCGGGCGGTCGAGCCGCTCGTGGACCCGGTCGAGGTCGAGGAGGTTGAACCAGGCGGGCGCGACGCCGGCGGTCAGCACGTGCCGGACGTCGGCCCGGTCGAGGGCGGCGGCGAGGTCGAGCGTCGCCGCGGTGGCGTCGAGGCCGCCGACGGTACACGTCCCGAAGGCGAGCCCGTCGACCACGCGGTCGGCGCGGACGACGGCGCCGGCGAGGACGCTCCGGTCGGCGTCGCCGGCGTGGGACTCCGCGATGCCGAGCGCCCGCACGCCCGGCTTCACTCGTCTTTGATGTCCTGGAGACGGTCGAGCAGTTCGTCGTTCGAGGCGCCGGGCTCGAACTCGACGTCGCCCTGGTGCTCGCTCTCGCTGGTCTTGACGCCGTCGCCGTCGTCGTCGAGGTCGAGCTCCTGATTCTCCTGCTCGGACTCGTCGTAGCTTCCAAAGCCCATACGGTCGAAGATTGGGGAGCGTCACGGAAAAATGATCTGCAGTGTCGTCTGTCCAACGTGTCGGGGGCGCGCCGGACCGCGGGACGCGAGTGGGCGGCCGTCCGGCCCGCGCTCGCCCGAGCAGTACCGGACGCCGGGGGCAGCGGTTTTACCCACGCGGGGGCGGAGGGTGGGGCATGGACGTCGTCAACGTCACCGCCGGCTCGGACCAGTTCACCTGCAACGCCTACCTCGTGACCGGGGAGCGAACGGCGCTGGTCGACGCCGGGTCGATGCCCGGGGTCGTCGACGTGGTCCGCGAGCACGTCGACGCGCTCGACGCCGTCGCGGTCACCCACCAGCACCACGACCACGTCGGCGAGCTCGACGCGGTGCTCGACGCCTTCGACGCCGACCTGTACGCCTACGGCGACCACCCGCGACGGACGGTCGCGCTCGACGACGGCGACGAGCTAGCGCTCGGCGACGAGACGTTCGAGGTCGTCTACACGCCCGGGCACGCCGCCGACCACGTCTCGTTCGTGAGCGACCGGACGCTGTTCAGCGGCGACGTCGTCGTCTACAGCGACGGCGCGTTCGACGACGGGAGCTTCGGGCGCACCGACCGGGCGGGCCAGTCCCGCGAGCGGCTGATCGGGAGCCTGACGGACCTGCTCGACCGGCTCCCCGACACCGTCGAGGCGATGTACGCCGGGCACGGCGACGCGTTCCACGCGGACGGAAAGAGCGTGCGGGACGTGATAGAGCGGGCGCTCGCCCGTGCCGAGCGGCGGGAACCGAAGTATCCGGAGGAGTGAGGGGCGGTCGAGGCCGCGTCAGGCGCCGCGGGGCTCCTTCGACTTCGGCCGGAGGCTCTTGTAGCCGCACTTGCGACAGCTGGTCGCACGCGGCGGGTTTCGCGCGTTACAGCGCATGCAGATCTGCTTGTCCAGCGTGCGTCGCGTCGCGTGCTCGTACTTCGGCATGGGGGCCGGTACCCCCGCGACGCGTTTAACCCTTCCGAGAGTCGGAGCCGAGCGGTGACGGCCAGAACGGGGCCGGATCGGACGCGTCGACCGGCCGGCGTGCGGGGCGCGAGCCGGGTCCGTGGCGGTCGGTGTCGTTCCGCGCAGACGGCTCGTTCCCCCCGACGCGGGCGGTCTCGGGGGGCGGGACGCAAGCGGTTTATAGCCGCCACGAGTACCACGCCGTATGCCCGACTGTCCACTGGCCGACGACTGCCCCCGGTTCTCCGAGCGGATCCAGGGGATGGGGTGTCAGTACTACGGCGACCGGGGCGGCGCCGAGTGGTGTGAGAACTACGACATGCCCATCCAGGACCTCAAGGCGCAGCCAGTGAAGCCGGGCGAGGAGGTCGTGGTCGACGTGACCGACATCCACGAGAGCGGGGCGGGCGTCGGGCGGACGGACGACGGGTTCATCGTCCTCGTCGACGGTCTGTTGCCCGACGCCCGGGCGCGGGTCCGGATCGACCGGGTGAAATCGAACCACGCGACCGCCAAGGAGGTCGTCGAGCGCCTCCCGATGGAGGAGACGGAGGCGGAGGCGGAGACGGAGGCGGAGGCCGACGAAGCGGACGAGGCGGGCACGGAGGGCGAGGCGTCCGAGCGCGAGGACGACCGGGAGCGACTCGGCAGCCGGGAGAACTTCTGGGGCTCGTAGGCGGAGGCCGACGCCGGGGTCGCGGCGGCGTGCGACGGGGATTTTTGTACGCGCCCGCCCACCGACGGGACATGGCCGAAGGCGCGGACGGTCGGGCCGACGGGGACGGCGCCGACGCGGGAGCCGACGAGCGCGGCGTGGGCGTCGACGTCGACGCGCTGCTCGACGGCGTCGGGTTCGACGCCGACACGAGCGTCCTCACGCGCCGACAGGCGGAGGTACTCGCGCTCCGCGAGCGCGGCGCCCGCCAGGCCGACATCGCCGCGATGCTCGGCACCTCGCGGGCGAACGTGTCGAGCATCGAGTCCAGCGCCCGCGAGAACGTCGCCAAGGCGCGGGAGACCGTCGCGTTTGCGGAGGCGCTCGCCGCGCCCGTCCGGATCGACATCGAGGCGGGGACCGACCTGTACGACGTGCCCCAGCGCGTCTACGACGCGAGCGACGAGGCCGGCGTGAAGGTGACCCACACCGCGCCGGACCTGATGCGGCTGGTGAGCGAGGCCGCCGGCGACGCCGTGCAGGGGCGCGAGGTGGTCCGGCCGCTCCTCGTCGGGGTCACCAGCGACGGGGCGGTCCGGGTGCGCCTCCGGCAGTGAGTCCCGCGCGTGGCGGGACGCCCCCATCCCGCCACGCCGTCCCGGACCGTCACCGCTCCCACCGCCCCGACTCGCGCAGGGCCGCGACGAGGTCGCGCACCCGCCCGGCCTCCTCGCGGGGGACGACGAGCACGCGGTCGTCGTAGGCGGCCACGACGAGGTCGTCGACCCCGACGAGCGAGACGTGGGTCCCGTCGCTGGCGACGACGTTGCCGGTCGCGTCCAGCGCCGTCGACGGCGCGAGCGCGACGTTGCCGTCGGCGTCCTCCCCGTACGCCCGCCCGACGGCGTCCCACGTGCCGAGGTCGTCCCACGGGAAGTCGACGGGGACGACGGCGGCGTCGGTCGCCCGCTCCATCACCGCGTAGTCGACGCTGACGGGGTCGACGGCGGCGTAGCCGGCCGCCGGGTCGCCCCGGTCGAGCGCGTCGACGAGCGGGGCGAGCGGCGAGTCGCGCGCGGCGGCGCGGAAGGCCGTGGGCGTCCACGCGAAGATGCCCGCGTTCCAGAGGTACCCCCGGTCGAGATACCGCTCCGCGGTCGCCGCGTCGGGCTTCTCGTGGAAGGAGGCGAGGTCGCGGTGGTCGCCCCGGTCGGGGCCGGGCTCGACGTAGCCGTAGCCCGTGTCCGGGCGGGTGGGCTCGACGCCGAACGCGACGAGCGCGTCCCGGCGCGCGGCGACCCGGGCGCCCGCCCGCATCGACTCGCGGAACGCGGCCGCGTCCCCGACCGCGTGGTCGCTCGGGAGCGCGAGCACGACCGGGTCGTCGTGGCGCTCGGCGACGCGGTGGGTGGCGTAGGCGAGCGCCGGGCCGGAGTCCTTCGGCGACGGCTCGACCAGCAGGTCGACGTCGGGGACGCGCTCGCGGGCGCCGGCCGCGAGCGACGGGCGCGTGACGACGACCACCGCGTCGGCGAAGCCGAGCCGGTCGACGGTGCGCGCGAGCAGCGAGGGGCCGCCGTCGAACGAGCGGAACTGCTTCGGGCGGTCGGGCCGCGAGGCGGGGTAGAGCCGGGTGCCCACCCCGCCAGCGAGCACGACGGCGACGAGCGAGCGGTCCATGCGTCCGGGGTGGTGCCGGAGCGGCAAAACCTACCACGTCTCGACGACGCCCTCGCGGACGTCCCCGACACAGCCCTCGCAGTCCGGGTGGCCGGCCTCGAAGCAGGCCGGCCGCCCCGCGTCGTCGAGCGTCACGGCGCGGCGCTCGGCGTGGCGGCGACAGACGATCCGGACGCGCCCCTCGTCGTCGGTCGGGAGGTCCGCGGCGCGTCGCCCCTCGCGGTAGGCGTCGCGGATCTCGGCGACGCGCCGGCCCGCGGTCCGGAACGCGCGCCGGAGGCCGGACTCCAGCCGGTCGTCCATGGGCGACCCTACGGCGCGGGGAGTAAATGTCCGTCGGGGCCGCGGCCGGACTCGCGTCGGACCGGGGGACGAGCGCGAGACCGCCGGTCGCGGCCGCGAACACCACTTTCGCCCCGGTGGCGGAACCTTTTATGCCGGGAGGAGCCAAGTCCCGACGCCTCCCAGCCGAAAACCGTCGCGGAGGCGAGCACCCATGACGGACTTGCGAACCCACGCGGAGGAGATAGCGGCACAGTTCTCGGACCACCTCGAGGTGGACGCCGACGAGGTCGAGGAGCGCCTCGAGAACCTCGTCAACGAGTACCGCGTCCCGGTCGAGGAGGCCCGTCGAAGCGTCACGAACGCCTACCTCGACGAGGCGGGGCTGGAGCGCGACGAGATCCGGAGCGGCGGCAGTGAGCGGGCGGCCGTCGAGGAGATCGACAGCGACGGCGAGTGGGTCGACCTGCGGGTGAAGGTCGTCGACCTCTGGGAGCCCCGGAGCGACTCCATCGCACAGGTCGGGCTGCTCGGCGACGAGAGCGGTACCACCCGGTTCGTCGCCTTCGAGACCTCCGACGTGCCCGAAATCGAGGAGGGGAAAGTGTACGAACTCGGCAACGTCGTCACCGACGAGTCCCAGGGCAACTACTCGGTCAAGCTCAACCGGACGACGACGGTCACCGAGGTCGACGCGGACATCGAGGTGGGCGACTCGGCCGAGACGGTCGAGGGCGCCCTCGTCGACGTCCAGTCGGGCAGCGGGCTGATCAAGCGGTGTCCCGAGGAGGACTGCACGCGCGTCCTCCAGAACGGGCGCTGCTCGGAGCACGGGCAGGTCGAGGGCGAGTTCGACCTCCGGATCAAAGGGGTCGTCGACGACGGCGAGGAGGTCCACGAGGTGATCTTCGACCGCGAGACGACCGAGGCGCTGACCGGCATCGACCTGGAGACGGCAAAGGAGATGGCCAAGGACGCGCTCGACACCACGGTGGTCGCAGACGAGATGCGCGAGGACGTGCTCGGGCAGTACTACCGGGTGAGCGGCCCGACGCTCGGGCGCTACCTCCTGGTCGACGAGTTCGAGACGCTAGCGGGACCGACGGCGGACGACGCCGAGGCGGTGCTGGTCAAAGCGAGGTCGATATAGATGAGTTCCAACGACGTTCCCACCCGCGAGGTCGCCCGTCGCGTCTTCGCACGGGAGTTCAACGACGCGAGCCACACGTTCAAGGAGTCCGACGACGAGCGGGCGCCGCTGTACCTCCTGCTCCCGACGGGCGAGCGCGCCAACCGGGTGTTCCTGGTGGGCACGCTCACCGAGAAGGAGGACATCGGCGAGGACAGCGAGTACTGGCGCGGCCGGATCGTCGACCCGACGGGCACGTTCTTCGTGTACGCCGGGCAGTACCAGCCGGAGGCGGCGAGCGCCCTGCGCGACCTCGAACCCCCGGCGTACGTCGCGGTCGTCGGCAAGCCGCGCACGTTCGAGACCGACGACGGCACCGTCAACGTGAGCGTGCGGCCGGAGTCGATCAGCGTCGTCGACGCCGCGACGCGCGACCGCTGGGTGGTCGAGACCGCCGAGCGAACCGTCGAGCGCGTCGCCGCGTTCGACGACGACGCGAACGAGTACGCCCGGATGGCCCGGGAGCGCTACGACCTGGACCCGGCGGGGTACCGCGACGCCGCGGTCGAGGCGCTGGAGAGCCTCGAAGGGACGGACGAGCTCGACGCCGACGGCGGGGCGGCCGGCGGCGACGCCGAGCCGCGTCCGGGGGCCTGAGCCCCGCCGTTCGCCGGCGGACCCCGGGCACAACCCGCGGTCGTCTGACAAACCGTTAAGTGGGAGTGGCGACGAGTAGGGGGATACCATGGGCAACAAGAACAAGACGATCTCCTTTCGCGTCAGCGAGGACGCGTTCGAGGAGTTGCGGGACACCGCCGAGGAGCGGGACCTCTCGCTCTCGGCCGTGTTCCGCGACTACGTGGACACGTTCGTTGCCCACGACGGCCAGGTCCGCGTCGTCCCCGAGCACGAGCTAGAGAGCATGAACGAGGACGACTCCTCGTTCCCCCCGAAGGTGGAGGTGCCAAAGCGGTTCATCCGCGAACACGAGCGCCTCGAACTCGAGGCCGAGCACCTGCGCGAGCAGCTCGACGAGTACAAACACTACGTCAACCACCTGCGGGAGAAGCTGGAGTCGGACGACGAGGTGATCCACCTGGACGACCTCGACCCCGACGACGTCGGCGGCTCGAACCCGTCGTTCGGCCGCGAACGCGACGAGGTCGGCACCGACCGCGACGAGCCGTCGTTCCGGATCGGGTAGTCAGCCGACCAGCGCGTCCCGCGTCTCGCGGGCGCGTCGCGCCGTCTCCACGTCGCCCTCGACGTCCGCGAGCGCCGCCGTCGCCTCGAGGGTCCGGATGGCGTCGTCGAGGAAGGATCGCACGTCCCCGGGGTAGGCGTACAGCATGTAGTCGTCACCCATCACGTCGACTATCGCCTCGGGGCCGAGCCCCTGAGTCCGGAGTTCGAGGAGGTACTCGACGAACCGCCGCTCCGGGTAGCCGGCGTAGATCTCGTCGGCGTCACAGTCCATGAAGTCCTCGGCGAAGCCGAGCAGGCGCTCCTGGGTCGCGTCGTCGAGGGTCGCCAGCCCCTCGCCGGCGTAGACGAGCTCGAGCGTCGCGCCGGCGAAGGCGCTCCGGGGCAGGTTCGCGTCGAGCTGGGACGCGATCTGGCGGTGGTTCTTCAGGTAGATCTTGTCCGTGATCGCCACTGGCTACCGGTCGGGGCGAGACGACCAAAAGCGTCCCGCTCGCCGTCGTTCGGCGGCGCGGGGCCGGGCGGGCTCGCGGGGCACCGCCCGGAGTCGAAACGTATTTTTGCGCGTCGCCGATAGGTTCGGTCGTGTCCGGGTTGGGGTAGTGGTTATCCTTCAGCCTTGTGGAGGCTGAGACGCG
>JBDGTB010000020.1:0-13455 GCA_042217235.1 Haloferacaceae archaeon | reverse complement strand
CGAGCGCAAGACCGTCGGCCACCAGCACCCCAACCTCCGCGGGATGGACCTGCGCTTCACCTCGCCGGAGGAGTTGGAGTCGGTGGACGTGCTGTTCGCGGCGACGCCCCACGGCGTCACGATGGAGCGCGTCGACGCGTTCCGCGACGCCGCCGACACCGTCGTCGACCTGAGCGCGGACTTCCGCCTGAACACGGAGGCGCAGTACGACGAGTGGTACGACGGCCACTCGCGGCCGGACCTCCTCGCGGAGTCGGAGTACGCCCTCCCCGAGATAAACCGCGAGAACCTCCCCGGTGCGGACCTCGTCGCCTCCGGCGGCTGCAACGCGACGGCGACGATACTCGGGCTCAAGCCGCTGTTCGACGCCGGCGTCCTCGCCGGCGACGAGCGGGTCGTCGTCGACGTGAAGGTGGGCTCCTCGGAGGGCGGCGCCGGGGGCGGCGAGGCGTCCTCGCACCCCGAGCGCTCGGGGATCGTCCGCCCGTACGCCCCGACGGGGCACCGCCACGAGGCCGAGATCGAGCAGTTCCTCGGCCTCTCGGTCTCGTTTACCGTCCACGCCGTCGACATGATCCGCGGCGCCTCCGCCACCTGCCACGTCTTCCCCGACGAGCCCGTCTCGAAGGGCGACCTCTGGGGCGCCTACCGCGAGTCCTACGACGACGAGCCGTTCATGCGCACCGTCGCCGGCGGCGGCGGCGTCTACCGCTACCCCGAGCCGAAGGCCGTCGCCGGCACCAACTACGGCGAGGTCGGCTTCGAGCTCGACCCCGGCAACGAGCGCGTGGTCGTCTTCTCGGCCATCGACAACATGATGAAGGGGTCGGCGGGGCAGGCGGTCCACGCCGCCAACGTCGCGTGTGGGTTCGAGGAGACCGCCGGCCTCGACTTCCAGGGGCTCCACCCCGTGGGCGCGCCGTGACCCCGGCCGCATCCACCCCGTGGAGGTGTCCGGCGTGACCGTCGTCGTGAAGATCGGCGGCGCGGCCGCGGTCGACCCCGCGGGCGCGATCGAGGACGTCGCCGCGCTCCGGGCGGCCGGCGAGGAGGTCGTCCTGGTCCACGGCGGCTCGACCGCCGTCGACGACCTCCTCGACCGCCTCGGGATCGAGCCGGAGTACGTCGAGACGCCGAGCGGCGTCACCGGCCGGTTCACCGACGAGGCGACGATGGAGGCGTTCACGATGGCGATGAGCCGCGTGAACACCGACCTCGTCGCCGCGTGTCGCGCGGCCGGCGCGAACGCCGTCGGGCTGTCCGGCGTCGACGGCGGCCTGCTCACCGGCGCCCGGAAGTCCGCCGTCCGCGTGGTCGAGGACGGCAAACGGAAGATCCGGCGGGGCGACCACTCCGGCACCATCGAGGCCGTGAACGGCGACCTCCTCCGGACGCTGCTCGGGGCGGGGTACGTCCCCGTCGCCGGGCCGCCGATGCTCGCCGACGACGGCGTGCCGGTGAACACGGACGCCGACCGCGCGGCCGCCGCGGTGGCGGCCGAACTCGACGCGACGCTCGTGCTCCTGACCGACGTCGCCGGCGTGTACGCCGACCCCGAGGACCCGGCGACGCTGATCGACGAGGTGACGACCCCCGACGGGTTCGACCGGCTGTCGGACGCCGCGGAGGGGTTCATGGGCCGGAAGGTGATGGCGGTCGAGGAGGCGCTCGCGGGCGGCGCGAGCGCGGCCGTCGTCGCCGACGCGAACGCCGACCGGCCCGTCCGGGCGGCGCTCGACGGCGCCGGCACCCGCGTCGCCCGGGCCGCGGTCGGCGACGACGCGGACGGACAGTCCGAAGCCGAAGGAGTCACGGGCTCCGAGCACGACGAGGGCTGACATGAGTGGGTTCGTCTTCTCGGAGAAGCCGATCGAGATCGAACGCGGCGAGGGGCCGTACCTCTACGACGCCGACGGGCGGGAGTACCTCGACTTCGGCGCCTCCTACGCCTGCGCCCCGGTCGGCCACTGTCACCCCGACGTCGTCGGGGCGGTCGAGGACCAGCTCCACGACCTGCTGTACGTGCAGGCGTCGTACCCGGTCGCGTCGCGCACGGAGCTGTACGACCGGCTCGCGACGCTCGCGCCGGGGGAGATCGACCGCGTGTGGCTGTGTAACTCCGGGACGGAGGCCAACGAGGCGGCGATGAAGTTCGCCCGCCACGCCACGGGCCGGTCGAAGGTCGTCGCGACGAAGCAGGGCTTCCACGGGCGGACGCTCGGCTCGCTCGCGCTGACCTGGAAGGAGAAGTACCGCGAGGGGTTCGGCCCGCTCGCGGGCGACGTGGAGTTCGTCGACTACGGCGACGAGGCGGCGCTCCGCGAGGCGGTCGACGACGAGACCGCCGCCGTCTTCCTGGAGCCGGTCCAGGGCGAGGGCGGGATCAACGAGGCGCCGACCGACTACCTGCGGGCGGCGCGCGAGGCCACCGAGACGGCCGGGGCGGCGCTCGTCCTCGACGAGATCCAGACCGGCCTCGGGCGGACGGGCGAGCTGTGGGCCTGCGAGCACGCCGGCGTCGTCCCCGACGTCCTCACGAGCGCGAAGGGGCTCGCCAGTGGCCTGCCGCTCGGCGCGACGCTGTGTCGCGAGTGGATCGCCGAGGACGCGGGCAACCACGGCTCGACGTTCAGCGGCGGACCGCTCGTGAGCGCCGCCGGGAACGCCACGCTCGAGGCGCTGGTCGAGGAGAACCTGGCGGCCAACGCCGCGGACGTCGGCGACTACCTCGTCGAGGAGCTGCGCGCCGCCGACGTGGACGCCCGCGAGGTCCGCGGGATGGGCCTGATGGTCGGCGTCGAGGTGAAGCGGGGGGCAAACCGGATGCTCCGCGACCTGGCGATCGACCACGGCGTGCTCGCGCTCCCCGCCGGGCGCACCGTCGTCCGGTTCCTGCCGCCGCTGACCGTCGACCACGACCACGCCGACGCGGTCGTCGAGGCGATGGAGGCGGTGTCGTGAGCGACCCCGGCGCCGGCGGACGGGAGGACGCCGCGGACGCGGCCGACCGGCCGGCGGCAATAGACACCGAGGGGCGTGCGCTCCTGTACGACCTCGTCTCGACCCCGTCGCCGAGCGGTGAGGAGCGCGCCGCCTGCGAGCGCCTTGCGGCCTTCTTCGAGGAGCGCGGCCGCGAGGTGTGGCTCGACGAGGCCGGCAACGTCCGCGCGCCGGCCGACGACTCGGTGCTGCTCACCTCCCACGTCGACACCGTCCCCGGCGACATCCCGGTCGAGGTCCGCGACGGCGTCCTCTGGGGGCGCGGGAGCGTCGACGCGACCGGCCCGCTGGCCGCGATGGCCGTCGCCGCCGTCGAGACCGGCGTCTCCTTCGTCGGCGTCACCGGGGAGGAGGCGGACTCGCGCGGCGCCCGCCACCTGATCGCGGACCGCGAGGCCGAGCCGGACGCGGTGGTGAACGGCGAGCCGAGCGGCTGGGACGGCGTGACCCTCGGCTACCGCGGGATGCTCGCCGGCACCTACGTCCACGCCAGCGAGTCGGGCCACACCTCCCGGCCGGAGAACAACGCGATCCAGGACGCCGTCGAGTGGTGGACCCGCGTCGAGGAGCGGTTCGCGGGCGACGAGTACGAGCCCGTCTTCGAGCAGGTGACCGCGAAGCCCGTCGGGATCGAGGGGGGAACCTCGGACGACGGCCTCTCGGTCGAGGCGACGATGGAGGTCCAGCTGCGCGTGCCGCCCGGCCGCACCGTCGACGACGTGCGCGAGGCGGCCGACGCCGCGCTCGACGACGGCACGGTGCGCTGGTACGACTCGATCCCGCCCGCCATGGAGAGCCCCCGGACGCGCGTGGCGCGGGCGTTCCGCGGCTCGATCCGCGCGAACGGCGGCGACCCCCGGCTCCTCCGCAAGACCGGCACCGCCGACGTGAACCTCTATGCCGCCGCGTGGGACTGCCCGATGGCGACGTACGGCCCCGGCGACTCCTCGCTCGACCACACGCCCGAGGAGCATCTCGACCTCGAGGAGTTCGACCGCGCAACCGCCGTGCTGACCGACGTTCCCGACCGCCTATGACCGCGCCGACACCGGTTCACGGACCACAGATGAGCACGCCCACCGACCACACGACCACCCCCATCACCGACAGCCCATGACCGACGACCGCCGCGACCTGCTCGACGTCGACGACCTGAGCGCAGGCGAACTCCGGACCGTCCTCGACCGCGCCGCCGACCTCAAGCGGGAGACGACCGGCGCGGAGCTCCCCCGACGGACGCTGACCATGGTGTTCGAGAAGCCGAGCACGCGCACCCGCACCTCCTTCGAGTCGGGCATGACCCAGCTCGGCGGCCACGCCATCTTCCTCGGCCCCGACGACATCGGCCTCGGGGGGCGCGAGCCGCTCCGCGACATCGCCCGCTCGCTGTCCGGCTACGCCGATGGGATCATGGTCCGGCTGTTCGACCACGCCGACGCCGAGGAGCTCGCCGCCTACGCCGACGTGCCGGTGATAAACGGCCTGACCGACGACGCCCACCCCTGCCAGACGCTCGCGGACCTCCTGACGATCCGCGAGGCGTTCGGCGGGTTCGAGGACGTCTCGGTCGCGTGGGTCGGCGACGGCAACAACGTCGCGCGGTCGTTCGCGCTCGGCTGTGCGCTGGTCGGCGCCGACCTGACCGTCGCCACGCCCGACGCCTACGGGCTCGGCGAGGACGTGCTCGACCGGGCGGCGAGCGTCGGGACGGCGCCGGCGCTCGTCGACGACCCCGCCGACGCCGTCGCGGACGCGGACGTGGTGTACACGGACGTCTGGGTGAGCATGGGCGAGGAGTCGGAGCGCGAGGAGAAGACCGCCGCGTTCGACGGGTACCAGGTGAACGAGGGGCTGCTCGCCGGCACCGACGCGCGGGTGATGCACTGCCTGCCCGCCCACCGCGGCGAGGAGATCACCGACGCGGTGATCGAGAGCGACCGGGCCCTGGTGTGGCAGCAGGCCGAGAACCGCCTGCACGCCCAGAAGGGGCTGCTGGTCGAACTGCTGGAGTGAGTTTTCGGCCGCTCCCCTACAGGTCCGCGAGCGGCGGGAAGGCCCCGCCGAGGACGACGCCGAAGACGACGTGCCACAGCAGGCTCGGGACGGCGAAGTTCGGGAACGGCGGCGCGTTCGGGAAGCCGACGGCGGCGAGCCACAGCGGCATCAGGAGGGCGGCGGCCACGACCCAGATGGCGACGCCGTAGACGGCGCCGACGGCGACGCTCCGGACGACGTCCTCGCGGACCGCGTGGAGCGCGTCGGTGCGAGCCAACGCGGCGAAGATCACCCCGAAGACGGCGCCGTGCGAGAGGTGGACGGCCCACCCGGCGACGCCGTTGGCCGGCGGCGCGAGCCCGTACAGCGCCGGGATGGCGACGGCGAGCGTCGGCGGGTTCATCAGGGAGACGAGGACGGCCATGACGGCGGCGCCGGCGATCCCGGCGACCACGCCGCCCTTCCAGAGCGCCGGCTCCTCGCTGTGCGACTCGACGGGTGGGGTTGCGGTCTCTGACATCAGTCGCCAGTTCGTCAGACTGTCACAAAACGGCGCGTCGGGCGGGTGTGGGCGGTGCATCGGCCCGGTACGCTTATACGGCACGTGCCATCGGCCCGGTACGCTTATACGGCACGTGCTCGGGCGCCGGCCGCGGCGCGTCACACCTTTTACCGCGTGGCCGCAAGCGGTTCCGTGGCCGGACGGAACGCGGACGGCGGTGGCCGGGGGACCGACGAGTATCTCCGATTCTTCCCGTACGACGAGCCGTACCCGAACCAGCACGCGGCGATGGACGGCATCAACAACGCGCTCGCCCGGGGGCAGGACGTGCTGCTCGAGGGCGCGCCCGGGACGGGCAAGACCCTCTCGGCGCTGGTGCCCGCCCTGGAGCACGCCCGCGAGCACGACCGGACAGTCGCCATCACGACGAGCGTCCACCAGCAGATGCGGCAGTTCGTCGCCGACGCCCGCGCCATCACCCGCGAGGAGCCGATCCGGGCGGTCGTGTTCCGCGGGAAGTCGTCGATGTGTCACGTCGACGTGGACTACCGGGAGTGTCAGGCGCTCCGGGACACGACCCGGAGCGTCGTCGAGTCGGAGCGCGAGCGCGACGAACTGCGGGCGCGCGCCGACGAACTCCTCGACGCCATGGCCGAGGGCGACGAGACGGCGAGCGAGGCCTACGAGGCGGTCCAGGCCGAGCTCGAGGCGGTGGAGGCGGAGATCGAGGACCGCGACGCGGCGAACGTCTGCGAGCACTACCGCGCGAACCTCACCCGCGACGACGACGCCTTCTTCGCGTGGCTGTTCGACGACGTGCGAACGCCGGACGAGGTGTACGAGTTCGCCGACGAGCGGGGGCTCTGTGGCTACGAGCTGCTCAAGGAGGGGATGGAGGGCGTCGACCTCGTGGTGTGTAACTACCACCACCTGCTCGACCCGACGATCCGCGAGCAGTTCTTCCGGTGGCTCGACCGCGACCCCGCGGAGGTCGTCACGGTGTTCGACGAGGCGCACAACGTCGCCGACGCGGCCCGCGAGCACGCCTCCCGGACCCTGACCGAGCGGACGCTCTCGTCGGCGCTCGCCGAGATCGAGGAGGTCGAGGACTCCCGCGCCGGCGCCGCCGCGAACGTGCTCGGGGCGTTCCGGGAGGCGCTCGAACGGACCTGGACGGACGCGCTCGGGTTCGGGGAGCGCGAGCAGGTCGGCGACGACTGGCACGACCTCGCGGTCGCGAACGACGACCGGCGCGACGACCTCACCCTCGCCTTCCTCGACGCGTACGAGGGCCCGGGCATCGAGACGGAGGTCGACCTCGCGCTCCAGCTCGGGAAACACCTCGACGAGGAGTACGACCGGGCGTTCACGGCGGGCGAGACGACGACGCGCCGGGAGTGTCAGACCCTGCAGGCGGCGGACTTCCTCGCCGCGTGGATGGACGGCGGCGGCGACCCGGGGCGGCACCCGCTGGTCGCCGTGCGCCGCGACGCCGCCAGCGACGAGCTGTACGGCCGCGCCGAGCTTTTCACCTGCATCCCGCGGGCGGTGACCGCGGACCTGTTCGACCGGGTGCACGCGAGCGTCCTGATGAGCGCCACGCTCCGGCCGTTCGACGTGACCGAGGACGTGCTCGGGCTGGACTCGCCGGCGACGCTCAGCTTCGGGCTGCCCTACCCCGAGGAGCACCGGCGGACCTACGCCGTCGAGGGGCCGGCGCTGTTCGCCAGCGAGCGCGACGACCCCGCGACCCAGGAGACGGTCGCGGCGACGCTCGCGGACGTGGTCCGGTTCACGCCCGGGAACGTGCTCGCGTTCTTCCCCTCCTACGCCGAGGCCGAGCGCTACCACGACCTGCTCTTCGGGACCGACGGCCTCGACGCGACGCCGTACCTCGACGAGCCGGGGGTTCGCGCCGAGGACCTCCGGCGGCGGTTCGTCGACGACGGCGACGGCGTGCTCTGCACCTCGCTGTGGGGGACGCTCGCGGAGGGCGTGAGCTTCGACGGCGACGACGCCCGGGCGGTCGTCGTCGTCGGCGTCCCCTACCCCCACCTCGACGAGCGGATGGAGGCCGTCGAGGACGCCTACGACCGGACGTACGGGGACGGAACGGCGGGCGGGCGGTCGGGGTGGGACTACGCGGTCGAGATCCCCACCGTCCGGAAGACGCGCCAGGCGCTCGGCCGGGTGATCCGCTCGCCCGACGACTTCGGCGTGCGGGTCCTGCTCGACAAGCGCTACACGCGCGAGAGCCGCGACATGGGGGCCTACGGGGTGCGCGGGACGTTCCCGCCCGAGGAGCGCGACGAGCTGGTCGACGTCGCCCCCGAGAAGCTGAAGTTCGCCATGCTGAACTTCTTCTCCGACCTGGACGCCTACGACGGGGAGCCGCCGCGACCGGAGTGAGGGGGGTGGCCGGTCGGGGGCGGAACGGTCCCCGACCGTCGTCGCCGACCGTCTACGTCCGTCCGACCAGGGGAACCGGCGTTCCCCTCGCCCGTACGGTCGGGGGGCACCGACTGTCCGGGATCCAGCCGGTCGGTCGTCGCCGAACATCTATGCCCGTTCGGCCCCTGTCACCCACGATGCGCGCCACGCCACCGGGACCCGAGGGAGAACCCGTGTTCGGCAACAGCCGCCAGTACGCGGACGACCCGTTCGAGTTCATCACCGCCTGCGCGGAGGCCTACGGCGACGTGGTGCAGTTCGACCTCGGGCCGCTGGAGACGTACATGGTCACCGACCCCGCGGCGATAGGGGAGGTCCTGGTCGACGACGACCGGCTGTACACCAAGCCGGACTTCCAGGACGACGCGCTCGGCGACCTGCTCGGCGACGGCCTCCTCCTGAGCGAGGGGGAGACGTGGCGCCGACAGCGCCGGCTCGCCAACCCGGCGTTCGACGTGCGGCGGGTGTCGAACATGGCGGGGACGATGGGCGACTACACCGAGGCGCTGCTGGCGGGGTGGACCGACGGCGAGACGCGCGACGTGCAGGTCGACATGACCGAGGTGACCCTCCGGATCATCTGCGAGGCGATGCTCGGGGTCGGGCTGGACGACGAGCGGGTCGAGACGGTCCGCGAGAGCCTGGAACCGCTGGGCGCGCGGTTCGAGCCGAACCCGTTCCGGTTCGTGACCCCGGACTGGGTGCCGACGCGGGAGAACCGCGAGTACGGGGCCGCGCTGGCGACGATGGAGGACGTGATCGCGGACATCGTCGCCGAGCGCCGCGGCACGCAGGGGACCGACGCGGACGGGCCGATGGACCTGCTGTCGATACTCCTGCGCGCCCGGGAGCGCGGCGAGCAGGACGACGAGCAGATCCGCGACGAGGTGATGACGATGCTGCTCGCCGGCCACGACACCACCGCGCTGACGCTCACCTACGCGTGGTACCTCCTCTCGCAGCACCCGGCGGCGGAGCGGCGGGTCCACGAGGAGGTCGACCGGGTGCTCGCGGACGGCCGCCCGCCGGACATAGAGCAGGTCGGGGAGCTGGAGTACGTCGAGCGGGTGCTGAAGGAGTCGATGCGCCTCTACCCGCCGGTGTACGTGATGTTCCGGGAGCCCCAGGTCGACGTGCGGGTCGGCGGCTACCGCATCCCCGCGGGGTCGGCCGTGATGCTCCCCCAGTGGGTCGTCCACCGCTCGCCGGACCACTGGGAGTCGCCGACGACGTTCGACCCCGACCGGTGGGCGCCCGAGCGCGCCCGCGACCGCCCGCGCTTCGCCTACTTCCCGTTCGGCGGCGGGCCCCGCCACTGCATCGGCAAGCACCTCTCGCTGCTGGAGGGACGGATCATCCTCGCGACGGTCGCCGCGAACTACCGGCTGGCGTACGCCCGCGACGAGCCGTTCGACCTGCGCGGGTCGCTCACGATGCATCCGCGCGGGCCGATGACGATGCGGGTCGCGGAGCGCTGAGGCCGGTCGGTCGGCGCGGAAGGGCCGACGAGCGTCGAGACGGCGGGCGGACGCGACGAACGGCGTCGAGGCGACGGACGGCGTCGGTCCTAGGCCGGCAGCGACACGGTGCCGATCGCCTCGCGGTACTCCGCGTCGAAGCGTTCGAGCCGCGAGACCGTCCACGACACCCGGTCGATCTCGCGCTCGGCCAGCCGCGCGGCGTCGGCCTCGTCCCCGCCGCGGGCAAGCGTGACGTGCGGATCGTACCCCTCGCCCTCCAGACCGGGGACGGCGTCGAACCGCTCGGCGAGCCGCTCGTGGAGCCGGACGAGCCCCGGGCTCTCGACGGTGAGGTAGACGACGGGGGCGGAGCCGTGTGGCGGGTCGGTGAAGTAGTCGATCCCCGTGACTGCGGCCTCGAACGCGGGCGTGCCGGCGAGGGCGTCGCGGAGCGCCACCTTGTCGGGCGTCCGCTCGAACCGCTTGCAGAGGAGCCCGTGGCGCTCCCGGATGAAGTCGAACGCGACCAGCTCCGGGTGGAGGTCGGCGGCGACGCGCCGCACCCGGCCGGGGACGGGGACGTTCAGGCTGTCCACGGCCGGTTTCGGGCGCCCGAGCGCAAGAGGGTGTCGGTCGGCGGGTCGGCGGGCGCGGGGGGTGCACGGACCACCGAGCGGGACGGACGCCTCACCGAGCGGGGTGGACGAGACCGGAAAGACGCGACCGCGCAGTCGGCGGTCCGACGACGGCCCCCTAGAGCCGGTCGAGCAGGAAGAGCACGATCAGGGCGACGACGACCAGGCCGATGAACGGGCGGAGGAACCCGAGGAGCCCGAAAGCGATGTCGAGGATGGCGTCGAGGACCTCCAGCGCGAGCCACACCACGACGAGCACGAGCACCACCTTCAGCAGGTCGTCGACCGAAACGTCGCCACGGGTGCGGGCCATGGCCGTCGTCTCGGCGGCGTGACCGAAAGGCGTTGCGGCCGGTGGGGACGGACGTGGGAGCGCGTGACCACCCCTCCGTGCGCGTGGCCCCGTCGCCGGCGAACGCGGCGGATCTCGGCCGTCGCGCCGAAGCGACAACGACTAAACCGACGCCGGCCGGACGGTGGTGCATGAGCGGATCCGGGCGGTCGGCGGTCGCCGCGGTCGTGGCCGCGTGTCTCCTTCTCGCCGGGACGGCGGCGGGCGCCGCCGCGCCGGCGTTCGTGCCCCAGACCGGCGGGATGGACCCCGACGCCGTCGTGCTGCGGGCCGACGTGGGCCCCGACGGGACGGCGTCCTGGACCATCGAGTACCGCGTCCGGCTCGACGGGGAGAACGTCACCGCGGCGTTCGAGGACCTGCAGGCGGACGTCCGGTCCAACCGGTCGGCGTACACCGCCCGCTTCGAGCGCCGGATGAACCGGACGGTCGGGGCCGCGGAGAACGCCACCGGACGCGAGATGGCCGTCCGGAACGTCACCGTCGTCGCGGAGCAACGCCAGCTCCCCCAGTCGTACGGCGTCGTCAGCTACCGGTTCGAGTGGGTCGGGTTCGCCCGCGTCGACGGCGACCGCCTCGTCGTCGGCGACGCGCTCGCCGGGCTCTTCCTCGACCGGGAGAGCCGGCTCGTCGTCTCGTGGCCGGCCGACTACGAGGCGACGGCGGTCGCTCCCGGCGGCTACGAGGAGCGCGAGAACGCCGTCGCGTGGAGCGGCCCGGTCGACTTCGGGGCCGACGAACCACGGGTGGTTCTCGAACCCGCCGGCGGTCTCCCGGTTCCGCCGGCCGCGGTCGGGGCGCTGGTCGCCCTCGGCGTCGCCGCGCTCGCGGTCTGGTTCTACCGCCGCGGGGGTGACGACGCGGCCGACGCCGGGACCGCCGCCGACGGGACTGACGGACCGACGGCGGGCGGCGCCGCGGCAGGTGGGGGGAGCGCCGGCGACGGAGCGGCCGGGGAGCGCGCCGGCGACGGGACGGCGGGCGACGGCGCCGACGAGACGCCGGAGACGCCGCCCGAGGAGCTCCTGAGCCCCGAGGAGCGGGTGCTGAAGTTCGTCCGCGAGCGGGGCGGGCGGGTGAAACAGCAGGAGGTCGTCTCGGAGTTCGACTGGACGGCCGCCCGGACGAGCCAGGTCGTCGGGTCGCTGCGGGACGACGACCGGATCGAGACGTTCCGCCTCGGCCGGGAGAACGTCCTCACGCTCCCCGACGTCGAGGTGGACGAGGCGAGCGGCGGCGGGGACGGCACGGACGGCACGGACGGCGAGAGCGAGTCGGAAGACGAGGGCGTCGACTGGCGTCCCGAGTGAGCGGGTCGGTCGTCCGACGGACGGGACGGTCCGGCAGGGTCAGAACGACTCGCGTTCGGGTTCGAGCGCGTCGGCGCCGGGGTCGACGCCGTCGTCGTCGAGGTCGAACTCCGCGCGGAGGTCGCGGACCCGGTCGCGGATGTCGGCGGCGAGTTCGAACTCCAGGTTGTCCGCGGCCTCGCGCATTCGCTCCTCGAGCAGCTCCACGCGGCGAGCGGCCTCGGCCGGGTCCGACGGGGTCTCGCCGGTCGCCTCGCTCACGTCAGTCTCCGCGCCGGGGAGGTTCGTCTCGCCGACCTCCTTCTCGACCGTCGTCGGCTCGAAGCCGTGTTCCTCGTTGTACTCGCGCTGGATCTCCCGGCGGCGGCGGGTCTCCTCGATGGCGGCCTCCATCGCGTCGCTCGGGTCGTCGGCGTACAGCACGACCGACCCGTTGACGTTCCGGGCGGCGCGGCCCATCGTCTGGACGAGCGTCGTCTCCGAGCGGAGGAAGCCCTCCTGGTCGGCGTCGAGGATCGCGACGAGGCTCACCTCGGGGATGTCCAGCCCCTCGCGGAGCAGGTTGATCCCCACGAGCACCTGGATCTCCCCGAGGCGGAGCGAGCGGACGAGCTCGTGGCGCTCCAGCGTGTCCGTCTCGTCGTGCATGTACGCCACGTCGACGCCCGCCTCCTCCAGGTACTCCGTGAGGTCCTCGGCCATCCGCTTCGTGAGCGTCGTGACGAGCACCCGCTCGTCGTCGGGGGTGTCGTCGATCCGGTCGAGCAGGTCCTCGACCTGCCCCTCGGCGGGGCTGACCTCGACGGCGGGGTCGACGAGGTGGGTCGGACGGACGATCTGCTCGACCACTCGCCCGCTCGTCTCGCGCTCGTAGTCGCCGGGCGTCGCCGAGACGTACAGCGTACGCCCCGTCTTCGCCTCGAACTCCTCGAAGGTCAGCGGGCGGTTGTCGTACGCCGTCGGGAGGCGAAAGCCGTTCTCGACGAGCGAGTCCTTGCGGGACTTGTCGCCCTCGTACTGCCCGCGGATCTGGGGGAGCGTCTGGTGGGACTCGTCGATGACACAGAGGAAGTCGTCGGGGAAGTAGTCGAGCAGGGTGTAGGGGGGCTCCCCGGACTCGCGGTCCGAGAGGTGGACCGAGTAGTTCTCGATCCCCGAGCAGTAGCCCGTCTCCCGGAGCATCTCCAGGTCGAAGGTGGTCCGCTCCTCGATCCGCTGGGCGGCGACGAGGTCGCCCTCCCGCTCGAAGTGGCGGACGCGCCGGTCCATCAGCTCCTCGATCTCCGCGATCGCCGTCTCCAGGCGCTCCTCGGGGATCGAGTAGTGCTCGGCGGGGTGGACGAGCGTCGCCGGCTCGCTCGACTTGACCTCGCCCTCCAGCGGGTCGAGCTTGGAGATGCGGTCGATCTCGTCGCCCCAGAACTCGACGCGGACGGCGTAGCGGCCGTACATCGGGTATATCTCGACCGTGTCGCCGCGCACGCGGAAGGTGCCCTGCGTGAAGTCGACGTCGTTGCGCTCGTAGTTGAGGTCGACCAGCCGCTTCAGCAGCTCCTCGCGACCGATCTCCTGGCCCGTCTCCAGGCGGAGCGCCATCTGCTCGTAGTTCGCGGGGTCGCCGAGCCCGTAGATCGCCGAGACGCTGGCGACGACGATCACGTCGTCGCGGGTGAGCAGCGAGCGCGTCGCCGAGTGGCGGAGGCGGTCGATCTCCTCGTTGATCGAGGCGTCCTTGTCGATGTAGGTGTCC
>JBDGTB010000122.1:0-13500 GCA_042217235.1 Haloferacaceae archaeon | reverse complement strand
ACCCGCGAAACCGCCGCATGGTTAGCGCTCGATGCAGAATCCGGGCGGTCCCACTTCTCCCGGCGACGAGTGCGAGCGAAGCGAGCACCTCGCGCCGGCTGTGTGGACGACTACCGGATTCGAAGCAGAGAGTGCAGGGAGCGTCCGCGACCGGAACGATCGTGGTTTCGAATCCGGGCGGTCCCATACCGCTAAACGACCGAATCACCCGCCGACGCGCGGGTCCTTTTACCAGCCGCGGAGGGGTTTATGAGTCGGACCGACCGGCTCGTCGACGACCTCCCGCCGGCGGTGTGCGACTACTGCGGCGAGCAGATCGTCGAAGACGAACAGCGCTGTCCCGCCCGGGACGAGGGGGTGTGTCGGCCGTGAGCACCCAGGAGACTCTCGACCGGCAGGAGACGATCGACCAGCTCCGCGAGCGCGTCGACGAGCTCGAGGACGAGGTCACCCGGCTACGGAAGAACTACGTGTCGGAGTCGACCCTCCTCCAGCTGCTCGACGCCCTCGGCGGGGAGACGTTCGACGTCGACGACAACCACGATCGTGGTGGTGGCGCCCACCCCGCGGTCGGGGTCTCCGTCCCGACACGGGAGCATCTACACGGGGACTGACCGGCGTCACCACGTCTCGACGTCGACACCGAGCCGCTCGAAGTCCTGAACGTTCTGTGTGAGAACCGGCTCGCCGTACTTGTCCGCGACACCCGCGACCATCGCGTCGATGAAGTCCGCTCCGGAGTCACCGCCCCACTCGTCGTCGGCGCTCGCGAGCAACTTCGCTGCCTTCCGTGCGACCGCCTCGTCGACCACCTCGACAGTCTGCCCCATCAAGCGATTCTCGACCCGTCGCGCCGTCGCGCTCCCGCGGACACTCTCGACGCCGTACCGAACCTCCGCGATGACCGGGGTCGGGACGCGCTGTTGAACACCGTCCTCCGCCAGTTCGACACCCTTCTGAAACGCAGTTTCGGTGTCTAACTCGAAGATATACGACGAATCGACGATCACTGCTCGAACGCCTCACGGGCGTCTCCCGTTCGGTCCGTCCGCCCGCGTACCTGCCGGGCCGCCCGCTCCGCCTCCTCAAGGTCGCCCTCGTCGAGGACCTCCGGGATGTCGAGCAGATCGGGCCGACGGGTCAGCCGCTCCAGCGTCTCGGAGAACGTCTCCGACTCGCGGCTCCGCGACCGGACCCAGTCATAGAAGTCTTCGTCGAGCCGGACGTGTTTCGTTCCCATAGCCGGCCGTTAACGCTGTAAACTAAAAGCGTTATCGCCCGACTACCCGTTCCCGTCGTTCCCGTTTGGCGCCTCCCGCTTCCGCCGGTCGACCTCCTTCCGGACCGCCGCCTCGATCAGCTCTTGACGCTCGTCACCCTCGCCGCGCGCGACGCCAGCTCGGCGCCGTTCCAACGCGCTCGCGACGAGTCGACCGTCGTCGACCCCCCGGACGAGCGGACGACCTGCGAGCACCACTCGCGGACGTCCGCCCACGGGTGTCCGTCGGCGCGGTCGCCTCACGAGGTCCGGTCGGGGAGCATCACCTGCCAGCTCCATCGGGGGCTGTCGAAGGACGTCGTCGCGGCTCGCGTGAACGCGACGATCGCAGTGATCGAACGGCACTACGACCAAGCCCGACAGCTCGAGGAGTATCGCGAGCGACGCGCGGAGCACCTCGACAAACTCGGGATCGACGACGAAAACGAGGAGGACGAAACCGCATGACAACGCTACGATTCGCGACAGAGCCCAAAGCCGGGCGGTCCCACTTCCCCCGGCGACGAGGGATGTGTCGGCCGCGAGCACCGACGCGGACGATAGGCGGGTGACGGTCGACCGGTCCGGTTCCGTTCACAGGCCGAGCAGCGAGATGCGGAAGAAGAGCAGCCCGGCGTTGTTGACCGTGAACACGGCGTACACCAGCAGAACGGCCACCAGAAACTGCAGTCCCCGTCGTTCCGGAAGGAGGCCACCCACCAACACGACCAGCCCCGCGTAGCATCCGGCCGCGAGAACGACACCGGCGGAGCCGAACAGTCCGTAGAAAAACACGGTGACGGGGTTGACTTCGACGACGTGGGAGACGGCGAAGAAAAGCGATGCGGCGACCAGGTCGAAGGCCCACAGCGCCCAGAAGGCGACGCGAAGGGCGCGAGTTCCCGGCGGATACAGTGGAAGCCGGGAGGCCAGCGCTCCGGTCGCGACGCGCGTTCGTTCCTGCATCGAAAGGAGGCCGACCAGCGCGAAGCCCACGCCGACCCCCGCGGCGAGGCACGTGCCGCCGAGGAAACCGAACGCGGCCTGAACAGCGCCGAGAGCGACGACGACCAGGGAGACGGTCATCCGGGTTCGCTCCCCGACCCGGCGTCGGTCAGTTCGGCACACGAGACGCCCGTCGAACCCGACCGTCGGCTCGTCTCGCCGAGCGACCGTCGTCGCTTGCGGACCGCGATACGCCGACGAAACGGGAACGGCACGACGACCGTCCGACGGGGCCGATAGGCAGCGAGTTCGAGGGGCGATGCTCGGGGCCGGGACGCCCGGAGGGCCCGGGCCGGGCGAGCGGGAACGCGACCACGGACTCGACGCCCGGTCCGGGCGGGTGCTCGACCCCGGTACTCACTGTCGATCGCGTCACGTGCTAACTCGTCCGCCCAGCGCCAAATGGATTGGTGTTTTTACAGTTCCGGGGTCCGTCCCGTGGCTGCGATAGGGTCGTCGCTCCGGCTCCAGGACGCACGGGCGGATCCGGGACACGCGTCCGGTCGACGACCCCCCTCACCGGCGTTTCAGAGCGCTTAATCCCGAAACGGACGACAGGCCGAACATGGCCCGGGAGACGCTGTACGACCGGCTCGGCGGCCGCGAGGGCATCCGTGCGGTGGTCGACGACTTCTACGACCGGCTCCTCGCCGACGACGAGCTCGGTCCGTTCTTCGAGGACGCCGACGTCGAGTTGCTTCGCGAGACCCAGACGGACTTCCTCTGTGACGCGGCCGGCGGCCCGGAGACGTACGACGCGGCGCCGGTCCGCGAGGCCCACTTGCACGTCCCGTTCACCCCCGAACACGTCCAGCGGGCGGTCGAGCATCTCGCCGAGAGCCTCGACGCGTTCGACGTCCCGGAGGAGGACGCAAGCGAGGTGGTCGACCTGATAGCCGCCTACGAGGCGGACCTGATCGCGAGCCCGGGCGAGGAGGACTGAGTCCACGGCCGCTCCGGCCGCGGTCCGACCCGCGAGCGGCCCCGGCCGGACCCGCGCGACGGCCGGTCCGGCCGCTTATCGGGGATGGGGCGGCCAGTCCCGGCGTGCCGACGTTCTCCGACCTCGCCCGTGCCGCGTACTGCCCGCGGCAGCTGTATCACGCCCGCCGCGACGGGGACCGCGGGGTGCCCGAACACGTCCGCGAGCGTCGCCGGCTGGCCTTCCGCTACGACGCGCTCCGCGACGCCCCGGCGAGCGAGCTCGCCGACCTCCCGGTCGAACCGCCGCCGCCGACCTACCGGGCCCGGCTCGACCGCCTCGCCGAGCGGCCGGAGTGGCCGGGGCTCGCGGACCCGGCGGGTCGGATGGTCGACCTCGCGGGGCGGGACTGCCGTGGCGTGGCACACAAGCTGCTCGCCGGCGACCCGCCGACGCCGACGGTGGTCTCGCCCGGGTCGCCGCCCGACCAGGGGGTCTGGGAGCCGCAGCGGGTGCGCGCCGTCGCGACCGCGCTGGCGCTGGCCTGGGAGCGCGAGCGGTCGGTCGAGCGGGCGATAGTCGAGTACCCCGCGCACGGCGTCGTCCGGACCGTGCGCCTGACGACGGGGAACAGGGCGGCCTACCGGGAGGTGTTGCGAACCGTCAGGCGGATGGACGACGGGGCGGTGCCGGCGCGGACCGACGACCGCGAGAAGTGTGCCTCGTGTGCCTACCGCGAGGCGTGTGGCGTCCGGGGGCGGTCGCTTCGCTCGCTGCTCTAGTTCGCGGCGAGCCACGCCTCGACGGCGTCGGCGAGCGGGCCGCGGCGGTGGACGACCCCCGTACCGGGGTCGACGACGGTGCTCCCGCCGCCGGGCAGCGCCCCGCCGTCGAGGGTCGCGGCGACCCCCTCGCGGACGCGGTCGTCGAGGTCGGCCAGGCGACGGGCGCTGCCCGTCCCCGAGACGTTCGCGCTCGTCGCGGTGACGGGGACGCCCGCGGCCGCCAGGAAGGCGAGCGCGAGGTCGTGTGCGGGGACCCGGACGCCGACGCGGTCGCGCCCCGCGGTCAGGGCGTCCGGGAGCGCGTCGTCCCGCTCGACGACGACCGTGACCGGGCCGGGGAGGAAGGCCCGCATGAACCGCTCCTCGCGTGGCGTCGGACGGGTGTATCGGCAGGCGGCGGCGACGGTCGGGAAGCCGACCGAGAGCGGGTCGTCCCGGTCGCGGCGCTTCAGGTCGAAGACGCGCTCGACGGCCCCGGAGTCGCTGGCGTCGGCGCCGAGCCCGTACACCGTCTCGGTCGGGTAGACGACGAGATCGCCCCGACGCACTGCGGCCGCGGCGGTCTCGACCGCGGACGTCCGCTCAGTCATCGAGGGCGGCCAGCGCGTCTTCGACCGCGTCGTAGTCGGGGAACGCCGGCCACTCGCTCGCCACCCACGCGTACTCGACGCGGCGGTCTCGGTCGAGCAGGAAGACCGCCGGTCGGGGCTCGCTCACCCCCGCCATGCCGTCGAGGTCGTGGGCGACCCCGTACGCCTCGGCGACGCCGTTCGCGGGGTCCGAGAAGAGCCGGTAGTCCATCCCCCGCTCCTCGATCAGGGTCGCGTGTTCGTACGGCGTCGAGATCGAACAGCCGACGACGGTCGCGTGCTCGCCGAGCGCCCGGTCGCGGAGCTCGTTCCAGATGTACGTCGCCGGGAAGGAGCCGTCCATCGGGTAGAAGACGAGCAGCACCGGCCCCCCGTCGGTCAGGTCGTCGAGCGCGACGTCCTCCCAGAACTCCGCGCCGACGAGCGGCCGGGTGAAGTCCGGCGCGCGGTCGCCGACGTCGACGTGGTCCGTCTCGGGGAGGTCGACGACGTCGAAGTCGACCATCAGGCGCCCCCTTCGCCGTACGTCCGTTCGACGTACTCGACGATGTTGGCGGACTCGGACATGGTGGCGCCCGTCCGCTCGTCGACGAGGGCGGGGACGCTCCGCTTGCCGGTCAGTCGCTTGACGACGTCCCGGTCGGAGTGCATCGGCTCGACGAAGCGCGAGCGGTAGTCGACGCCCTGCTCGTCGAGGACGCGCACGACCCGCTCGCAGAACGGGCAGGCCTGCAGGCGATACAGGGTGACGGACGGCTCCTCTGCCATGGACGGGTGTCGGGGCGTGAGCCGCCTAAGGGCTTCGACGTCGCGCGTGAACTACCGCAGGTTAATCCGGGTTAATCCGCGCCGAATCCGGGCAAGCGGTCGGGCCCTTGAACCGTCCGCCGGCCGTCGACCCGACGGATGCCATCGAAACTGTCCACTGTACTCGTCGCCGCGCTGGTCGTGCTCGCCGGGTGTGCCGGCGCCGGCGGGTCGGCCACGCCGGGCGGCGGCGCGACCGATCCGGGAAGCGACGCGACCGGAGCGAGCGGCGGGAGCTCGACCGCCGACCGGAGCACCGTCGACTTCTACGTGAGCGACGAGCGAAACGACATCGGCGACTTCGAGCACCTGAACGTGACGGTCACGCGCGTCGGGTTCCAGCGACGGGGCGGCAACTGGACCGAGCACGAGGTCGACGACGCGACGGTGGACCTGACCCGCCTGCAGGGTGCGAACGCGACGCTAATCGAGTCGTTCGACGTCCCGAACGGCACCTACACCAAGGTGTTCGTGTACGTGAGCGAGGTGAACGGGACGCTGACCGACGGGTCGGACCAGCGGGTGAAGCTCCCGAGCGGGAAGATCCAGCTCGACGAACAGTTCACCGTCGGGAACGGCGAGACCGTCGACTTCGTGTTCGACATCACGGTCCACGAGGCCGGCAAGAGCGGGAAGTACGTCCTCCAGCCCGTGGCGAGCGAGTCGGGAACCGACGTGCCCATCGAGGAACGCGGGCCGAACGGCGAGGACGCGGCGGACGACGACGAGAGCGAGGACGGGGCCGACCTCGCCGCCACGCTCTCGGGCGACGTGACCCCGAACGGCACCGCCACGGTGACCGTCACGCGAAACGGGACGGCGGTCGAGAACGCGACCGTCCACGTGAACGACGAGCGCGTCGGGACGACCGACGCGAACGGAACCGCGACGTTCGACGTGCCCGACGCCGAGGAGCTGACGGTGCGGGTCGTCGCGGGCGACGAGGCGGTCGAGATCGAACGGGAGCTGCGAGACGACGACGCCGACGGCGGCGACGCGACCGGCGCCGGGAACGGGACCCCCGGGCAGTCGGCCGCGGCGTAACGCGTAGCCCCCGCGGCGCCGTGGTCGACGTGTCGACCTCGACTCCGACCGGCCCGAGGGCAAACCCTTAATTCCGCCCCCGGTCAAATCGGGGAGGTAATGGGTTTGTCGCTGTCGACCGCGGTAGCCGTGCCCGTCCCTCCCCCCCTGCAGCTGGGGCTGAGCGACCGGACGATCACCGTCCTCGGTGCGCTCGCGATCCTCGTGTTGATCGGTCTCTCGGCTTTCTTCTCCTCCTCGGAGATCGCCATGTTCTCGCTGGCGAAACACCGCATCGACTCGCTCGTCGAGAAGGGCGTCCCCGGTGCGGAGGTCGTCGCGGAGCTGAAGTCCGATCCCCACCGGCTGCTGGTGACGATCCTCGTCGGCAACAACATCGTCAACATCGCGATGTCGTCGATCGCGACCGGGCTGTTCGCCATCTACCTCTCGCGCGGGGAGGCGGTGCTCGCGGCGACGTTCGGCATCACGACGCTCGTGTTGCTGTTCGGCGAGAGCGCGCCGAAGTCCTACGCGGTCGAGAACACGGAGTCGTGGGCGCTGCGGATCGCCCGGCCGCTGAAGGTCTCGGAGTACGTCCTCCTCCCGCTCGTCGTGGTGTTCGACCACCTCACTCGCGTCGTCAACCGGGTGACCGGCGGCCGGGCGGCGATCGAGACCTCCTACGTCACCCGTCAGGAGATCCAGAACATCATCCGCACGGGCGAGCGCGAGGGGGTGATAGAGGAGGACGAGCGGGAGATGCTCCAGCGCATCTTCCGGTTCAACAACACCATCGCCAAGGAGGTGATGACGCCGCGACTCGACGTGACCGCGGTGTCGAAGGAGGCGACCCTCGACGAGGCGATCGAGGTGTGCGTCCAGTCCGACCACATCCGCGTCCCCGTCTACGAGGGGAACCTCGACAACGTCGTCGGCATCGTCAACCTCCGTGACCTGGTGCGCGAGCGCGACTACGGCGAGGGGCGAAAGTCGCTCACGGACCTCGTCCAGCCGACGCTCCACGTCCCAGAGTCGAAGAACGTCGACGAGCTCCTGACGGAGATCCAGAACAACCGGATGCAGATGGTGATCGTCATCGACGAGTTCGGCACCACGGAGGGGCTGATCACCATGGAGGACATGGTCGAGGAGATCGTCGGCGACATCCTGGAGGACGACGAGGAGGAGCCGTTCGAGTTCCTCGAGGACGGCTCCTGTCGCGTCCGCGGCGAGGTGAACGTCGACGAGGTCAACGAGATGCTCGACCTCGACCTCCCCGAGGGCGAGGAGTTCGAGACGCTCGCCGGCTTCGTTTTCAACCGCGCCGGCCGCCTCGTCGAGGAGGGCGAGACGATCACCTACGACGGCGTCGCCCTCCACATCGAGGCGGTCGACAACACCCGCATCATGCGCGTGCGGATCGAGCCGCCCGAGCCCGAGGAGCCGCGGGCGGAACGAGCCGACGCGTCCGAGGCGGAGGCGCCCGACCAGGCCGACGCGGCCTCGGCCGGCGGCGAGACCGCGGACGCGACGGGCGACGGCGGCACGGTCCCCGAGGACGAGGAGTCCGCGGGGCGGTAGTCGGGCACCGGACTCGGGTCAGCGACGCGACCGCGGTGACGGCCATCAGGTCAGCGACGCGACCGCGGTGACGGCCATCAGGTCAGCGACGCGACCGCGGTGACGGCGGCGTAGCCGCCGGCGAGCGCGAGCGCGAGCGAGCCGATCCACGCGAGGACGGTGTACATCATCTTCTGCCGGCTGACGCCGCTCCCGCCGGCCGCGTAGCCCGACCCGACGATGGCGCTCACGATCACCTCGTTGAACGAGACGGGGATGCCGAAGGCGACGGCGGTCTGGGCGATGACGAACGAGGGGATGAGCGCCGCGATCGACCGCCGGGGCCCGAGCGAGGAGTAGTCCTGGGAGAGCGCCTTGATCATCCGCGGCGCGCCGGTCCACGAGCCGGCGAGCAGGCCGACCCCGCCGCCGACGAGCACCGCCGTCAGCGGGACGGCCACGCTGTCGAGCAGGGGGACGAGCGGCCCGATCGCCAGCCCGACCTGGCTCCCGCCGGCGGAGAAGGCGACGAGTCCCCCGAGCGCGAGCAGGAAGTGCCGCTGACCGACGGCGGGGTCGGGGGCCATGTCGCGGCGGAGCGCGACGGCGGCCAGCCCCGCGACGACGAGCGTGACGGCGACGCGTCCGGACAGCGCGCTCGCGACGCCGGCGAGGGCGGCGGCCCGGGCGCCGAGCACGCGGGCGATCGAGGCCGACCCGCCCGGCGGGCCGAGCACGGTGAAGCCGATGTTGGCGACGATCGCGCCGACGAGGCCGCCGAGCGCGGGCACCGCGGCCAGTTCCGGGACGCGCTCGGCGCGGAGCAGCCGGGCGGTGAGATACGCCGCGCCGCCGCCGACGAACGGCACCGACACCCAGAGCGCGACGATCTGGCGGTACTTCGCCCACGCGGGGTCGCCGCCCAGCGCGAGGCCGACGCCGATGACGGCGCCGGTGACGGTGAAGGCGGTGGCGATCGGGTAGCCCTTGAACACGCCGATCGCGACGAGCACGGCGGCGGTCAGGAGGCCGGCGGTGGCCGCGACGGCGGTGATGGCGACGCCGTCGATGAGCGCCGTGCCGACCGCTTCGGTGACGTTCGCGCCCTGGAGGACCGCGCCGGCGAACCCCAGGAGACCGACGAGGAAGCCCGCCCGCATCACGGAGATGGCGTTCGCGCCCACGGCGGGGGCGAAGGGGGTCGAACCGGACGACCCGGCGCCGATCGTCCACGCCATGAACAGGCTCGCGAGCGCGGCGACGACGACCGTCGCGAGGGATCCGGCCATCGGCGGGGTCTCAGACCGCTCTCACAAAGCCCTACCGCTCTCGGTCGTACCCCTCGTCGTACCCCGCCCGGAGCCCGACGAGCGTCCTGCGGGCGAGAAAGTACAGAAAGAGGATCACCGCGACGATCCCGCCCAGCAGGAGCACGAAGACTGGGTCGTCGAATCCGAGCGCCATGCCCGCCGCTTCGCGTCGCCCGGACTTATACGATCGGTCGCCCGCGTTCGGGGGCGCTCCGGAGGGCCCGGCCCCGCGACCGGTCGCGTCGCGGGTGGCCGGTCGGTCGATCGGTCGGTCGGCGCGCCGGTCCGCACCCGACGGCGACCCGTCGACCGCTCCTGCCGGTCGACGCACCCGCCGAGACTCAAACGGCCGTTTGAGCCTACGTCGCCTATATGGCCGTCACCCCCCTACGTCGACCTGCGCGGGGTCCCCGTGCATCGGCCCTCCTCACGCGACACCGCGATCCGGCTCCCTACCCGGAACGCCCCGTTCCGTCCCCGGCCGCCCCCGCGTCGCCCTCCACCGCGAACCGCTCGACGGTCTCGCCCGCCCGCGTCACGACCCGCCCGTCGAGCCCCGCGTCCGTCGGCCGCAGTTCGACGTGGGTCGGCGGCGCGCCGCGCGGGTCGGCGTGACTCCCCGGGTTACACAGCGTCACCGGCCCGCCGGCGACCGTCGGGCGGTGGGTGTGCCCGAAGACGACGAGGTCGGCGCCGCGCTCGCGCCCGAGCAGGGAGAGCGCCGTCGCCCCGCCCCGGCGGCGGTGGGTGACGACGACCCGGACGCCCGCGTACGTCACGACCCGCGTTCGCGGGAGTCGGTCGCGGACCGCATCCCCGTCGGCGTTGCCGTACACGGCGCGGACGTCGGCGCAGTCGTGGAGGGCGTCGAGCACCCGCTCGGTCGTCAGGTCGCCGGCGTGAACGACCAGGTCGGCGTCCTCGACCGCCGTCGCGGTCCGGCCGGCCAGGCGCGGGTCGTCGGTGCCGTGGGTGTCGGCGATGGCGACGAGCACGGCCGGCCGTGCGGGCGGCCGCGGGGTCACTCCGTCGGTCCGTCGGCGCTCACCGACAGGTCGGCAGCCGGTCGGTCGGCCGGGCGAGCGGGTGGCCGTCGGTCGGAAGGTCTAACCCGGGGGGAGTCGACGCCGTTGGTGATGGCGAGCAATCGCGGCGTCGTGCTCGCGGCCCTGTTCGCCAACGGGGCCATCGCGGTCCTGAAGTTCGGCGGCTTCCTCCTCACCGGGAGCCCCTCGATGCTGTCGGAGACGTACCACTCCATCTCCGACACGGGCAACCAGGTGTTCCTCCTGATCGGCATCCGCTTCAGCGGGAAGGAGGCGAGCCGACGGCACCCCTTCGGCTACGGGAAGGCGCAGTTTTTCTACTCGTTTCTCGTCGCCGTGTTGCTGTTCGGCATCGCGGGCTGGGAGAGCCTCAAACACGGGATCGGTGCGATGGGGGGCCACGGCGGCGGTCCCGCCACCGCGACGCTCCCGGTCGTCGGCACGTTCGACGCCGTCTGGGTGAACGTCGTGATCCTCGTCGGCGCCATCGGGTTCGAGAGCTACGCGTTCGTGAAGGCACACGGGGAACTGCGGTCGCAGATCGACCGGTACGGCTGGTCCGGGCTGGTCGAGGCGTTCCGGAAGACGAGCGACGTGACGACGCTCACCGCGTTCACCGAGGACGCCATCGCGCTCGGGGGCGCGGTGATCGCGCTCGTCGGCGTCGCGCTCGCCCGGATAACCGGCAACCAGCTGTACGACGCGGTGAGCGCGGCGGTCATCGGCGTCCTCCTGATGTCCTTCGCGCTCGCGCTGGCCTGGGAGAACAAGCGCCTGCTGCTCGGCGAGAGCGTTCCGGCGGCCGTCGAATCGGAGCTCCGGGCGACCATCGCCGATCGGGAGGGCGTCGCCCACGTCGACCGCTTCCGGTCGATGTTCGTCGGGACCGGGTCGCTCCTGGTCGTCGCGGACGTGAGCTTCGACCCCGGCCTCGAGGCGGCCGACATCGACGCGACCATCGACGCGATCGAGGCCGACCTCCGCGCCGCCGACGGCCGCGTCCGGTACGTCTACGTGGAGCCGGAGGTCTGACCGACCCCGACAGCCGGGCGTCGGCCGCCGGCTACACGTCCCGCAGCCCGCCCACGTGCCCCTACGCCGACCCCGCGTCCCGCGCCGTCCCGCGAACCCGCTCGACGGCCGTCGCCACGTCCTCGTCGTCCACGTCGAGGTGCGTGCAGAAACGGACCCGGTAGTCGCCGAACGCCGAGCCCGCGACGCCGCGCTTTTCCAGCGCCGCGACGAACTCCTCGGCGGGCACGCCGAGCCCGCTCGTGTCCACCATGACGATGTTCGTCTCCGGGTCGGGCGCCGAGAGCCCGTCGACGTCGTCGACGCCGGCCGCGAGCCGGTCGGCGCGCTCGTGGTCGTCGGCGAGCCGGTCGACGTTGTCGAGAGCGATCAGGGCCGGCGCGGCGACCAGCCCGACCTGTCGCATCCCGCCGCCGAGTAGCTTCCGCTCCCGTCGCCCCGCGGCGATAAACTCCGAGGACCCGGCGAGGATCGAGCCGATCGGGGCGCCGAGCCCCTTCGAGAGCGCGAACATCACCGAGTCGACGTTCTCGACCATCCGCTCGGGGGCGACGTCGCGGGCGACGCAGGCGTTGAACAGCCGGGCGCCGTCGAGGTGGACGGGGACGCCCCGCTCGTGTGCCGCGGCGGCGGCGGCGTCGATCCGGTCGGGCGGGACGGCGACGCCGCCCCGACGGTTGTGGGTGTTCTCCATCGCGAGCAGGCCGGTTCCGGGCGCGTGGAGGTCCGGCTCGGTACAGGCCGCGGCGACCTGCTCGGGCGTCGGCGCGGCGCGGTCGCCGAAGTCGAGCGGGCGGGTCTGGAGGCCGGCGAGCTGGGCGAGGCCGCCGACCTCCCAGCTGAAGAGGTGGGCCACCTCGTCGAGCAGCACCTCGCTGCCGCGGTCGGCGTGGACGCGGGCCGCGATCTGGTTGCCCATCGTCCCCGAGGGGACGAACAGCGCCGCCTCCGTGCCGACGCGGTCGGCGGCTCGCCGTTCGAGCTCCGTGAGGGTCGGGTCGTCGTCGTGGACGGCGTCCCCGACCTCGGCGTCGCGGGCGGCGTCGCGCATGGCCGCGCTCGGTCGCGTCACGGTGTCGCTCCGCAGGTCGATCATGCCGCGGTGGTCGGGCCGGGGTGGGATATATGCCCCGGTCGGGGCCCCGCGTCGCGTCGACCGACCCCTCGCGACCGGCCCCGGTCGCGGGCGAGAGGAGACACGGCGGGCGCGGCGGCTCGAGACGAGAGCGAGGCGACGCGCGGCGAGCGAAAACAGCAAGTCCGCGGGGGCTGACCGACGCCCATGGACCCACGGATCAGGGAACACGCGGAGGTGATCGCCGACCACTCGACTGACGTCGGGGCCGGCGACCGTGTCGTGATCGCCCTCCCGGCGGCGGCCGAGGAGCTCGCGGTCGCGCTCCACGAGGTGTGTGGCGACCGCGGCGCCGTCCCGGTGTACCTGAACAACTCCGACCGGGCGACGCGGGCGTACCTCCGGGCGGCCGACGGGGAGTTCGAGACCCCGGACCACCAGCTCGCGATGTACGAGGAGTCGGACGTGTTCGTCCTCGCCCGCGGCGGGACGAACGTCACCGAGCAGGCGGACGTCGCCCCCGAGACGAACGCCGCACACCGGCGGGCGTACCGGCCGGTCCAGGAGGAACGGCTCTCGAAGCGCTGGTGTCTCACGCAGTTCCCCTCGACCGGGCACGCCCAGCTGGCCGGGATGAGCACGGAGGCCTACGAGGGCTTCGTCTGGGACGCCGTCACCCTGGACTGGGACGCCCAGCGCGAGCACCAGGCCCAGCTGGTCGAGATCCTCGACGACGCCGACGAGGTGCGGATCCGCTCGGGCGAGGAGACCGACGTGCGCCTCTCGATCGCCGGCAACACCGCGCTGAACGACTACGGCGAGAAGAACCTTCCCGGCGGCGAGGTGTTCACCGCGCCGGTCAAGACGTCGGTGAACGGGGAGGTCCACTTCGACATGCCGCTGTACCGCAAGGGCCAGGAGATCGAGGACGTCCGCCTGCGCTTCGAGGACGGCCGCGTCGTCTCCGCCAGCGCCGGCCGCAACGAGGACCTGCTGACGGCGATCCTCGACACCGACGAGGGCGCGCGCTACCTCGGCGAACTCGGCATCGGGATGAACCGCCACATCGACCGGTTCACCTACA
>JBDGTB010000006.1:0-13584 GCA_042217235.1 Haloferacaceae archaeon | reverse complement strand
CCGAGGCCATCGACGACGACACCGCCTACGTCCACTTAGAGACCATCGGCAACCCGGCGCTCGACGTGCCGGACATCGAGCGGGTCGCGGACATCGCTCACGAGCACGACGCGCCGCTGCTCGTCGACAACACGTTCGCCACGCCGTACCTCTGTAACCCGATCGAGCACGGGGCCGACCTCGTCTGGAACTCGACGACCAAGTGGATCCACGGCGCCGGGTCGACCGTCGGCGGCGTCCTCGTCGACGGCGGCACCTTCCCCTGGAGCGACAACGCCGAGAAGTACCCCGAGATCGCGGCCGACAACCCCGCCTACCACGGCGTCAACTTCGCCGAGCGGTTCGGCGACGCCGCCTTCACTACGCCGCCATCGCCCGCGGCCTGCGCGACCTGGGCAACCAGCAGTCGCCGTTCGACGCGTGGGTCACTCTCCAGAAGCTGGAGTCGCTCCCGCTGCGGATGGAGAAACACTGCGAGAACGCGATGGTCGTCGCGGAGTACCTCCAGGACCACCCCGAGGTGTCGTGGGTGACCTACCCGGGCCTGGAGAGCCACCCGACCCACGACAACGCCACGGAGTACCTCGACGGCGGCTACGGCGGCATGATCGCCTTCGGGCTGGAGGCGGGCTACGAGGCCGCCAAGGGCACCGTCGACAACGTCGACCTCGCCTCGCTCCTGGCGAACGTCGGCGACGCGAAGACGCTCGTGATCCACCCCGCGTCGACCACCCACCAGCAGCTGACCGAGGCCGAGCAGGAGGCCGCCGGGGTCACGCCGGACATGGTCCGGCTCTCCGTCGGCATCGAGGACCCGGCGGACATCGTGGCGGACCTGGAAGACGCCATCGAGGAAGCGACGTAGGACCGACACGGCGGATTCGATCCTGCCCGTTCTGCGACCTCGGCGACGTCCACCGCCGACCCCGGTGGGCCGCGGCGCCGTCCCGTTCGAGGTAGGCCCGACCCGCCGGCGCCCGACCCGCCGGCGCCGTCGACGCCCTAGTACGCGCCCGGGTCCAGGATCCCCCGATCCTCGAACACGCGCCGCAGGCGGTACATCGTGGCGACGACGACGTCACACGACGGGCGGACGGCGGGCTTCGGGACGTAGCCGACGGCGAGGCCGGCCACCTCCAGCATCGGGAGGTCGTTGGCGCCGTCGCCGACCGCCACCGTCCGCTCCATCGGCACGTCGAGGTCGGCCGCCAGCTCCTCCAGCGCCGCGTCCTTCGTCCCCTCGATCAGCGGCCCCTCGACCTCGCCGGTGAGGCGACCCCCCTCGACGGGGAGCCGGTTGGCGACGACGGTGTCGACGGAGACGCCCTCGCGGTCGAGCGCGCGGGCGACGCCGCGCTCGAACCCGCCGGTGAGGACGGCGGTGTGTTGCCCCTGGTCGTTCAGCCGCTCGATCAGGTCCGCCGCCCCCTCGCGCAGGGACACCTCGTCGAAGGCGGCCCGGGCCTTCTCGTCCTCCAGCCCCTCCAGGAGCGCGGCCCGCTCGCGGAGGCTCTGAGCGTACCCGATCTCGTCGTTCATCGCCCGCTCCGTGATCGCGGCCATCTCGTCGGCGACCCCCATCTGCTCGCCGAGCAGCACCGTCATCTCCGAGTCGGAGAGCGTCCCGTCGAAGTCGAAGGCGACCAGTCGCATACCGGCGGCACGGCTCGCGGCGAGTTAAAACGCCCCGAACTCGTCCGGACCGGGGAGTCGCGTCCACTCGCGGGGCGCGACGGCGGCGCCGCGGGCGCGGACCTCCCGCCCGTCGACACCCTCCCGCACCTCGATCCGGGCGTCGAACGGCTGGCCGATCACGTCCCGCTCTCGGTCGTCGACGGTCGCCGTCTCGAGCGTCGCGACGGCGACGCCGCCGGTGGCGCGCACGCGCCCGACGAGGACGTGCAGAAAGCGGAACGTCCGGCGGACGTCCGCGTACATCAGCATCGTCGAGAGCGAGTGGACGCCGAGCCAGGGCGTCCGCGACTCGCGGTCGAACTGCCGGAGGAACTCGGTGACGGCGATCCCGGTGCCCGTGAGGTCGCCGGGGTCGGCGACGTACCGCCGGTCCGTGGTGTCGGTGACGCGCCGGAACCCGCCCAGGCGGGTGACACAGTCGACGACGGCCAGCGACTCGACCCGCCCACCGGCCGCCTCGTAGCCGCGAGCGACGTCCGGCGCTGCCCGGCGCGTGGTGACGAACACGGTCGCGGCGTCCGTGCGGTCGTCGGCCGCGAGCAGGTCGAGCGCCAGTTCGCGCTTGCCACACATCGCCGGCCCGGCGACGAGCACCGCGGTCCCCGGGTCGAGCGCCTCCGGACGTAGCACCTCACCGTACGCCGATGCCATCGTCGCCGCTCGCGGCCCGACCGTAATGAATCCCCCGCCGACCGCCGACCGCCGTCCGCCGGGAGGCGGACCCCGCCGAAGCCGGCGGTTTGGAAACCCTTAACCGGGGTCCGCGGGTCCCTCCGGGCATGAAAGTGCTCGTGACGGACCCGATCGCGGACGCGGGGATCGCCCGCCTCCGCGACGCGGGCCACGAGGTCGAGACGGCCTACGACCTGGACGCCGACGCGCTCCTCGACGCGGTCGCGGACGCCGACGCGCTCGTCGTCCGCTCCGGGACCGAGGTGACCCGCGAGGTGTTCGAGGCGGCCCCCGACCTGGTCATCGTCGGCCGCGCGGGCATCGGCGTCGACAACATCGACATCGACGCCGCCACCGACCACGGCGTCATCGTCTGTAACGCGCCCCAGGGCAACGTCCGGGCGGCGGCCGAGCACACCGTCGCGATGGCGTACGCCGCGGCCCGCTCGATCCCGCAGGCCCACGCCCGGCTGAAGGCGGGCGAGTGGGCGAAAGGCGACTACCTCGGGACGGAGCTCAACGGCAAGACGCTCGGGATCGTCGGCCTCGGCCGCGTCGGTCAGGAGGTCGCCAAGCGCCTCGACGCGCTCGGGATGGATCTGGTCGCCTACGACCCGTACATCGGCGAGGAGCGCGCCGAGCGCCTCGGCGCCGAACTCGTCGAGTTCGAGACGTGCCTGGAGCGGGCGGACTTCCTCACCGTCCACACGCCGCTCACCGCCGAGACGGAGGGGATGATAAGCGACGACGAGCTGGAGCGGATGGGCGGGGGCTTTCTCGTCAACTGCGCCCGGGGCGGCGTCGTCGACGAGCCGGCGCTCGCCCGGGCCGTCGAGACGGGACCACTCGACGGCGCCGCGGTCGACGTGTTCGCCGACGAGCCGGTCGACCCCGACAACCCGCTGCTCGACGTGGACGAGGTCGTGGTGACGCCCCACCTCGGCGCCGCCACCTCCGCCGCCCAGGAGAACGTCGCCACCTCGATCGCCGACCAGGTGCTCGCCGCCTTCGACGACGAGCCGGTGGTCAACGCCCTGAACGCCCCGTCGGTCGACGAGAGCGCGTTCCCCCGGGTGCGGCCGTACGTCGACCTCGCGGAGACGGCCGGGAAGGTCGCCGCGCAGGTGTACGACGGCCGCGTCGACGCGGTGACGGTCCGCTACGAGGGCGACATCGCCGCCGAGGACGTCGACCTCGTGACCGCCAGCGCGCTGAAGGGCGTGTTCACGCCGCTGGAGTGGCAGGTCAACGCCGTCAACGCGCCCCAGCTGGCCGAGGAGCGCGGCGTCGAGGTGACCGAGGAGAAGACCCGGCAGGCCGAGGACTTCCAGTCGCTGGTCACCGTCACGGTCGGCACCGGCGACGACGCGGTGTCCGTCTGCGGGACGCTGTTCGCCGGCGACGACCCGCGGATCGTCCGGATCGACGGCTACCGCGTCGACGCCATCCCCCACGGCCAGATGCTCGTCGCGCGCAACTACGACACGCCGGGCGTCATCGGCTTCATCGGCACCGTGCTCGGCGAGCACGACGTCAACATCGCCGGGATGTTCAACGCCCGCGAGACGATCGGCGGCGAGGCGCTGACGGTGTACAACCTCGACGACCCGCTGCCGGACGACGTGCTGGCCCGGCTGCTCGACGACGAGCGGATCATCGACGTCAAGCGGATCAGCCTGGACGACGACGACGGCGCCGCCGACGCGTAGGGCCCCGGGCTCAGCCGAGCCGCGCCAGCCCGCGCGCCACCCGCGTCCGGAGCGCGTCGACGAGCGCGTGGATCCCGCCGTCCGCGGCGTCGTCCTCCCCGGCGCGCTTGCGTCCGTTCGCCCGGTCCGTCGCGTCCCGTCGGTCGAGCAGCCGCTCGTAGCGCTCGACGACCGCCTTCCGCCGCTCGCGCTCGCGCTCGACGGCGTCGCGGAGGCGCTCGTTCTCGGCGGTCAGCCGCTCGACGCGCTCGTCCGCGCTCGGCTCGTCCCGCGACGGGGACCGCCGTCCGGGCGCGGAGCGTCCCCGACCGCTGACGGGTGCCGGGTCGACCGTCGGGCCGTCGGGGACCGCGGGCTCGTCGGGCTCGTCGAGGCTCGCGGTGGGCAGTTTGCCGGAGAGCATACCGTGGGTGTCTCTCACACGCGACCAAAAGCACCCGTCAGACGCCCGTCTGTCGCCCCCGGCCTACTCGGCGAGGTGGTCGAGCACCGCGTCGGCGTCGTTCGGTACCGGCTCGGGCTCGCCGCCGGCGCGGAACGCCTCGTCGGGGTCTTTCAGCAGGTGGCCCGTGGTCAGACAGACCACGCGCTCGTCGTCGTCGACGACGCCGCGCTCCCGGAGCGCCCGCAGGCCGGCGACCGAGGCGGCCGAGGCGGGCTCGACGCCGACCCCCTCCGCCGCGAGCGCCCGCTGGGCGTCCGTGATCTCGTCGTCCGACACCGCGACCGCGGTGCCGCCCGTCTCCCGGATGCCCGGGAGCGCCTTCGGCGCGTTGACGGGGTTGCCGATCCGGATCGCCGTCGCGCGCGTCTCGACCTCCTCCCAGCGGCGCACCTCGTCCCAGCCGTTCTCGACCGCCTCGACCATCGGCGCGGCGCCCTCGGCCTGCACGCCGGTCAGGGCCGGCACCTGCTCGGGGGCGAGCTCGCCGGCCTGCACGAGCTCCCGGAACGCCTTGAACAGCGCCGCGGTGTTGCCCGCGTTCCCCACCGGCAGGACGATCCGGTCCGGGTACGTCCCGTAGTCCTCGCGGTGCGCTTCCAGGATCTCCAGGCCGATCGTCTTCTGTCCCTCCAGCCGGAAGGGGTTGAGCGAGTTGAGCAGGTACGCCTCGCCCCGGGCGGCGAGCTCCTGGACGATGTCCAGACAGGCGTCGAAGTTGCCGTCGACCTCGAGGATGCGCGCGCCGTGGAGCGCCGCCTGGGCGACCTTCCCGGCGGCGACCTTCCCCGCGGGCAGGAGCACGAGCGTCTCCATCCCGCCGCGCCCGCCGTAGGCGGCGAGCGCGGCCGAGGTGTTGCCCGTCGAGGCACACGCGAGGCGGTCGACGCCCACCGCCTGCGCCGTCCGAACCCCGACGGTCATCCCGCGGTCCTTGAAGCTGCCCGTCGGGTTCATCCCCTCGTGTTTGACCCGGAGCGACTCGACGCCGACCGACGCCTCCAGGGGCGGGACGCGATGCAGCGGCGTGTCCCCCTCCGGGAGCGTGACGCCCTCGTCGAACGGGAGGGCGGCGGCGTAGCGCCAGACGCCCCGGCCCGAGAAGTCCTCGAACGTCGGGAGGTCGGCGTACCGCACCTCCAGCAGGCCGTCGCAGTCGTCGCAGGTGTAGCGGATCCCCTCGAAGGGGGCGAACGTCTCCCCGCAGGCGATACACTCCAGCCAGCAGCCGTCGGCCGCGTCGTCCGGGACCTCGCCGGGGTCGGCGTCGAGTCGGAGGCTCATTGTCCGCCCGTCGGGGCGCCGGACCAAAAGGGGCGCGGGTCTCGACGGGGCGATCCGGCCCCTGCGTTGGCCGGTCGCGACGGAGGCGAGGGTCCCGACCCCGGTCGCTACTCGCGCTCGACCCCCACGTCCCCGACGTCCTCCGCGCCGAAGTCGTCGATCGCGTCGTGGACCCGCGCCGCCCACTCGTCGAGCGCCTCGTGGAGCATCTCCTTGGCCGCCGGCAGCGGCGTCGCCGTGTACTGGTACACGTACCCGCCCGGGTCGAGCAGGCGCCGCTCGCGCTCGGCGAGCCCCTTCTCGATGAGCGTCGTCAGCGACCGGTTGACGTTCGACCGGTCGCGGTCGAGGGTCTCGGCGAGCTCGGCGACCGTGCTCCCGGGGTTGTCCAGGAGGGCGAGGTAGGTGCGGCTCTCGTGGTCCTGGATCCCGAACACGCAGGCGAGCACGTGCTCGAAGCCGGGGTCCTTGTCCCCGACGAGGTCCTCGATCTGGGGGGTCTCGCTCATGGCCCTCCCTGCGTCCGAGGCCGGGTTAACTCCTGCGAGGCGGGGACCGGTCAGACCTTAACTCCTGCGAGGCGGGGACCGGTCAGACCTTACTCCTGCGAGGCGGGGACCGGTCAGGGCCCGTCTTTCGCGTACCCCATGCGCTCGATGCAGTCGCGCATCTCGCCTTCCGCCTCGTGTTTGTGCAGGGTGGTCGGCGTGTCGCAGTAGAACGTCGTCCCGTCGTGACGCAGCGTGACCTCGTGGCCGCCGAGCACCTCCGTCCGGACGACCACCCGGCGACCGTCGCGGAGGGCGTCGAGTATCTCCTCGGCGGTGAGCTCGCCGGCGTCGACGCGGAGCGGGTCGGCCATGCGTCGAGGTGGGGCCGACGGGTAATGATTCTTGACGTGCCGCCGGCGTCCGGGGCCCGTCGACCGTCGACGCGCGGACCTCGCCGCGGCGCGTCTCAGTTCGTCGTCGAGTCCTGCTCGGAGTCGGCGTCGGTCGGCGGCTCGACGCCCTCGACGGCCTCGACGACCGCGGTGTCCTTCTCGGTGTCCACGTGCCAGCGGGTGACGTCCTCGTACTCGCCGAGGCGCTCGCTCACCGCCTGCTTCAGGTCGTCGTCGTTGACGTTCACCTCGAAGACGAACTCGGGCTCGCCCTCCCCCCGCGTCGTCTTCTGGATGTTCGCGCTGATCAGGTCGTTGTCGAAGTAGTACGGCGCGAGCTGGGTCATCACCTTCCGGTAGACGGTGTCCTCGACGGCCCGCAGCGCCTTCCGGCCCGCGGAGTCGGCCGCGCGGGCGACGTAGTCGAGCGAGTCCTGCCAGGACTCGACGGCCGCCTCGCTGTCCCCCTCGTCGACCTTCTCGTAGGACTCCGAGAGCTTCTCGCCCGCCGTCCGGAGGTCCTCGTCGGGCTCCTTGCCCGCGCGCTCGCCGGCCCCCTCGCCGACGCTCGCCTGCTCGGCCGTCTTGCGGCTCACGTCCCGGCTCAGCCGCTCGTGGGCCTTCGGTCGCCACTCGTTCCAGTCCTGGAACGCCTCGTCGTCCGGGTCGACGCCCGCGTCGCGGAGCGCCCGGGTGATCCGCTCGCCGTGTTCGACGACGTCGACCCACCGCCCGCGGATCTTGAACCCGGAGATGCTCTCCTCCATCGGTTCGTATCCCCGTCAGTAGGGCACGACACCATAAATCTCCCGCGGTCGGGGCGACATTCGACCCGGTCCGATCGCCGACCGCCGTTCGGGCGACCCACCGGGGCCGGGTTTATGGCCGTTCCGACGCCTCCTCCGGCATGGCCATCGAGGACCGCGGCGACGCCAAGCTCGTCACCCACGCGCTGGCACGGACCACCCTCTCCCGGCTCCGGGACGTCGAGACCGAACAGGTCGCGTTCCGGAAGGGGCTGGTGAAGCTCGGGCGGGTCTGCGGGTACGAGATCATCGACGGCATGATGGAGACCGAGTTCGTCAGCGTCCTGACCCCGCTCGCCGAGACGACCGGCGAGCGGGTGACCGGGATGGAGGACGTGGTGATCGTGAACGTCCTCCGTGCCGCCACCCCGTTCGTCGAGGGGCTCCTGAAGGCGTTCCCCCGCGCGAAACAGGGCGTCGTCAGCGCCGGCCGCGACGAGTCCGCGGGACGGGCGGCGGACGGCTCGTTCCCGATCAGCGTCGACTACGTGAAGCTCCCCCGGATCACCGAGCGGGACACCGTCGTCGTCGCCGACCCGATGCTCGCCACGGGGTCGACGATGTGTGCCGTCCTCGACCGGGTGTACGACGCCCAGCCCGACCCCGAGCGCGTGGTCGTCCTCGCCGCGGTCGCGGCGCCCGACGGCCTCCTGCGCGTCGGCGACGCCCACCCCGACGCCGACCTGCTCACGGTCGCCATCGACGACCACCTCGACGACGACGGGTACATCGTCCCCGGCCTGGGCGACGCCGGCGACCGCGCGTTCGGCACGACCTGACCCCCTCCCTTCCGGTCGAGACCGATCGCCCCCGCCCGCGCCGACCGGGGACCGGCTCCACCGGAAGCCGCGCCCCTCCGCGTCGACGGGTCGGCCCCGCTCTCGGCCGCGGGGACGCCCCCGCCGAAGGTCGCGCCCGCCCGGCCTTCCCGGTCGCCCCTCACTCGATCGTCACCCGGCCGCTCGTGGCGCTGCGGAGGCGGTCGCGCAGGTCGGCCGCCTCGGCGACCGGCGCGGACACCTCGAACCGGACGCGCTCGGCGTAGTCGGCCTCGAAGGGCACGTCGGCGCTCTCGAGCAGGCCGCGGACCGTCCCCGAGTCGTCGTAGTCGACGACGGCGTCGAACCGCTCGTGGGGCACCCGCTCGACGACGCCCGCCGCGTCGAGGGCGAGCTTCACGCTCTTCGAGTAGGCCCGCACCAGCCCCCCGATCCCGAGGTTCGGGCCGCCGTGGTAGCGGACGACCGCGACCGCGACGTTTCGCACCTCCTGGCCCTGGAGCACGTTCAGCGCCGGCTTGCCCGCCGACCCGCTCGGTTCGCCGTCGTCGCTCGCCCACTCCCGGAGCCGCCCCCGCTCGTCGTCCGGGTCCGCGGGGACGCGGTAGGCCGGCACGACGTGGGTGGCGTCGGGGTGGTCCGCGCGCACCTCGGCGACGAACGCCTCGGCCGCCTCGACGGACCGCGCCGGCGCGACGAAACCCGTGAACTCGGACCCGTTGACCTCGAAGAAGGCCGACGCTCGCTCGGCGACGGTCAGGAAGGGCTCGGGCTCGGCGTCCGGGTCCGGGTCCGTCATCGGCGGCGGTAGGCCGGGCGTCGTCTTGACTCCTCTCCTGTCCGTCGCGGACGGGGTCACGGGGTCAGGCTCAGGTAGAGGACGAAGCCGAGAAACAGCAGGCCGAGTGCGGCGACGACGACGGCGGTGACGACGGAGACGCGGTCGAAGTCGGGGAGCCGGTCGCGGAGCGACACGCTAGAACTCCACGCGCCGGACGTACGGCAGCTCGCGGACCGCCACGAGCAGGTCGCCGGGCAGGCGGTCGTCGGTGACGACGTAGAGCTTCGGGTCGGTGGCGAACTCGGGGTCCTCGCTGATGATCTGACGGATGGAGATCTCCCGCTCGGCGAGCAGCCCCGTCACCTCCGCGACGATCCCGTGGCGGGTCTCGTCGTCGACCCACACCGTGAGCACCGCCAGGTCGAGCACCGGCGCGAGGTCCATCAGGCTCGGGATGGCCGAGATGTTCTGGAAGATCCGCCGGAGGTCGGGGTCCGCCAGGATGGCGTCGGTCGTCGAGTCGACGACCCGGCGGTCGACCCCGACCTCGCGCGCGATGCTCGTGTCGGGGATCTCGATGCCGCCCGAGACGACCCGCCCCTCGTCGTTCACCGAGAAGCCCCGCTCCAGCAGGAGGCGGATCACGGCCTGCTGGCCGGGGCTCCCCTCGAACTTCTCCATGATCTCGTCGAACACGGCGTTGGTCGGGTGTCGGCGGGCGAGGACTTAGACGTGTCGCGGTCCGTCCGTGGTTCGATCCGGCGATGCGGGATCGGCCTCGACGGGCGTGATGGTGCTACCCCCGACGGCTTCCCGCCCCACCCGTGCCGGCCCCTCGGGCCCGGCTCGAGCCCGCACCCGGCCCGACCGTGCGCCCGGCCGCTACAGCTCCCCCTTCGTGCTCGGCGTCCCGCCGCGCCGCTCGTCGACCCGGGTCGCGTCGTCGAGCGCCCGCGCGAGCGCCTTGAACAGCGCCTCGACCTCGTGGTGGGCGTTCTCCCCGTCGACGGCGGCGTGGAGCGTCAGCCCCGCGTTGGTGGCGAGCGAGCGCGCGAAGTGGCGGGCCATGTCGCTGGTGAACTCGCCGACGCGCGCCTCGGAGAAGCCCCCCTCGAACGCGAAGTAGGGCCGCCCCGAGACGTCGACGACGACCGAGGCGACCGCCTCGTCCAGCGGCACGCGCCGGTCGGCGAACCGCTCGATCCCCCGCTTGTCCCCGAGCGCCTCGGCGAACGCCTCGCCGAGGACGATCGCCACGTCCTCGACCGTGTGGTGGTCGTCGACCGCCAGGTCGCCGTCGCAGTCGACGGTCAGGTCGAACAGGCCGTGGGTGCCGAACGAGGTCAGCATGTGGTCGAAAAAGCCGATCCCGGTGTCCGCGCGGACGTCGCCGTCGCCGTCGACGTCGAGCGTGAGGTCGATGGCCGTCTCGCCCGTCTCGCGGGAGACGGCGGCCGTTCGGTCGGGCATGGGGGGACTGGGACGGCCAGTTACAAGGGGGTTGCGGGGGCGACCGGCGGCGCGGTCAGCGGTCGCCGCTCGGCTCGAACAGCCCGTTCTCGTACTCGAATTTCACCAGCTCCGTCGTGGCGTTCGTGGCGCCACACGGGTCGCTCGCGAGGGCCGAGCTCGACCCGCCCCCGACGGTGCCGACTCTCGTCCCGTCGCCGGAGGCGAACGTCCCGTCCGGGTCCGGGATCGCGTACACCGACTGCCCGGCCTTGTAGACGACGGCGTCGACGCCGGCCGCGGTCTCGCTGGCGCTCCAGGAGACCGTCCGGGGGCCGCCGCTCACGCTGTAGGTCCCCGACCGCTCGCCGTCCGCCGAGCACAGGGCGACGAAGCTCACGTCCTTCGGGCCGTCGGGTCCGGGACCGGGTCCGGCACCCCCGTCGGTGCCGCCCCCGCTATCGCCTCGCGGGAGGCAGTCGGTCCGGACGGTGCGGGTGAGCTCGACGCGCGTGCCCTCCTCGGTCGCCACGATGTCCAGCGTGACCAGTCCGTCGGTCGTCGTGTTCCCGACCGGGTGGACGTCGACGTCGATCGTGTCGGTGTCGCCCGGTACGAGCCCGGTCGGGGCGTCGGTCACGTCGGCGGTGATGTTGGTGCTCGCGTCCACGACCGTCGCGCTCACGTCGATCTCGGTGCCGAGCCGGTTGGTCACCGCGAAGCGGGCGTGGTCGCCACAGCCGGCGACCCGCTCCTCGAGGCCGAGGAACGCGTTCGCGTCGCTGACGACCGCCGCGTTCATCCCCCGGTCGGCCTCCACGGAGGAGAAGCCGCTGGTCGCGGTCACGAGCATCAGACTGGCGGCGAGGAGCCCCACGAGCGCGAGCCGTCGACGACGCCTCATCGGCCCACCTCCGGCGGGGACGTGCCCTGCCCGAGCCGGTTCCGGCGGGTCACGTACGTGTGCGCCGCCGCGGAGACCACGAGCGCGACGACGAGGAAGACGGTCCAGGCCGCCGGCGGGATCGAGCCGAACGGCGCGACGCCGAGCGCCGTCAGCGACCAGAGCGCCCCGCCGACGAGCGCCAACCCGAGGTAGTAGAGGCTCCAGGGGACGTCGTGCTCGTCGACCACCTCCAGGTACACCCGGAGGTTCTCCGCGGTGGGCGCGAGCTCGACCGTCCCCGCCCGCTCGTCGAAGTCGACGACGTCCTTCTCGTCCAGCTTCGGGAGGTGGAACTGCTGGAGCGAGGTGTACGCGCGCTTTCGCTCCGTCGACGTGACCTCCGCGACCGGGACCTCGTTCTCCCAGGCGGCGACGTGTTCGGCGAGCGTCCCGACGTCCGTGGCGACCTCGTTTCGCTGGAGGTAGTGGAGCGCGAACCGGCGGCGGTGGTTCGAGAGGAGTTCGTACACCTCGTCGCGAGAGAGATCGTCGGCCTCACCCCCGTTCGCGTCGCTTTCCTCCCCCGTCGCGTCCGGGCTACCCCCGACTGTCGTCCCCTCCGAGATCGCAGACATACGTGACGTACGTCTGACTCCTGTAGCTCCATAAGCATTTGCGAAATAACTAGATGTACTAGCAATCCAATCGCGCCCTGACCGGTTTCAGGCCGCGTTTACTCTTCGTTAGACCGGATTTGACTACGGTTCAGTTACGGCCGGTGGATCGGCTGTCGGGGCCTGAACCGGTCTCAGGCGGGTCAGTACAACGGGGGTGGCTCCCCATGGATGTTCCAAGCGCGTCAGGTCGGACCCGGGCCGGGAGCGCCCGAGCGTGGGTCCGGGGCGCGCGAAACAACCAAGGTGACACAACAATGGTGAAACGACGCAAGTTCCTGGTCGGAATGGGAGCGCTCGCCGCCGGCGGGGCAGCGACGATGGGTACGGGCGCTGTGACGAGCTTCACTGGCGACAGGGATGCAAAGATCACGCTCACCAACGACGCAAACGGGATGATCGGGATCCAGCAAGCGACCGAGAGTCCCAACAGCGAATACTTCGACACGCAGAACGGCCTGGCGGTGTTGAATATCGGTGACGAGGTCATCGCGGACGGATTCAACGAAGGCCAGACGTACATCGATGCGCTGTTCGAGCTTCGGAACCAGTCGGGAACGGACCAGTACGTCTGGATCGTCGAGGATGGTGTCAAGGGCGGCGACAAGGCAGTCGGTTTCTACGCGGGGACTGGTCCCAGCGATGGCTCGCCTCCCGACTACCAGCTCAGTGTCGGGTCGAACGACCTCAAGCCGCGGGATCTTCAGCCCCTGAAACACGTCCCCACGCACGCTGCGAAACTGGAACCGGGCGAGAGCGTGCGTGTGGGTCTCGTCGTTGACACCCGACCGCTCGGTTCGGGCAATCCGTCGCCTGTCGGCGAGCTCCTCGAGAAGATCACCGTTCAGTCGGTCCAGAGCGCAGCGGATCTGCCCAGCAACGATCCGCGTGATCTCGACCCGAACGCATAGGTCCGAAGGAATCCTTTTTATTAGCGGTGTTTTCATGAATAGCCGGGATCCCGGTTGGAGGTAGCGAACATGTCGATCGGTCGTTTCGTTTCTATCGTTGGTCAGGTCACGGTCGGACTCGTCGTGTTCTCCCTCGTCGTGGGCGGGTTACTCGGCCAACCGATCCTGTTGAGCTACGTGACATCGGGTAGCATGCAGCCGACTCTGGATCCGGGGGACGGGTTCGTCGCCATTCCCACGGCGATCGCCGGCCCAGTTGACGAAGGCGATGTGGTCGTCTTTCGGGCTGAGCAGGTTAACGATGGGGATCTGACCACTCATCGCGTCGTCGAAAAAAACCGATCGCGGGTACGTCACGCGCGGTGACGACAACCCCTTCACCGACCAATCTCACGGCGAACCGCCCGTGAAACAGCCGCAGATTGTCGCCGTGGCCTTGCAGATAAACGGTCATCTGGTCGTCGTTCCCCATCTGGGTACAGCTATCGAAGGGATTCAGCATATGCTCACGTGGGTCCAGCAACGGTTGGCGATGTTGTTCGGAACGAGCCAGTTTCTGGGACATCCGTTCTAGGCTAATCCCGCTGTATCCAGACCAACCGAGTCAAGATTC
>JBDGTB010000009.1:0-13762 GCA_042217235.1 Haloferacaceae archaeon | reverse complement strand
AGGCCAACTTCGACTTCTACAACCACGGCTGGACCGAGATGATGGAGTTCCCGGCCGACGAGGTCGAGACCCACTACGAGCGCTACCGGGAGTTCTTCGAGGCCCACGACGTCACCATCGACGACCCGCTGGGCGACTTCCGGCGGGGCGAGGTCCCGGACGCCCCCGCGACGCCGGCGAAGCTCGACGACCCGGAGCACCCCCACGCGGCGGGCGGGTTCGCGGACGACGTGTACGTCGAGACCGAGGACGGCGCGGTGGTCGTCGGCGGGGGCGAGGAGCCCTCGGACGTCGACCCGACCGACGCGCCCGGCATCGACGAGGACACCTAGCGCCGACGCGCTTGGCGAGCGCGAGGTACGGCACGCTCGGCCGCCGTGAGAGCCGACGCGGCACGGTCCGGGCGGACGGGGCCTACCGCCGCCGAGCCGCGGCGGCCCCGAGCCGCGCCAGGACGACGCTCCCGTTCGCCGTGATCGGCGTCCCGTGGCCCATACAGAGCGCCTCGAAGGCGGGCGCCCGGTCCGCGAGCGACTCGACGCTCGCGAGCACCGCGTCGGCGTCGTAGCTGAGATACCACGGCGAGGCGCGGAGGCGCCCCTCGCGCTCGACGACGAGGTCGCCGACGAACCCCGCCGCGAGGTCGTCGTGGACGTACGCGACGTGGCCGGGCGTGTGGCCCGGCGTGTGGTACGCGTCGAACCCGTCGATCGACTCGCCGTCGGCGACCCGCTCGACCGGGAGGTCCGGGCGCTCGACCAGCGCCGCGAGCGCGCGCTGGAGCAGCCCCTTGTGGTTCGAGAGCGGCGCCTCGAGCCGCCCCGCGAGCTGTCCGGCGTCCGGGTCGGCGGCGTGGACGGGCGCGTCGAGGCCGCGCCGCGCGAGGTCGGCGAGCGCGCCCACGTGGTCGAGGTCGTAGTGGGTGAGGAGGACGCGCTCGACGTCCTCCAGCTCGAAGCCGACCCGCGCCACCGCGGTCCGGACCGTGTCGGCGTCCCAGGGCGTCCCCGCGTCGACGAGCGTCGGCCCCGACTCGTCTCCCGGTGCGACGAGGTAGGCGTTCACGCCCCGGCACGCGAGCCGCCACACGCCGTCGCGCAGTTCCGTCACCATACCGGGCCGACGCACGGCGAGGGGTTAATCGTGGCGCAGCGGCGTCCGGCCGTCGCCCGCGCCGGCGGCGTCGCCGGTCGCCGCCGCGTGGATGCGGTCGGCGCACTCGTAGCCCGCGACGACCCCGCCGTTGAGGCTCCGCTCGGGGTACTGCGCCGCGCTCGCCATCCCGGCGTAGTAGACGCCGTCGGCGACCGCGTCGCCGAGGTCGTAGGGGACCACGGTGTCGAGGTAGCCTCGCTCGTAGATGGGCGCGGCGCGCGGCGCCCGCGCGAGGCGGAACTCCCGGACGGTCGAGCGGTCGAACGACGGAAACATCTCCCCGACGTGACCGAGCCACCGCTCGCGGACCTCCGCGTCGCTCGCCCGCCACAGCGGGTCGTCGAGGTCCTGCACGTAGCTGGCGACGTACAGCAGGCGGTCGCCGCCGTAGCGCCCGGGCGACACGAAGTTCGTGTGCTCGATCAGCGCGCCGAACGGGGCGTCGTGGGCGATGTTGAGCCAGTAGGTGTCCATGAGCGACTCGTCCATCCGGACGACGGCACACAGCGCCGCCTGGAAGTCCACGTCGCAGGCGTAGCCCGTCAGCCCCTCCAGGACGTTCGGCATCGTCGCCACCACGACCCCGTCGGTCTCGTGGACCGTCTCGCCGTCGTCGGACGCCACGGTCAGCGACGCGACGCTCCCGTCGCTCGTCGCCAGGTCCGTCACCCGGGCGCCGGTGTCGATCCGGTCGCGGCCGACGGCGTCGACGAGCCGGTCGAGCAGGCGGCCGAACCCGCCGTCGAAGTAGCCGAGCACCTCGCCGCGCAGGAGGTCCCGCTCGCCCCGGAACTGCACCCGGCCGAGGAACCACGCCGCGCTCACGTCGTCCGTCCGGTCGCCGAACTTGGCGTCGAGAAGCGGCTCGACGAAGTTCTCGTACACGCCGCGGGTGGTGTGCTCGACGACGAACTCCTCGATGGGGACGTCGTCGTAGGCGGCCAGGTCGTCGTAGCTGTCGAACGTCGGCACGCCGCCCCTGACGTCTATGCCCTGCGTGAGCATCGCCAGCCGGAACTTGTCGTAGAGACTCATGTGGGGGTACGCGAGTATCTCCCACGGCGCGTCGAGCGGGTGGACGACCCCGTCGACGTAGTAGGCGTTCTTCCCGACCCGCCACTCGACCGCGTCACCGAGCCCCAGCTCCCCGGCGAGGTCGACGATCCGCTCCTCGGACTTCGAGAGGTGGTGGTAGAACTTCTCGATGGGGTCGCCGGCGGTGTCGTAGGTGGCCGCCAGGCCGCCGAGGTCGTCGCCCGCCTCGAACACCCTGACCTCGTGGCCGTGGGACTGGAGCCGGTACGCGGCCGCCAGCCCCGCGATCCCGCCGCCGACGACGTGGTACACGCCCGACCGTCCGTGCGTGCCGGTCAAGTGGCTTGCGTTCGTCGCCGATCGAGTTCGGACCGGCCGAGCGGCTCGCGGTCGTCGCCAGCCGAGTTCGTACACGGCGGCCGCGCGCCGCTACCCGTGCCGCCCCGGCGTCCGTCACCAGGACGCCGCCTCCGCCGCCGGGTCGACCGCCGCGAGGTCGGCCGCGAGCAGGAAGTGCGGGGCGTCGTCGAGCGCCGCGTGCGCGCTCGCCGCGTCCGTCGCCCACCGGACGCCCTCGGGGACGAGCACCCGCCCCCGGTCGGCGCCCGCCGCCGCCGCGTCCCGGCGCACCGCGTCGAGCAGCCGACCGGCTGCAGCGGGGTCGGCCCACGCGCCGACGGCGTACTCCGCCAACAGAGGGCCGTCCTCGCGGTACCGACGGGTGCGGACGCGACAGGTCACGCCGCGCGTCCCGTCGCCGCCGACGGTCACCAGCCGGTCGTCGGCCGCGGCGTCGTGCAGGCGCTCGCGCGTCAGCTCCGAGACCGCCCACGGCTCCGCGGCGTCGAGCGCAAGCCCCCGGAGCGCCGTCCGGGCGTCGGACCCGCTCCAGAACGCCCAGCCGTCGTCGGGGCGCGCGTCGGTCCGGTCCGTCCCGGGGTCGTTGCCTGCGCCGGCGTCCGCCTCGACGGACACGAACCGCACGGAGGCACACGGCTCGAAGCCGGTCAGGCGCGAGAGCCCGAGGCTCGGTGCGTTCCAGGAGAACACGAGGTTGCGACACACCGACGCGCCGCGGTCGCGCGCCCACGCGAGCACCGCGCGGGTCAGGCGCGTCCCCACCCCCTCGTCGCGGTGGTCGGGGGCGACCCGGAGCCCCGACGCCCAGGCCTCGTGGTCGGTGAGCAGGGCGCCGCGGACGACGCCGACGACCGTCCCCGCCGCCTCGCAGACGAGCGTCAGGCGGTCGGCGCGGTCCGCTCGCGTCCACTCCTCCATCGCGTCGCCGACGTAGTCGCCGACCTCGCGGTCCGGCCACGTGTCGCTCGTGAACGCCCGGACCCGGTCGACGTCCGCCCCCCGCGCCCGCCGAACGGTCAGGTCCACGGCACGGAGCGCTCCTGGAGCTCCCCGACGAGGTTCCGCGTCATCGCGTCGGCCGGGTCGGCCGTGTTGGCGAGCGCCCACATCAGCTTCACCTTCGCGGCCCCGGGGAGGGTGTCGCCGGCCTCGACGACGCCCGCGTCGAGCAGGTCGCGCCCGGTGTCGTACACCCGGTCGCACACCCGCCCCTCGATGCACTGGCTGGTCATGACCACGACAGTCCCGTCGTCGACGAGGTCGGCCAGCCGCGGGACCAGGTCCGTGTCGACGTGTCCCAGTCCCGTCCCCTCGACGACGACGCCCGAAGCGCCGTCGAGGTAGTCGAGCGCCGCGGGGTCCATGCCCGGCGTGAACTTCACCAGCTCCACGTCGGGGTCGAGGTCGGGCGAGACGTCCAGGTCGACGGCGCCGCGGGACGTCACCGGCCGGTGGAAGGTCACGTCCTCGGTTCCGTAGTCGACGTGGCCGATCGGCTCGGCGCCGACGGTGTCGAACGCGTCCCGGCGGGAGGTGTGGTTCTTCCGCGCTCGCGGACCGCGGTGGAGCGCACAGCGGTCGTCTGACTCGCTGGCGTGCATGCAGACGAGCGTCTCGGCGTGGTCGGCCTTCGCCGCCTCGACCGCACAGACCGCGTTCATCACGTTGTCGCTGGAGGGGCGGTCCGCAGAGCGCTGGCTCCCCGTGAACACGACCGGCACGGGCGCGTCGACCATCAGCGCGACCGCCGTCGCCGAGAAGGCCATCGTGTCCGTGCCGTGCATGACGACGACGCCGTCCGCCCCGGCCTCGATCTCCTCGTGGACCGCGCGGGCCAGGTCCCGCCACACGGCGGGCGTCATGTTCTCCGAGAGGATGTTGGCGACGACGCGGCCGCGGTAGTTCGCCCGCCCGGCGAGGTCCGGGACCGCCCGGAGCACGTCCTCGGCGTCGAACCGCGCCGTCACGGCGCCGGTCCGGTAGTCGACGGTCGAGGCGATGGTGCCGCCGGTCGAGATGAGCGACACGGTCGGCAGGTCCTCGTCGAACGCCACCGTCGACGACTCGACCTCGTCCTGTGCGGCGGCCACGTCGTAGACGTCCCGCTCCAGCACCTCGACGTCGGCGCCCTCGCGGTCGATGCCGACGTTGTAGCCGCCGTCGAGTTTCACCACCAGGTGCTCGGCGGTCGTGGAGGGGAGGAGGACGCCCTCCTCCGTGCCGCCCGCGTGCTCGACGCTGACCCGGTCTCCGGGGTTCATGGCTCGCGGTCGGGCGGGCGCGGACTTGAATCCACTCACTCCGGGTAGTCGCGGGAGCGCCGCTCGACCAGGTCGGCCGGCCGCTCGCGGTGCGCGGCCCCTCGAACGCTCCCGTTCGGTCCCGCAGGTGAACCGTTCGGGCCAGCGACGGAGCGAGTCGACCGGGCGCCACAGTTCGGGCCAGCGACGGGGGGAACCGACCGGACGCCACACCACCGGAGCGAGCGCAAGCGCCTTCCCCCCGCCCGCCCAACGGCGAACGTGGACCGCAGTCGAACCGTCGAACGGGAGCGGGCGGCCGAGCGCGAACCGCCGGTCCGCGAGGGGCGCGAGCCGGGCGGCCGCCTCGCCGGGCTCCGGAGCCGCCTCCCCCGCCCACGCCTCCCGCGACCGCGGCTCTCCATCCGGGCGTTCCTCGTCGCGACCGCCGTCGCCGTCGCCGGCGTCGCCCTCGGCGGGCTCCTGCCGGTACTCGGGGGGCCGGGCCGGGTCGTCGGCCTGTTCGTCGCCACCTTCGGGTACGGGCTGGTCGCGTCGCGGAGCCACTACCTCGCGGTCGGCGTCGGCGGCGCGGTCGCGGCCGTCCTCGGCGTCGCGCTGAACGCGGTGCTCGGGAGCGCCCTCGTCCCGCTGCTCGCGGGCTACGGGCCGGAGGTCGCCGGCGTCGGCGCGACGGTCGGCGCGCTGGTCGCGGTCGCCGGGCACTACTTCGGCCGGGACCTCCGGGGGGGCCTGACTCGCGAGCTATAGAGCCGCGAGCTCACCGCACCCGCCAGCCGTCGCCGTCGCGGGTGGCGAGACCGCGGTCCGCGAGGGTTCCGAGCGCGTCCTCGACGGCCTCCCGGGGCGCGTCGACGTCCTCGCTCACCTCGCTGACGGTCCGCGCGCCGGTCGCCACGGCGGCGAGCACCTCCGCGTGGAACCGCCCGTCGACGTCCGACCCGATCCGGTCGTTCAGCCGGTCGAGCACGTCGGTCATCCGGCCGTACACCCACCGCTGGGCGAGCGACAGCTCGTTTTCCAGCTGTTCGAGCCGATCGAGCTCGCGGGCGAGTTCGCCGGCCTCGTCCGCGTCGTTGTCGGGGAGGTCGAGCGACAGGTGGGGACACCGGCCGGACATGTCGAGGCTCGGGCTCGCCGGGTAGGCCGACTTCGCGCCGAAGCCGTGCGGCGAGACGTTCACCTCCAGCCGCAGGTTCCGGGAGATGTGGAAGTACTTGCGCCGCTGGTCGTCGGTCCGGCTCTCGACCAGCCCCGCCTCCTCCAGCTTGCGGAGGTGGTCGATCACCGCCTTCGGACTCACCCCGAGGTACTCGCTGATCTCCGTGACGTAGCAGGGCTTGCGGGAGAGCAACCGGAGGATGCGCCGGCGGTTCTCGTTGCCCAGGAGATCGAGCAGCACCGCGGAGTCCATAGCGGGAGCTATGCGACGGTCGTGTTTAAGAACTGCGTCCCGCGGAGCCCCCCGACGCGAGCGGGTCGAGCGACCGGGCGGCGAGCGCCACCGCCGCGACCGAGAGCGCGACGGTGACCGCGACGAGGAGGGGCCCCGGGTCGTACCGGAGCGGGGGGTGGAACCCGAGCGCGTAGTCGACCGCGTCGTTCAGGAGGAGCGCGGCGAGCGCGGCGACGAGCGCGCCCCGCGTCGTCGCGCCGTAGTTCGGGATCAGGAACGCCTCGACGACGAAGCCCAGGTGAGTGATCGTGATCCCCCAGAACGCCCAGAGCGCGCCGGGCGCGAAGACGTACAGGTCCGGGCGGAGGAGGAGCGCCACGACGGTCCAGAGGCCGTACTTGACGAGCCAGACGAACGCGAGCGTGTGGAGGTAGGCGAGCGGCCGGTTGCGCGGCGCCGCGCGCACCGGTCGCCCCAGATTGGGGAGCAGGGTGGCGACCGACAGCGTCGCGAGCGCGAGCGCCGTCGGCGAGTCGCCGTACAGCGGGTAGACGAACGTCGGGACCTCGGCGAGCCGCAGACCGTACGGCTGGGTCGCGGTCGCGTAGAAGGCGACGCCGACGAGGAAGGCGACGGCGTTGACGACCAGCAGCCAGACGAGACTCGGGGCCGACCCGAGGTACTGCTCGGCGTACCGCTCGGGGACCCCGCGCATGCGCCGCCGTGCGCCCGGCCCGCCCAAAAGCCCGCCGGTCGGAGCGGCTGGCCGGCCCGACGCCGGTCGGACGGCAGGTCGCGCTCGCCCCCCGTCCGAACGCCGGGTCGCCCCGTCGCACCGGAGCGAGCGACCACCCGCCGGCCACTCAGGTCGTCGGCGTCTCGATGGCCTCGGAGATGCGGCGGTCGAGCAGGTCGAGGCGCCGTTCGAACAGCCGGACCTGCGCCGAGTCGAGCCGGTCGCGGTTGGCGTCGAGCGCCGTCCGGAGGCCACCGAGGCGCCGCGCGACGGCTTCGAGGCGGCGGTTCGCCCCCGGCCCGTCGCCGGCCTCGGCCGCCTCGACCGCGCGCTCGGCGGCGGCCAGCGCGTTCGTGAGGCCGGTGAGCAGGCCGCCGGAGGGACGCGCCGCCGGCTTCCCGTCGGTCGTCGGGGTCGCGGTCGCCGTCTCGGTCGTCGCGTCCTCGTCCGTGCCGTCGGCCGGGGTCGCAGTCGACGTTCCGTCCGTCCCGGTCGACTCGCCGTCGAGGTAGCCGCGGGCACGGTCGCGCGTCTCCGCGAGCAGGTCGCGGACGAACGTCGCCATCGGCGCCTTGCCCGTCCGGACGTTCTCGACCGTCGCGCGCCCCTGTCCGGGGTCGGGGTTGACGCGGAAGGCGCCGGGAACGCCGTCCTCGTCGCGCACCTCGACCGTGTAGGCGCCGCCCTCGTGGGCGTACACGGCGAAGCGACCGTCGTCGTCGGGCGGCGCGTCGTACACCCGGCCGCCGAAGTCGTCCGCGAGGCGCACCCGGGCGATCGACCGGTCGCCAGCGTCGCCGCGGACCTTCACCGCGCGGGCGTTCGGCACGACGGTCACGGCCCCGTCGACCCCGGCCCGGCCGGTCCCCTCCTCGACCGACAGCCGCTCGGCGTAGGGGGCGACGCCCGGGGCGTTCACCGTCAGGCGGTGCTCGCCGGCGGCGACGTCGCGAACCGCCACCCGGCCGCGCCACGTCGGAACGGCGACGGGGTCGCTCTCCAGCAGACACACCCCCTCGACGGTGGGCGCGACGGTCGCGATGCCCTCGCCGTCCGGCGCGTCGGCCGCCTCGCTCGCCTCGCGGAGGACGCCGACCACCTGCTCGACGGGGCCCGTCGCCTCGATCCCCGCGTACCGGTCCGCGAGCGTCTCGCGGTGGCGCGGGTCGGTGACGTCCGCGGTCGGCGCCGTGAACCGCTCCTGGGTCCAGGGCACCCCGGCCGCAGTGATGTGTTTCGCGACCGCGTCCTCGGCGAACGCCGGCACGGCGAACTCGAAGCTCAGCTGCGGCCCGGTGAACGCGTCGATCCCCCGGAGGTCGTCGATCGGGACGAGGTCGTAGCGCCGGTCGGCGTCGGCCGCCTCGACCCCGGCGTGTGCCCACCGTTCGCCGGTCTCGCGGGCCGGCAGGTCCGTCGGCGGGTCGCTCAGCGCCCCGAAGCTCCGGACGGTCAGCTCCGACGGGAGGAGGTCGGCCGCCCGCACGCTGGGGAGGCGGTCGTGCTCGTACAGCGGCGCGCCGTCGAGTTCGGGCACCGCGTACGGGAGCCGGAAGCCCTCGTCGCGCGGCAGGCCGTACGCGGCCGGGATCGCCTCGACGGCGTTCGCCACCCGGATCGCCCGGTTTGTGATGTCCGCCGGGAGGCCGTCGACGGGGAACCGCTGGAAGCTGTCCCGGCGGGCGTTCACCCCGAGCGCGCTGGAGTGCGAGCCCACCTCCGAGACGATCGCGGGCCGGGCCGCGTCGGGGTCGACGAACTCGTTGTTCGGCACCCGCCGCGAGTGGGCGCTCGCCGCGTAGAGCACGGGCCGGCCAGCGTCGGTGTCGACGAACACCTGCAGGAGCTCCCAGTCGTGCCAGTGGAAGTTGGTCGTGAACTGGTCGAACGCCGAGTAGAGCCAGTACTGCACCGCCACGAGCGGCGCCTCGGGGTACTCGACGACGTGATAACAGACCGTCGGCGCGGGCGGGCGGCCCGTCTCGCGGAACTCGCGGGTGTAGCCGTCGAGCGCGTCGAAGCCGTCGACGACCGTTCGGCCGTCCCGCTCGCTCTCGTACCGGCGCGGGTCGGTCGGGAACCATCGCTCCCGGCGGCCGAAGTACAGGTCGGGCGCGTACCGCTCGGCCAGCTCCCGCGCCCGGCCGTCCCGGACGGGCTCCGTCGTCGGGTCGGGCGTGGAAGTGGCGTCGCCGCCACCGGTCCCGTCACCGCCCCCGTCGCTCCCGTCCCTCCCGTCGCTCGAATCGCCGTCCCGACGCCCGACCGCGTACGCCCCGGCGACCCCCGCGGCGCCGACCGCCGCGCCGGCCGTCAGGACCCGTCGACGACTGATCGGGGAGCCGGCGGCCGACTCCTCGTCCGCGTCGGGGGGGTCCTCGCCTGACTCGCCCGGCATGACGCCCATCGTATCGGACACGGACTCAAGGCTCTTCTGGTGGGCGGGACGCCGAAGAGCTATACCGCGTCCGGCCCCACCACGCCCCGTGAGCGACGCGGTGCTCGTCCCCGGCGGCCGCGACGTCCGCGGGACGCTCGACGCGGCCGACGACGCCGGCGCGCTCGTCGTCGCCTGCCCGCCCCACCCCAAGTACGGCGGCTCCCGCGGCGACCGGCGGCTCGTCGCGGTGGCCGACGCGCTGACCGCCGCGGGCGTCGACTGCCTGCGGTTCGACTACGGCCCCTGGGACGGGGGGCGCGGGGAGCGCACCGACGCGCGCAGCGCGCTCGAGTGGGGGCGCGAGCGCCACGACCGCGTCGGCCTGTTCGGCTACTCCTTCGGCGCGGCGGTGGCGCTCCTCGTCGCGAGCGAGACGCCGGTGGACGCGCTCTCGGCGCTCGCCCCGCCCGCCCGCCTCGGCGGTCCGGACGGGGACGCCGTCGCGCCGGCCGTGTCGGCGGTCGCGGCCCCCGCACAGGTCGTCTACGGCGCCCGCGACGACACCGTCGACTGGGCGCCGGTCGTCGAGGCGGCCGAGGCGGCCGGGTGGGCGACGGCCGAACTCCCCGCCGACCACCACTTCGTCGGACAGGACGGTCGGGTGGCGGAGGTTGTGGCGTCGTTTCTCACCCGGGCCCTCCGGTAGCGGTCGGGGGCAGCGACGGGGTCAGTTGTACTCCCGCCAGCGGTAGCCACACTCCTTGCACTTGAAGAAGCGCGTCGGCGGCTCGTCGGCCGAGGCGGTCTGTTTGATCGTGTACCACGCCTCGCCGTGGCCGCACTGCTCGCAGGTCACGTCGGTCGCGGTCGGCTTGCCCTCGAAGTTCGCCCCCTCCTCGGTTTCGATCACGTCGTCGTCGGCCTGCTCCTCGGTGGAGACGAACTCGGCGGCGCGGTCCTCGTCGCGGCTCGCGGTCGCCCCACAGGAGGTACACACCATCTCGCCGTCCTCGCTCACCATCATCGAGCCGCATTCCTCGCAGAACTGCATTCCTGCGATCGGGTAGGGCGCCGACGCACTTATGCGGCCGGTCCCGGCCCCGAGCGCTCGCCCCGTCGCCGGAGGGACCGCTAGCCGCCGTCGGACGAGTCGTCGCGGGCGACCGGACAGCCGCGAACCCGGAAGCTCTCGGCGTCGACGACGGCGAGGATCTCGGTGCCCTCGTGGGTGCAGGCCACCTCGGGCGGCGCGGTGAAGTGCTCACAGCGCTGGCAGTAGCTCGCCTTCGGAACGACGTGGTCGGGCCGGTCGGCCGCGGGGTCGTCGCGCTCGACCGCCTCGGCGTCGTCCGTGCCGACGCTCGGCTGGGCCGCGGGCTCGGACTCCCCCTCCAGGGCCGACCAGACGTCGTCGCCGGGGAGGTCGCCGACGTCCACCGACTCGAAGGGGTCGTCGCCCTCGCCGGCCTCGCCCGACGCGTCGAGGTCGGCGAAGGGGTCGTCCGTGGTGCCGGCCCAGCCGTCGTCGACGCCTCCGGTCTCCCCGTCCGCCGCGGTAGCGCCGACCCCGTCCCCGGCGGCGTGGCCCCCCTCGTCCTCCGCGGCGCCGGCCTCCTCGCCGGTGCGGCGCTCGCGGACGCGGCGAGCGAGGTCCGAGAACGGCGACTCCCGCCGGTCGCGAGCGTCGGTTTCCTCCGCCGACGCCCCTCCGTCGTCAGCCCGGTCGGCCCCCTCGTCAGCCCGGTCGGCCCCCTCGTCAGCCCGGTCGGCCCCCTCGTCAGCCCGGTCGGTCATCGGTCGTCCCCCGTCTCGAACAGGTCGGCCGGCGAGTCGACCGCCTCCGACTCGCCCGTGAGCGCCGGGGGCGTGCCGGTGCGAAGCGTCGCGGACCCGAAGAAGCCGGACGAGGGGTCGAGGTCCTCGAACGCGGCGTCGCAGTGGGGACATCGGGGACGGGCGAGCAGCCCGAGGCGGACGGTCCGGCCGCAGGCCTCGCAGGCGGCGGTCGTCTCGCCGCGCCGGTTGGCCGTCCGCCGGAGTTCGTCGACGGCCTCGCGGGCGTTGCGCTGAGCCTCGAGGTCGTCCACCCGCTCGCGCAGGTCGACCGCGACCCGCGCCAGCCGCTCGGTCCGCGCCGCCAGGTCGTCCGTCTCGTCGGCCAGCCCCTCGACCACCTCCCGGAAGTCCGCGAACCCGTCGTCGAGCCGGTCCTCGACCGCCTCGACCCGCGTTTCGAGGTCGGCGGCCGTCCGCCGCGCCCGCTCGGCGGACTCGCGGAGGTCGTCGTGGTCGTGGTCGGCCGGCGCCTTCGCGTCGGTCTCGCGTTTCACCTGGACGACGCGCTCGCGAACGTCGGTGATCATCTCGTCGAGGTCGTCCGACAGCGACTCGACCCGGGCCTCGAGGTCGTCGACCCGGTCGGTCTGCGTCGCGTCGGCGTCCGCCTCGAGGTCGTCGACCCGGTCGGCGAGGCGGTCCAGTCGGTCGGTGACGGGGTCGACTCCGTCGTCGCCGCCGCCCGGCGTCGCGCCGCCGTCGCGCCGCTCGACGGCGCGGTGGGCCGCGAGCACCCGCCGGACGACGTCCCCGGCGTCGACGCCGCGTTCGTCGGCCCGCCGGTCGACCCACTCGCGCAGGTCGTCCGGCAGGTCCTCGACCTCGTCGGCGGCCATTCGTCCCCGCTTGCCCCCGCGGAGGTATAAATCCTGTATCACCGTCGGCCGCGCGGCTGACGGGTCGCCGACCGCCGCGTCGTCGAGGCGGGCCGCGGTCCGGTCGCGTCGCCCCACGTCGATGGCCTGGACGGCGGCGCCGGCCGACGCGGACGCCCCGACCGACGCCAGCGGCCCGATCGCCCGCCGGCGGGCCGTCGGCCTGCCTACCGGATCTTCCGGACGTTGGTGACGTCGAAGCCGGCCTCGTGGACCTCCGTCTCGAACCGGACGATGTTCTCCTCCTCGAGCCGGGAGAGCACGCCGCGGAACGCCTTGACGAACAGCGTCCGGGCCCGCTGGGAGCCGCCGCTCTCCCACTCGAAGACGAGGGTCCCGGTCGCGGCGTCGGTCAGCTTCCCGAGCTGGGTCGGGTCGAGCACCTCCCGGTTCGCCAGCGCGACGATCAGGCCGCCCCACTCGCGGGCCGCCTTCTTCAACCCCTTCATCACCATCGCGACGTCGTTCCAGTGCAGGTCCTCCGACGTGGCGGCCACGAGGTCCGTGACCGCGTCGACGAGCACGAGGTTACCGGGCGCGTGCCGGCTCAGGTAGCCGCCGAAGGCGTCGAGCACGTCGTCGGTGTGCTCGGACCGCCCGAGGTCGGTCACGCTGCGCGTCTCGCCCATGTACCACGGCCGGGGGGCGGGGCTGAGCTGGAAGTACTCCGGGGAGAGGTCGCGAAAGGCGACCTCCGGGAGCGCGGCCTCGACGATCTCGGCGTCCATCGTGTCGGCCATCTCCCCCTCCAGGTACTCCTCGCCGGTGGTGAAAGAGACGTAGTGGATCTCGGGGGGCGTCTCGGCACGCTCGTCGACGTCGCCGTAGTGGAGGTCGAAAAGCTCCGGGTCGCCCGTCGCCAGCCCGTTCATCGCCGCGCTCGTGTAGAGGAACTCCCGGGCTCCGGCGCCGGGCTCGCCGACGAGGAGCACGAGCGACCCCGCCGGCGCGCCGCCGCCGACGACGTCGTCGAGCCGTTCGACCCCGAACGGGATCCGCGCCATGGCGGCCACTCGGCCCCCGCTCGTTTAGACGTTCCCTTCGTCCGGCCCCTCGTCGCTCCCTCCGTCCGGCTCCCCCTCGCCCGCGAGCGTCTCGACGCGCCGGCCCCGGTTCCGCCCGGCGACCACCTCGACGCGCCCCTCGACGCCCGCCTCCTCGAGCGCCCGCTCCCCCGCCTCGGCGGCCGCGGTCGCCCGGCTCGCGTCGGTCACGCCGTAGACGGCCGGCCCCCAGGAGGACTGTCCGGCGCCGTCGACCGCCGGCGAGTCGGCGAGCGACGCGACCACCGCCCCGACCGGCGGGCGGTAGACGCCGCCCTGCTCGTCGGCGTACCACGACCCGTTGAGCCGGCCGACCTCGGCGACGGCGTCGCCGAATCGCTCGACCGCGCCCTCCGCGAGCGCGGGCAACAGGCGGCGGGTCACCACCCCGGCGATCCGGTCGGCGGTGGCGGCGTCCGCGCGCTCGACGGTCGCGCGCATGCTCCGGTCCTCGCGCTCGTCGCTCCGGCCCGGCGCCGCGTCGGGGACCACGAGCAGGAACCGCCAGTCGTCGGGGACGGGGTGGCGCGCGGCGACCGGGGGGACGGTCCAGGAGCCGACCGGCGGCCGGTCGCTCGTGAACCGCGCCGTCGGGTGGCCCGCGTCGAGCACCGCCCCGCCCCGCTCGAAGGTGGCGACGCCGACGCCCGAGCGGCCGCCCCGCCCGAGCTCGGGCGCCAGCGCC
>JBDGTB010000003.1:0-13822 GCA_042217235.1 Haloferacaceae archaeon | reverse complement strand
GCCCGACTCCCGCCGCGTGCCGACGGCGGGAGTCGGCGGAACCCGTGTGTGAACAGTCGGCACGGTCGATACTAAGCGTTGGGGTTCCTGCCGGGCAGTCTCCAGTGGTCTGTGGCACGGAGCGGACGCGATTCACGCCCGCCGTGAACGGCGGGTTTCTCTCGCTGAATCAAGATAGCCACTGTTCGCCGTTTTCGATGGTCGTCGACACGCGACCGGGATGGTCCCGTGTCTCCCGCTCGTTTTCGTTCGCAGGAACGAACGGGCCCGTGAGACTCGAACCACGGTCGTTCCGCTCCCGTGGGTCGCTTCACCTGTGTCGAACGCCTCGGGGACACGCTCGGCCCCTCGCGTCCGCCCGGGCACTCGCATGGGCCCTGTGGGGTTCGAACCCACGACCACCCGGTTATGAGCCGAGCGCTCTGACCACTGAGCTAAGGGCCCTCCGTCCTGCCGTTTCGCGGCCGTGGGGTTATCGTTTCCGTTCGCGGGCGAGGCGGCGGGTCGCCCGCTCGGCCCGTCCGCTCCTCGCGACTCCGCCGCTCGGTCTCCGTGGCGCTCTCTCCGGTCGCGCCACGCACCGCCCGTCGCTGTTCCCTGCTCGATCCCGTCTCGTCTCGCGGTCACTCACGACCGCGGTCGCTCGACGACGAGGCGCATCGCTGTGGGTCGTGAGAACCAGCGCCGGAGCCAGGACTCGAACCTGGGACCGCCTCGTTAACAGCGAGGCGCTCTACCATCTGAGCTACTCCGGCTACACCGCCAGCCTACTCGAACGCCCCGATTAAGCCCTTCGCTTTCGCCCGAGGGGGGCATCGACACCCTTTCGCCCGGCGCACCCGAACCGGGGCGCATGACGGAGCTGTCGGACGTGGTCGCCGCCGTCGACCGGCGCGTCCGGCCGGACGAGGGGGAGCGCGAGCGCCTCGACGCGGCCGTCGACGAGCTCGTCGCGCGGACGGAGGCGGCGGCCGCGGACCTGCCGGTCGAAACCGACGTCCTGCAGGTCGGCTCGACCGCCCGCGGCACCTGGCTGTCGGGCGACCGGGACATCGACCTGTTCGTGCGGTTCCCGCCGTCGCTCGACCGCGAGCGGCTGGAGCGCTACGGCCTGCAGGTGGGCCACGCCGTCCTCCCGGACGGCCGCGAGGAGTACGCCGAGCACCCGTACGTCACGGGTACCATCGACGGCTTCGACGTCGACCTGGTCCCCTGTTACGACGTGGCCGACGCGAGCGAGGCGAGCTCGGCGGTCGACCGGACCCCCTTCCACACCGCCTACCTGGAGGGGCGGATCGACGAGCTCGCCGGCGACGTGCGGGTCCTGAAGCAGCTGCTCACCGCCGTCGGCGCCTACGGGAGCAACCTGCGGACGCGCGGCTTCTCGGGCTACCTGACCGAGCTGCTCGTGCTCGAACACGGCGGGGTCGTGCCGCTGGTCGAGGCGGCCGCCGACTGGCAGCCGCCCGTCCGGTACGACCCGGAGGGACACGGCACGACCACCTTCGACGACCCGCTCGTGGTGGTCGACCCGACGGACCCCGAGCGCAACGTCGCGGCCGTCTGTGTCGCCGAGAACGTCGCCCGGTTCCAGCACTACGCCCGCGACCTGCTCGTCGACCCGCGCGAGGAGCCCTTCTTCCGCGAGCCGCAGACGCCCCTCGACGCGCCCGCGGTGCGCGAGCACGTCGAACGGCGGGCGACGACCCCCGTCGCGGTCGTCTTCGACGCCCCGGACATCGTGGCGGACCAGCTCTACCCCCAGCTTCGCCGGTCGCTCGACGGCGTCACCTCGGCGCTCGACCGCCGCGGGTTCGAGCCGGTGCGGACCGCGACCTTCGCCGACGAGCGGGCAGTCCTGTTCGTCGAACTCGCGGTCGACCGGCTCCCGGCGGTCGAGCGCCACGAGGGACCGCCGGTCGCCGCCCGCGAGCACGCGACGAACTTCTTCGAGGCGTACGTCGACGACCCCGACACCTACGGCCCGTTCCTCGACGGGCCGCGGTACGTCGTCGAACGGCCACGGGCGTTCCAGCGCCCGGCGGCCTTCCTCCGGAGCGACGCCGTCCACGACGTGGCGCTCGGCGCGCGCGTCGCCGACGCGCTCCGCGAGGGCTACGAGGTGCTCGTCGGGACCGAGGTGACCGACCTCGCCGACGAGTTCGGGCGGCCGCTCGCACGCCACTTCGAGCCCACGCCGTAGCCGCGCTTAGTCGAGCCCGTGGAGCTCGCGCCCCCGTCCGACCACGTCGACGACGTCGTCGCTCGGGTCGTCGTCGGGGTCGACCGGCGTCCGTCCGTCGAACGTCTCGTGGACCGTCGCCACGCCCTCCGAGAGGGTGTCGAGGCCGTACCCTCCCTCCAGCACGAACCCGAGCCCCGCGTCGGCGTCGTCGGCGGCCTCGCGCACCCGGTCGGTGAGGAGGGCGTACCCCTCCGTGGAGAGGCGCATCCGGGAGATCGGGTCGTGGCGGTGGGCGTCGAAGCCGGCGCTGACGAGCAGGAGGTCCGGGTCGAAGTCGACGATCAGCGGCGCGACCAGCTCGTCGACCGCGTGCAGGTACGCCCCGTCGCCGGCGCCCGCCGAGAAGGGCACGTTGCACGTCGTCCCGTCGCCCGCCCCCGCGCCGCGCTCCTCGAGGGCGCCGGTCCCGGGGTACAGCCCGGTCTCGTGGATCGACGCGTAGAACACGTCGTCCCGGTCGTAGAAGATGTCCTGGGTGCCGTTGCCGTGGTGGACGTCCCAGTCGAAGACGGCGACCCGGTCGGCGCCGTCCGCGAGGACGCTCTCGGCCGCGACGCCGACGTTGTTGAAGAAACAGAAGCCCATGGCGTCGTCGTAGACCGCGTGGTGGCCGGGCGGCCGGCCGATGGCGAACGGCGTCTCGCGCCCGTCGTCGCCGGCGAGAGCCCGCTCGGCCGCCCAGCGCGCCTGGCCGGCGGCCGCCAGCGCGGCGTCCCACGTCGCCTCGCGGGCGACCGTGTCCTGGTCCCAGTTCCCGCCCCCGTCGGCGCAGAACTCCCTGACCTCCTCGACGTACGCCGGGTCGTGGAGGGCGGCGACGTCGTCCCCGGTCACGGGGTCGGCCTCGACGTACTCGACGCAGTGACGCTTCGCGAGCGCCCGTCGGATCGCGCGCAGGCGGTCCGGCGATTCGGGGTGGCGCTCGCCGGTGTCGTGTTCGAGGCAGACGTCGCTGTACCCAAAGCGCATGGCGCCGTCAGCGAACGTCCTCGAAGAGGGCGAAGTAGGTCTCGATGTCCTCCGCCTGGACCGTCCGGCGGTCGGCGTGGCGGGCGAGCGTCGCCGCCGCGTCGGCCACGTTGTCGGCGTACTCCTCGAGGATGTCCGCGAGCGCGATTCGCGCGTCCATGGAGACGCGGTAGCGGTCGTCGATGTCGAGCCGTGCGATGCGGTCGACGGGGGCGACGGGCAGTTCGAGCGCGTCCCGGTCGACGACCCGCTCGACGCCGAAGTCGGCGGCCATCAGGGTCTTCCGGCCGTCCGCCGTCGCCCGCTCGGCGGCGTCGACCGCGAGGTCCGCCCCGTGGCGCTGGATCCGGCGGGCGAGCTCCTCGGCGGCGCCCGCGCTCACGCGCAGGTCGCCCGCGTTCCGCCGGATGATCGCGTCGACGGGCGCGAACGGCAGCTCGACGCTCATGCACGAATCCGGGGCCGTGGCGCGTATAATGCTTTCCGTTGCGCGGGCTAGCGGGCCGGTTCCCCGCTCGCGGCGCTACCGCGTGACCTCGTCGGCGTCGATCCGGTCGTTCCGGAGCCTCCCCCGGACGGTCACCTGCTCGCCGAGCGTCAGGTCGGCGTCCGTCTCGACGCTTCGCGTCCGCTGGCCGTCGTCGAGCACCACCGGATCGCCGGTCTGGACGACCGTCCCGGTGAAATCGACCGGGTCGCCCTCGGCCGGTTCGTCGGTCGCGTCGGCCGCGGCGTCGTCGGTCGCCGCCGTCGCCGTCCCGCCCCCGTCGGCGAACGAGGAGAGGTCGCTCGCGCCCCGCGCGTCGGCCGACGCCGCGCTCCCGTCGCTCCCGTCGCCGCTCGCCGGGCCGTCGACGACCGTCACGGTCGAGCGCCAGTTGGCCGACGCCTCCAGGTCGTCCTGCCAGCCGTCCTGGATCTCGACGTCCGTGACGACGACGTGGTCGCCCAGGTCGACGTCGGCGTCGGCCTTGTCCCCCCACAGCGCGACCCGGATGTCGCCGGTGTCGTCTTTCACGCGGACGTTGCGCACCTGGCCCGTCGAGCCGTCGTCGCGGTCGAACGTCCGCTTCTCCGAGGTCTCGATGACGCCGCCCGCGATGTCGGCGGTCGCCCCGAGTTCCAGTCCGTCGATGTCGTCCGTCTCCGGGACGTACTCGACCGCCTCGTCGACGGCCTCGACCGCGCCGCGCCCCCCGACGTGGAGCTCGAGGTCGCCGTCCCGCTCGCGGGTGTAGCCGTCGACCACCTCGACGGACTCGCCCTGTTCGAGCTCCGTCGCGCGGTCGGCGCGCTCGTCCCACAGCGTCACCCGGACCCGGCCGGTCGGGTCGCCGAGCGTGAGGTTCGACACCCGGCCCTCGGTGCCGTCGTCGCGGTCGAACGTCCGCACCGTGTCGGTGTCGAGCACCTTCCCGCGGAGGTTCACGTCCGAGAGGCCGAGCGACAGGTCCTCGACCCGGTAGACGTCCTGGACAGCCACGTCGACCTCCGCGTCCTCGTCGACCTCGGCGCGGTCGACGCTCACCTCGACGCCGTTGTACCCCTCCTTCGGCCGCCCGGCGATCCGGAGCACCTGCCCGACCTCCAGCTCGCCGTCCTCGACGCCCTCGGCCATCTCGTCCCAGAAGGACACGCGCACCCGGCCGGTCTCGTCGGCGACCTCCACGTTCGCGACCTTCCCGTCGGGCTCGTCCTCGCCGTCGCGCTCGAACGTGCGCACCTCGCCGACGCTCACCACCTTCGCGACGAACTTCGCCTCGTCCATGTCCGGTTCGACGTCGGCGACGCCCTCGACCTCCCCACCGGACTCCTCGAGCTCGTGCGCGACCAGCATCGCCGCGGTCTCCTCGTCCGCGAGCCCCCCCATCTGTTCGACCTTCTCGCGGACCGAGGCCTCGAACTCCTCGAACTCGACGTCGGTGTCGAGGTCCTCGTAGACGTCCTCGATCGCGCCCATAATCGTGTACGGTCCTGTGGCGGAATCGCGCTTAAGCGTTTCCGTGGGCCGTCGAACCGACCGGAGTCGGGTGGTTCGATATCGCGGGCGTGCGGTTCCCGGCCGCCGTCGTCGGACGGAGAGCGACGCGACCTCCCCCCGCGCCTACGACAGACGGTCGACGAGGTACTCCCGCCCGTCGAGCATGTCGGCTTTCGACCCGAACGCGAGCGTGTAGTGCCCGTCGAACCCCGCGCCTTCGAGTCGGTCGAACAGCGACGCGAAGTCCACGTTCCCCTCGCCGGGGGACAGATGCTCCTCGACCTCGCCCCGGTTGTCGTTGAGGCGGACGTGACCGATGCGGTCGACGTCGACGCCGTCGAGGAAGCCGTCGATCCCGTCGTCGCTCAGGTGGGCGTGCGGTGCGTTGAACGCCCACTCCAGACGGTCCGCAGCGATCCCGTCCCCGTAGCGACGATATCCGTCGAGGTCGGAGCCGAGGTAGTGCATCTCGCCGTCCGGCGGCTCGGGGTTCATGTTGCACATGACGAGCGGGACGTTCCGCTCGTCGGCGTACTCGCCGAGCCGCCGGAGTCGGTCGATGCTCACCCCCCGACGTGAGGCCGCGTCGCCGAAGTGACAGCCCGGATGGACGATCACCCACCCCGCGCCGAGGTGGTCGGCGAGGTCGACGTACGCTCGCAGGTACTCCTCGACGCCCTCGCCGACGAACGGAACGCTCTCCGCGACGTTCACCGCGGAGAGGGAGTGGAGACCCACGTGGACGTCGTTGGCCTCGCACGTCGCCCGGATCGCCTCGACCTCCCCGTCGGGGTAGTCGTCCGGGTCGAGCGAGCGCTCGTCCGGCCGGAAGTCGACGAAGTGGACGTCGTTCGCGGCCGCCCACGCGACGCCGTCCCGGATCGACGTCGTCGTGCCCAGTGCCACGCCGATCCGCTCCCGAAACGTCATGTCCCGTCGCGAGGGGTTCGTGACCATCCTCTTCCGACGAGCGGGGACCACACGTAAATCCCCGGGTGAACCGGCCCGACCCGCCGGTCCGGCGCCGGTCGCGGTCGACCCCCGTTGAGCGCACCTCGCCGCGCTCCCCACGGTCCCCGACACCGCCGCCCGTCGCCAGCCGGTCGCGGTTCGCGTCGGGGGCGAGCCGCCCGCCCCGACGCTCCCCGGGACCGTAACCGTCTTATGCCAGTCCGGGCTACGGTGAGTCGAGTCCTGGTAGGGTAGTGGACCATCCTCCTGGCTTGCGGAGCCAGGGACCGGAGTTCAAATCTCCGTCAGGACGCTCCCTTCGGTCACGGCCTGACGTGCCCCCGCTCACTCGCGTTCGCGGGGACTCCGTCAGGACGCTTCTCCCCGACGCAACACGCGAGCACAGCGACCGCGTCGGGACGCTTCTCACGGTGTCGTCGCGTCGCGACGCGCCCGCCGCGAGCGACGCGCCCCGGGCCGACGCCCGCTACGCCTCGATGTGGTCGAGCCCGAGCAGGTCCCGGGGGTTCTCGAAGGCGATCTGCCGGAGCGCGTCGACGCCGACGCCCAGGCGGTGGAGGTCCCCGAGCGTCTCGGCGATGCAGCGCTCGTCGCTGTGGCGATACCCCATCGCGTCGCTGTCGAGGATCACCCGGTCGGGGCCGTACTCGTGGACCACGTCGGCGATGTCCTCGCTGGTGACGCCCTTGAGCGGCGAGGACACCGAGAAGCCGAGATAGCAGTCCGTCGACTCCATCACGAACTCGACGACCGAGGGGTCGCCGTGGTCGACGAGCAGGCGCTCGTCGGCCAGCCCCGCCTCGTCTTTCAGCTCGACGTCGATCTCCGTACACTCGATCTTCGGTTGGCTGTAGTCGATCTCCGGCAGCGGCGCGGAGAGCCCGAGCCCGCCCCAGCCCTGCTCGGAGGAGGTGTCGGCGCCGGCCTTCCGCGTCGGCGTGTGGAGGACGAGCGGCGTCTCGGTCTCCTCGGCGATCCGCATCTGCTCGCGGACGACCCGCTTCTGCTCGGCGAGCGGCCAGCGCGAGGCGTACTGGACCGGCTCGATCCCCGTCTCCCCGATGGCGACCACCTCGTCGAGCGCGGCGTACTCCGGGAGGACGCCGAGCAGCTCCTCGGCGTCCTCGACGCGACCGACGGTGTGGATGCCGATGGCGACGTACTGCTCGTACAGGTGTTTCTGGTTGAGGTAGTCCGCCCACTTGATCGCGAGGTCCCACAGGAAGCGAACGTCGTCGGGCTGGACCGGCCGGTACGGGCTCCAGTGGTAGTTGGCGGCGATCATCACCGCCGCCTGGCAGCCGGTGAGGTCGAACTCGTGCTGTTCGTCCCACGACAGCGTCTGGGTGTGCTGGTGGGCGTCGATCCAGGGGACCGAGGTCGCGGCCGCCGACAGCTCGTGCCCGTCGTCCTCGCCGAGCTCGTCCTCGGTGATGCCGATCGGCCGCTTCGAGGGGTACTCTGCCATGCGATCACGTGGCGAAGGGTGCACTTCAACGTGCCGTTGGGCCGGGCCGTCGTCGACGGCCCGCGGTCGGACGCGTCCGGCCCTCGACCCGCTCCGTGCCGGCCGGTGGACGGCGCCCGGCGCCCGGCGCCCGGCGCCCGGCGTCCCCCGGTCCTAACAAACTGACGGTATGCGAACTGCTAAGTGGGGCCCCTCCGCCCGGACGACAATGCGAGTCACAGACGTGGAGGCGATCCCCATGGAGACCGCGATAGACACCGTCACCCGCCAGGGCGGGTCGTCGGCCCAGACGATCACGGTCAATCCGGTGATGGCGCGGGTCGAGACCGACGCCGGGCTCACGGGCGTCGGCGAGACGTTCGTGTTCGACCCCGAGGGCAGCGAGGCCCGGATGGTCGCCGAGGGCATCGAGGCGATGGCGAGCCGCGTCGAGGGCGAGGACCCACGGGACGTCGTCGCCCGGTGGCACGAGATGTACACCGACGCGAAGCGCTCGACCGGCTACCGGTCGATGAGCGCCATCGACGAGGCGCTGTGGGACCTCAAGGGGAAGGACGCGGGCAAACCCGTCTACCAGCTCCTCGGCGGCGAGGTCGGCGAGATCGAGGCCTACGCCACGTTCCCCCACTTCAAGGAGGCCGACCAGCTCGTCGCGGACTCGGAGTGGCTCCACGAGAAGGGCTTCCCGCTGATGAAGATCGTCGCCACGGGCGACCTCGAACACGACCGCCACCGCGTCCGGACGGTCGCCGAGGGGAGCCCCGAGGGGTTCGGCCTCGCCATCGACGCCAACACCTCCTACGGCTTCTCCGACGCGCTCAAGATCGCCGAGACGGGTGCCGAACACGACCTGGAGTGGTTCGAGGAGCCGATCTCCCACCTCGACGTGCAGGGACAGGCGCGGCTCAACGACCGGACGACGGTGTCGATCGCCGCCTACCAGACCCACCGGCCCCACTACCCCGCGGTCGAGCACCTGCGGGCCGACGCCCTGGAGATCTACCAGCCGACGCTCGACCTCGTCGGCGGCGTCACCGCGGCCGACAACGTCGCCAGCATGGTCGAGGGGTTCGGCAAGCGGTTCGTCCCCCACACGTTCGGCCCCGGCGTGAACTACGCCGCGAGCCTCCACGTCTGTGCCGCGACGCCCGCGTGTGACCTGATCGAGTTCGCGGTGTTCGACGACACGATCGACGACCCCGGCCGGTTCATCACCAGCCCCTACCTCGCCAACCAGGACGACATCTACGTCGAGGACGACGGAACCATCCGGCCGCCGGACGGTCCCGGGCTCGGCGTCGAGGTCGACGAGGCGGCCCTGGAGGAGTACCGGATCGACTAGCGCGAACGGGCGCCTCGAACGCCGGACGCGGATGGCCCGCCGCGGTCGGGCGTGGCCCACCGACGTGTTGGGGGTCGAGTGCGGGCACGTCCGCCCGCCGGACGGCGACCCTCGGGCCGGGGCGCTCCGGGATCGAATCACTCTTGCGGTCCGTTCGAGAAGCGCGAGCAACCGTGACCGACGACAGCACGCCCGACGTGGTCGTGGTCGGCGGCGGCCTCGCCGGCCTCTCGGCCGGCATCTTCACCGCCCGCCACGACTTCGAGACCGTCGTGATCGACGCCGGATCGCCGATCCTCCGGCGCAACGCCCACCTGGAGAACTACCCGGGCTTCCCCGCGGGGGTCGACGCCCGGCTCCTCCTGGAGATGGTCCGCGACCAGGCCGCCGAGGCCGGCTGTGACCTGCAGCGCGGCGAGGTGACGCGGGTCGCGGACGACGCCGAGGGGTTCGTCGTCGAGACGGCCGACGGCGGGTGCGTCAGCGCCCCCTACGTCGTCCTCGCGACGAAGAGCGACCCCGACTACCTCGACGTCGACGGCGTGGAGACCGTCGACCGCGGCAAGGTGTACGTGGCCACCGCCGGGGGCGGCCGGACCGGCGTCGAGGGGCTGTACGCCGCCGGCCGGCTCGCCGAGAAACCCCACCAGGCGGTCGTCGCCGCGGGACACGGCGCCGAGGTCGGCGTCTCGATCCTGGAGGACGACGACAGCCCGTTCTACCACGACTGGGTGGCGCCCGACGGCTACTTCACCGGTCGCGGGCGCGACCTCCCCCCCGGTTGCGAGGAGATAGACGGGGCGGAGCATCGCGAGCGCGAGCGGGAGGTGCTCGACGCGATGCGGTCGTACGTCGCGGAGCCCCACCCCGAGGAGCCGGTCCAGCACCCGAGCGTCGCCGAGGACGACTGAGACCGGCGGGCGGGACGGCGGCCGGGAGTCCAGCACCCGAGCGTCGCCGCCCACCGGGCGGCGGCCGACGGTCGCCGGCTACCGCTCGACCCCCTCGGCCGCCGCGAGGAACTCGGCGACCCCCTCGCGCGCGAACGTCAGGTCCGCACCGAGGAGGAAAAACCGGAACCCCCGATCGATGCGCTCGGTCATGCTCGCCGGCGTGCGCCCGCCGATCCCCGGGTGGACGCCGTGGGCTCGCGCCGCCTCGAGGGTCGCGTCGACCGCGCTCCGGACGGCCTCGTGGTCCTTCTCGCCCGGGTGGCCGTACGCCGCGGAGAGGTCGTTCTCCCCGACGAAGGCGACGTCGACGCCGTCGACCGCGACGATGTCGTCGACGCGTTCGACGGCCGTCGGCGTCTCGACCTGGACGACGAGCAGGAGGGCGTCGTTCGCGCCCGCGACGTACTCCGCGAACCGCTCGCCGTAGCCGTTCGCCCGGGTCGTCCCCGCGACGCCGCGCGTCCCCTCCGGGGGGAACCGCGCCGCCTCGACGACCCGCTCGGCCTCGCGCGCCGACTCGACGCCGGGGACGATCAGCCCGCGCGCGCCGGCGTCGAGGGCGTGCTTGCAGCCGCCGTCGACCGCGCGCTCGACCGAGGGGAGCCGGACGACCGGCGTCGCCCGCCCCCGCTCGACGGCGCGGACCATCGACTCGACGCGGCGCGAGTCGACGGGGCTGTGTTCCGTGTCGATGCCGACCCAGTCGAGCCCCCCGGTCGAGAGCACCTCGGCGACCCGCGGGCTCATCGAGAGCGCCCACGCGCCGAACGCGGGGTCGCCGGCGCGGAGCGTCGCGAGCGTGTGGTTGTCGACGGTCATGTGACGCTCCGGGGTCGGCGCCGGGGGACAAAAAGGTGCGTTCCGCGACCCGTCTCAGTCGGCTGCCTGCTCGCTGACGCCGGCGACCTGGTCGTCGGGCACGACGCCGTCGTTCGTCCAGCCCCGCAGCTCGTAGTACTCGTCGAGCGCGTCCTCGAGGCCCTCGAGCTCGAAGGGGAGCGCGTCGTCGGAGCGGTCGAACCCCCGCTTGTTGTTGAAGTGCCGTTCGAGCTCGACCACGCGCGAGCCCGCCTCGAGGAGCGTCTCGTAGTCGACGCCGAAGAGCCGCTCGTAGCGCTCCTCGGTCATGTGGGCCTTCGAGAACTTGCAGAGCACCGCCGAGTCGTTGACCGCCTTCAGGTTCTCCAGTTCGGCGACGATCGGCGCCTTCCCGTCGAGGCCCTTCGGGTGGACCTCGCCCGAGTACTCCAGGTTGTGGATCTTCGAGTACATGTGGTCGGCGCCGCGGTTCGAGGTGGCGTAGCCGAGCCCCCGGCCGTGCAGGGCGCGGCCGTCGTGGCCCGGGAACTCCAGGCCCTTGGAGGTCCAGTTCGTCACGCCGAGCTCGTCGTGGATGCGGTCGACCCCCTCGGCGAGCATGTCGCCGATTCCCTCGCGGTGGGCGATCTTCTCGAGCAGCTCGTGGACCAGCTCGGAGTCGCCGAAGCGGTCCTCGGATTTGAGGTACGCGCCGACGGTGACCCCGGCGCTGACGGTGTCCATCCCGAGGTCGTCACACAGCTCGTTGGACTTCATCACGGAGACGATGTCGTCGATACAGAGGGTGCTCCCGAACGCGAACACCGTCTCGTACTCGGGGCCCTCGGTCTCGATGCCCGTCTCCTCGTCGCGGGTGGGGAGCTTGCACGCGAACGCGCAGTTCGAGCAGGTCCCCTTCTTGTACTTCTTCGACTCGACGGCGTCGCCGTTGATCCCCTCGACCCCCTCGTCGAACTCCATCCGCTCGAAGTACTGCGTCGGGAGCGAGAACTCGTCCATGTCGTTTTTCATGTCGACGCCGCTCGTCGTCCCCTGCCGTTTCATGATGTGGTCCTCGGTCGCGGCGTCGCGGTGGATCTCCCCGCCGACGGCGCCGTCCGGGAGCTCGACGGTCGGGCGGGCGTCGCCCTCGAACGAGAGCGTCTTGACGCCCTTCGAGCCGAGCACCGCGCCGAGGCCGCCGCGGCCGAACGCCCGCGAGTTCGAGGTCATCAGCGAGGCGTAGCGCACCAGGTTCTCGCCCGCCGGACCGACGGTGATGAGGTTCTCGGCCTCGAGGCCGTGGCGCTCGTTCATCGCCGCCGTCGTCGCCTTCACCGTCGCCTCCGTCAGGTCGGGCACCTCCTCGAACTCGACGCCCTCGTCCGTGACGTGGAGCGCGAGGAGGTCGTCGCTCGACCCGACGACCTCGACGACGGCGTGGCCGGTGTCGACGAAGTTCCGCGAGACGAACCCGCCCGCGTTCGTCGACGCGATGCCGTTCGTGAGCGGCGACACCGACGTCGCGTTCATCCGGCCCGTGAAGCTCGTCTGTGATGTCTGGAGCGGTCCCGAGGAGATGTACACCCGGTTCTCCTCGCCCAGCGGGTCCACGTCGAACGGGACGCGGTCGTGGGCGAGCTTCGTCGCCGCGCCGCGTCCCCCGATGAACCGCTCGAGCACGTCGTCGATCGCCGTCGTCTCCCACGTCCGTTCGCCGATGTCGATCGTGAGCAGCGTGCCGCGAGTGTGGAGCATTGTCTAGCCAGCAGCGGTCCCCCCGAGATAAGCGTTTGGTCGCGCGGCGACCGCCCTCCCGGGCGGCGCGAGGGGAGCGCCTCCCCGCACCGAGCGGACCGACGGGGCCGCGCTTTTTCAGCCCCCGGACCGTCGGCGTCGACGTAGTCGGACCGCGCGACCTCGCGACGGCCGCCGTCGCTCCCGTCCGACGCCATCACCAACGCGAACCATGTCACTCCAGCTTCCGAGCGAGATCGTGGTCGAACGGTTCCTGCCGACCGCCCGGTCGATGCTCGCGGTCGAACTCGACGAGCGCGGGTTCTCCCAGCGGGAGGTCGCGGCCCGGCTCGGCGTGTCACAGGCCGCGGTGAGCAAGTACCTCGCCGGGGACCGCCGCGGCGAGGGGCGCTTCGCCGAGCACCCCCGGATGCAGGCGACCGTCGAGCGGATCGCCGACGGCTTCGCCGACGGCAGCATGGACGACTACGAGGCGCTCGCCGAACTGCTCGCGCTCGTCCGGGCGTTCGAGGACCGCGGCCCGATCTGTGCCGTCCACGAGGAGGAGATGCCGGCGCTCGACGGGCTCGGCTGTGACCTCTGCGTCCGCGGCCGCGACCCCGACCTCCAGGCCGAGCGCGACGTCCTCGCGAACGTCCGCCGCGCGGTCAGACAGCTCGCGAACGCCCCGGCGGTCGTCGCCCACGTCCCGAACGTCGGTACGAACGTCGGGATGGCGCTCCCGGACGCCGCGGACCCGACCGACGTCGCGGCCGTCCCCGGGCGCGTCCACGCCATGCGCGGCCGGCTGAACGTCCCCGCGAACCCCGAGTTCGGGGCCTCGGAGCACGTCGCCGGCGCCCTCCTCGCCCGGATGGACGCCGACCCCGGGACCCGCGGCGCGGTCAACCTCGCCACCGGCGACGACCTGCTCGCGGCGGCCCGCGACGCGGGGTTCGACCCGGTCGTCTTCGACGCGAGCTACGAGGACCGGGCGGCCCGCCTGCGGTCGATCTTCGCCGACGCCACCCCCCCGCCGCGCGTCGTCTACCACGAGGGCGACTTCGGCATCGAGCCGATCACCTACGTGTTCGGCGAGACGGCCGTGGACGCGGTTTCGACCGTGGTCGACCTCGTCGCGTGAACGCGCCGAGGCACACCTCCCGGACTGTCCGGGCCAGACCGCGGTGGCCCACGCTCCACCTCTCGTGGGGGGTACCCCGTTCGTTGCAGATGTGCTGTGGTAAACTACCCTCCCCTACTTCGCTCGGGGGAAATGGCCCCACTCGCTCGTTGAGGGGAGGGCTTTCGCGTGGACTCCCGTTCTACGCCGCATCAGCGGCGGGAAGGTCGTACT
>JBDGTB010000068.1:13396-13840 GCA_042217235.1 Haloferacaceae archaeon | reverse complement strand
GTCGTAACAGAGGCCCGCGGCGCGACCGCTCGCACCGGCGGCCACCTCGTCGGCCTCGAACAGCGTCACCTCGGCGTCGCGCTCGACCAGGTCGTGTGCGACCGTGACGCCGACCGCGCCGCCACCGACGACTGCAACGTGCATACCGGCGGTTGGAGGCCGGGGGACAAAAGGCTACAAGAACGCGTCGAGGCCGCGCGCCGGGTAGCCGACGACGGTGTCGACGCCGGCCTCGCGCAGCGCGTCCACCCGGTCGCGGACCGACGCCGGCGTGCCGACGAGCGCGTAGTCGCGAGCGGCGGCGCCGAGCACCTCGCGGGCGCGACCCGTGGCGCTCGCGTCCGTCGGGGCGCCGTCCGGGAGCGCGCGGGCGACGGGCCGGCGCCGCGCGACGTACCCGCCCACGGCGTCGAGGGCGGCGTCCTCATCGTCGGTCAGCACGGT
>JBDGTB010000068.1:0-13371 GCA_042217235.1 Haloferacaceae archaeon | reverse complement strand
GATCTCGCCGTCGAAGCCGGCGGTCCGGAGCGCCCGCACGTCGCCGGCGGTCGTCCGCGAGAGCAGTTCGAACTGGGTGCCGCCGGCGGCGAGCGCGACCCGCTCGACGCCCTCCGTGCCGACCCACGCGCCCGGGTGGCGCTCGCGGGCCGCGACGAGGCGCGGCGCGACGGCGCGCGACGCCTCCGCCTCCGTGAGGTAGGCGGGGTTCCCGGCGACGAGCACGCGTCCGACGCCCTCGGGGACGGGGTCGTTCCCGTTCCCGTCCGCCAGCGGGTCGAAGCCGGCGACCCGGACGGGCGTGGTGAGCCGGACCTCGCGGTCGCGCGCGAGCGCCCGCAGGGCGTCGTCGTCCGGGAGGTGCTCGCGCCCCTCGTAGTCGACGACGACCGTCGAGAGCGGGAGGGCGGCGCCCCGCCCGACGGCGCACTCGGTCGGCTTGAGCGCCGCCGCGTCGAGGCCGGCCCGGGCGGCCGCGGCGTCCGTCTCCTCGGACAGCGTCGTCATCGGCCCCCTCCCGTCGGCCCGCGGCGACGCCGAGCGACGCGGCAGGTGGCGTCTCCGTGCGACCAGGTGGTGTCTCCGTGCGACAACGTTGGTCGGGCTACCGCCGCGCGCCGCAAAACGTTGTCGTTCGGGGGGATACGCCCGCGGCCGCCGCCCCTCCGCCCTGCCGACTCCGGGCCGCGTCGTCACGGCCACCGGACCGACCGCCGGACGTCAGTTCCCTGGCCGGCGGTGGCGACCGTCCAAGCGGGCGTCTCCACGGCCGCCGGCCGCTCAGGGCAGGTCGGCGTCGGGGTCGACGACCCGGTCGACGTCGGGGGGCATCCGCCAGTCGGTGGCGAGTTCGAGCAGCTGGACCAGCATCCGCCCGGTCGCCCCCCAGACGGTGTACCCGTCGACGTGGAAGAAGTGCAGGCGGGCGTCGCCGTAGTGTGGGTGGTCGCGCCGCTCGGACTCGTAGTTGTCGAGGTCGCACAGCGCCGCGACGGGGAGGGGGACCACCTCCGCGACCTCCCGCTCGTCCGGCGCGTACTCCCGGTCCGGGACGCGGCCGACGAACGGCCGGACGGCGTACTCGCTCACCGTCCGCACGTCGTCGAGACGGCCGACGATGTCGACCTCGTCGGCCCGCATCCCGACCTCCTCGTCGACCTCGCGGCACACGGTCGCGACGAGGCCGTCGTCGCTCGGCTCGCGGCCGCCGCCGGGAAAGCCCATCTGTCCGGGGTGTTCGCCGAGGTGGTCCGCCCGCTTGATGAACAGGAGGTGGTCGCCGCCCGGCCGCGAGACGACGGGGGCGAGCACCGCGGCCTGCCGTCGCTCGTCGGTCACGGCGGCGGGCTCGTGGGCGCGTACCCCGGACAGGTCGAGTCGCATCCGCCCTAACCGAGGGCCCCCGGCGTACTGTTCTTATCGGTCGCCGGGGTCCTCGCCGGCGTCGAGCGCCGCGTCGAGGCGGTCGCGGACCCCGCTCGCGTCCGCGCCGGGCGCCCACGCCTCCAGGTCGTAGGTCGCGTCGAGCAGGTCGGCCACCCGGTCGTCGTCGCCGGCGGCGACGGCGCGCGCGGCGGCCTCGCGGAGCCGCCGCTCGGCCGGTTCGACCAGCGCCGCCCGCTCGACCGTCCGGGGGGTCACCTCGAGGATGTGCGGGAGGTCGCCCGCGCCCTCCGGGAGCGCCGGGAACGCGGTCGGCCCGGGGGCGAGCAGCTCCTCGCCTCCGCGCTCGACGGCCACCAGCCGGAGGTCCGCGAGCGCCCGGTCGACCGCCGCGTCGAGGCGCTCGCGGTCGAGGTCCTCGCCCCGCTTGAACGCGACCTCCTCGACGGCGCGGGCGAGTTCGTCCCGGGTGAGCGCGCCGAACTGGTCGACGACCCCCGCCAGCTCGTCGCCCTCGATCATTCGCTCGCCTCCTCGCGGTCGGCGGCGGCCGCCTCCCGGACCGCCGCCGGCTCGACCGGGGCGTCGCGCCACGCCGGGAGACGGTCGTCGCCCCCCTCGGGCGGTGCCACCGCCGTCGCGTAGCTGTCGACCTGGTCTAGCTCCGCCGCGCGGTCGTGGGTCAGGCCGTTGAACGCCGCGTCGGCCCCGTAGGCGCGCACGAACCGGCGGGCCGTCTCGCGGTAGCGCTCCCGGAGGCGGTCGTACGCCGGCTCGACGCCGTGGCGCTCGACGACGCGGAACAGCGCCTCGCCGACGTGTTCGCTCATGTCCGAGAGCCCGGTCGGGCCGCCGACGGCCCGGTGGTCGTGTTCGTGGATGCCGAGGTCGACCTGCGCGGTGCCCTCGAACCCGGCGGCGTCGAAGGCGTCCCCGAGCGTCCCGAGTTCGAGCCCCCACGAGCGGGGCGTCCGCAGGCGCGCGGCGAGGTCGGCCGTGACCGCGAACTCGCCGGCGAGCGCGTAGCGGAAGGCGTCGAGGTAGTCGAGTATCGGCGCCGCCCGCGCGTCGTGTCCCTCGCGGAGCGCCGCCACCAGCGGCTCGTAGAACAGCCGGCAGAGCCGCCCGTACAGCTGGTCGTTCTCCACGCGGGCGTAGTAGCCCTTGACGAACGCGTAGTCGCGCGCCAGCGGGAAGAGCAGTCGCGCGACGTGTGACCCCCGGAACGACCGCGCGTCGGCGTCGTGGACGACGACGAACTCCGCGTCGCCGGCGAGCGCGACCCCGAGGCCGAGCCAGACGTCGTGGCCCTTCCCCCGCGCGCCGTCGAGTCCGGCCTCGTCGAGCAGCGCCGTCAACCGCGGCCCCCCACACCAGACCACCGTCAGCGGGAGGTCGAACGACGCGAGCCAGTCCCGGAACGCGTCCACCCGGTCGACCGGCGCGCTGAGCGGGACGACCACCCGGGCGGGGTCGACGCTCGCCAGCTCGGAGAGCACCCGCTCCGCGGCCAGGCCGGCGTACTCCCGCTCGGTCATCGGCACCACGACCGCCGCCCGGTCGGTCGGCGCGGCCGGGGTCGCGCCCCGCAGGTCGTGGAGCGTCGTCACCCGCTCTTGGACGTACTCCATCGTCGCCGTCCACGGACGGCCCCGGCAAAAGCGCGACGACCCGACGGCCACGGCTTTTTACCCCTCCCTGTCCAACGCGTCGGTATGAAATCGGTCCGCAAGGGCCTCCGCGACGGGGAGCTCACCAAGGACACGTACGAGCGCGTCACCTGCGCGGAGTGTGGCAAGACGCTGAAGAACCACGACGACCCCGACGAGGTGTTCTCGGTCCGGGTCTGCCCGGAGTGCGGGACCGAGTGGAAGGACCTGCGGTAGCGGCCCCGGCTCGGCGGCCGGCTACTCGAATATCGCGTCGAAGGCTCGCGCGCCGAGCGGGTCGAACGTGCCGGCCGCGAGGTTCTCCGCGACGTGGTCCGGGCGGCTGGCACCCACGAGCGCCGCCGTCACGCCCGGCGCGCTCCGCGCGAAGTTGATCGCACGCTGGGCCCGGGTGTCGCCGGCCAGCTCCGCCTCGACCGCCGGCGGGAGCTCCGCCGCGAGCCGTCCCTGTGCCAGGCTCGCGCTCGCGAACACGCCGACGTCCGCCGCCCGGGCGACCTCCAGGGCGCTTCGCCCGTCGTCGCCGTGGACGCGCCGGGTGAACGCGTCGGCCATGGCGACGTTGAACGGGAGCTGGATGGCGGCGAGTCCGTGGTCCTCCGGGTCGCGCCCCGCCCGCTCGGCCGCCGCCCTGGCCCGCGCTAGCACCGCGGGCAGCGACAGGTACGCCTCGTCGTCGGGCGGGACGCGGAACGCCTCCCACGTCGCGACGCCGTACGCGCCGACGTCGCCGGCGGCGCGGCGCTTCTCCAGCCGGGCGAACGCGTCCTCGAGCGCGTCGTACACCGCCGCGCGGTCGCGGACCGCGAGCTGCGTCTCGGGGTTGTGGACGTAGTAGAGGTCGACCGCGTCGAGCCCGAGGTTGTCGAGCGACCGGTCGAGCATCTCGTCGAGGAACGCCGGCGCGATGCAGTGGCTCCCCCGCGCGAGGTCGACCGGGTCGACCAGCCCCGGCTCGACGAACCGCTCGCGGACGTAGCCCCCCGGGTCGTCGGGGGGCGTCCCATCGAACGGCAGGAACCCGCCCTTGGTGGCGACGACGACGGCGTCGCGGTCCACGCTCGCCGCGCGGAGGGCGCGCCCGACGACCCGCTCGCTGCGCTGGCAGCGGTAGTTGATGGCGGTGTCCACCAGGTTACAGCCGTTCTCCACGGCGGTCACCAGCGCCTCGCGGTACCGCTCGTCGACCGCGTCGGTGGGGTCGCCGAGGTAGGTGCCGACGCCGACGCTCGCGACGACGCCGGGGTGGAGCCGGCGGAAGTAGGTGCGCCCGAAGGCGTCGCCGAAGCGGTCGCGGTACGCCCACGTCCCCTCGCTGGTCGCCATGACCGGCGGTTGGGGCCGCGGCGTCGAAACCCCTACGACTCGCCCGCGAGCGTGCGGAAGATCCGGTCGACCAGCTCGCCCCGGTCGGGTTCGTCGCGCCCGTCGTCACCGTCGGCCCGCGCGACCGGCACCTGCCCGCCACCCATCCGGGCGTGACCGCCGGCGCTCGCCTCCGGCCACTCCTCGACGACGGTCTGGAGCGCCCGGCCCATGTGGACCCGGTCGTCGCGCGACCGGCCGGAGAGGTGGATGGTGCCGTTGCACTCCCCGCAGACGACGACCGCCGTGATCCCCTCCAGTCGCATCAGCTCGTCGGCGGCCTGTGGGATCGCGTCGACGTTCGACAGGGTGCCGACGTCGCTGACCGCGAACGAGCCGTTCACCTGTCGTCCGGCGATCGCCCGCGCCTTCGCCTCGAGCACGTCCGCGCCCACCTGCGGGTTGGCGATCCGGTCGAGGAACTCCTCGTCCACGCCGGCGTACAGGAAGCCCGCGGCGTCGAAGTCGTCGCCCGACGCGCCCTTCGTGAGCCGGTTCGTGTCGGCGAGGATGCCGTAGAGCAGCCCCGTCGCCACCCGCGATGGGACGGTGAACTCGCTCGGCACCTCGCTCGCGTGCTGGTCCGGCGGGACCGGCTTGGCGTCGATGTCCATGAAGTACTCGGTGACGATGCTCGCCGTGGAGCCGTAGGCCGTCCTGACGTCGGTGAACGCCTCGCCGGTGCCGTCGCCCGGGTGGTGGTCGACCACCGCGAACGGCAGTACGGCCTCGGCCCCCGGGAAGCCGCGCGGCTCGTTGTGGTCGACGAGGACGACCGACCCGGCGGTCACGTCCGAGACGTGGTCGACCTCCTGCATCTCCAGGTCGAGCACGGTGCGGAACGCCCGATTCTCCTGGTGGCGGACGGCCCCGCTGAACTGCAGGGTCACGGCCGTGCCGACCTGTTCGGCGAGCGACGCGACGCCGATCGCCGCCGCCATCGCGTCCGGGTCCGGGTTCGGATGCATCAACACCGCGACCTCGTTCTGGTCGGCGAGCAGGGAGAGAAAGCGGGCGCCGGCCGGCCGCCGGTACCGGCGGATCAGGTACGCGGCGACGGCGACCGAGACCAGGGCGGCGAGGGCTGCGAGCGCCGCTTCGGGGTTCGCCTGGGCGAACGAGACGGCCTGCCGTATCACCCCTTCCACCCCGAGACCCTGCATGAGACGCCGGGGAGTGTGGACCGGAACCAGAAGAGCGTTCCGCCGTTCAGCCGCCGTTCGACCGGTGAGCTTCGACCGCCGCGCGATACCCTTCCCGGTAGGTCGGGTAGTCGAGCGCGTAGCCGAGCTCGTGGAGCCGGTCGTTCGAACACCGCTTGCTCGTCTCCAGCCGTCGCCGGGCCGCCGTGGAGAGGTCGTCGTCGGCCAGCCGCTCGGCCGTCGTTCGCTTCGCCGGCCGCTCGACGCCGCACTCGTCGGCCAGCCAGTCCGCGAACGTCCACTTGTCGACCGGCTCGTCGTCGACGACGAGGACGACCTCGTCGCGGGCGCGGTCGGTCGCGAGCAGGTGGGCGACCGCGCCCGCGGCGTCGTCCCGGTGGACCATGTTCAGGTACCCCTCGGTGACGGGTCCCTCCAGGTACCGCGTCAGGCGATACCGGTCGGGGCCGTACAGGCCGGCGAAGCGCGCGACGGTCCCGTCGACCCCGTGCTCGGCCGCCGCCTCGCGAGCGACCCGCTCCGCCTCGGCCAGCACCGCCGTCTTCTCGGTCGTCGGCTCGACCGGCGTCGTCTCGTCCACCCAGGCGCCGCCGTGGTCGCCGTACACCCCGGTCGAGGAGGTGTACACGAGCCGGTCCGGCGGGTCGTCGCGCGAGCCGAACCGCTCGATCGTCGTCCGGAGTCCGTCGACGTACACCGACCGGGCGGCCGCGGCGCCGCGCCCGCCCGAACTGGCGGCGAACACCAGCCAGTCGGCGTCCGGGACCGCCGCCAGCGACCCGCCGTCGGTCACGTCGGCCCGCACGGCCCGGAGCCCGGCGGCCTCGACCGCCGTGGCCCCCTCCATCGAGCGCCGGACGCCCGTCACGTCGTGACCGGCGGCCGCGAGCCGGCGCCCCAGTTCGAGGCCGACGTAGCCACAGCCGAGGATCGCGACCCGCATGTCACCGGTCGTTCCGCTCGGCGACGAACCGGTGGATCTCCGCAAGCTCCGCCAGCGTCATCGGCGCTCGCCCCTCGAGCGCCTGCTGGATCTCCCGGCCGGAGCGGTCGAGGTCGACGTTCGCCGCCACCGTGTCCACGTCGAGTACGCCCGTCGCCATCCCCATCAGCAGGTGGTCGCGCACCGTCGAGACGACCGTCTCCGCGTCGCGCACGTCCTCCCGCGTCGCGAGGACCGCGGCCGCCTCCTCCAGCGTGACGTCGGGATGGTCACCCTCGACGAGCGCCGCCAGCGTCGCCTCGTCCACCCCGCTCTCGGCCGCGACGGTCTCGACCCCGGCGGCTTCGATGGCCGCGCGGAGCTCGGCCTCGTAGGCGTCACGGAGCGACGCCGGCGAGTGTGCCGCCGGATCCTCGACTACCTCGTGGAGCATACGACCCGCTCGGCTCCTCGCGGGCAAAACGGTTGTCACTCGACCCGTTTCGGCTGTCGCGCCCGGTCGCCGCCCTCGCCGGACGGGGGACCCCCGTCGCGTTCGCGGTCGCGTCACACGCGTCGACGTCCGGCGGAAGACACGCGGGTCGCGGCCAGCCGGCCGAGCGCTCGTCGGCGTCGCCGCCGGTGTCGCCGACGCCGGGGCCGTACGGCGGGACCGCGACCACGACGCTCGTGTTCGTCTCGAACGACAGCCGCTGGTCGCGGCCGATGCGTTCCCGCGCCCCGTCGCCGTCGACGTCGAGCGTCGCCCACGACCCGTCACGGGCGTACCGGAGCGACGCGCCCGGCGCGCCGCGTCGGGTCCGAACCGCAAATCGGGCGAAGGCGCCCCGGACGCGCACCGTCCACACGTTGACCGTCAGGTACCAGTGTCCCGGGGACGGGGTTACCGGGAGTCCGGCGAGGAGGCGGGAACGACCGGGACTGTCTCGTCCGTCGGTCGCGTCGCTGTCGGGACGGTCGGCGTCGGACGTCGACGAATCGTCCGGGTCGGGCGCTCCCGTGTCGGCGCCACGGCCCCGGTCCGGCGTCCCGTTCGCGCCGCGTGCCGCCACCGCCGTCCGTTCGACCAGCCCGTCGTCGATCCGCACGCCTGCGGTCGCCTCGGCGACGACGGCACGCAGCTCGGCGGCCAGACGGTCCCGAGCGGTCGGGTCGCCCGTCCCGAGTCGGGCGACGGCGGCGGCCGCGACCGCCTCGGCCGCCGAGCCGTTCGCCACCGCGCGAGCGCGCCCGCCGACGTCGGTCCAGCGCTCGAACGCCGCTCGCACGACCGCGCGGCTGGCGCCCGTATCGAGGGACGTCCGTCGCCGCAGGGCGTCCGCCGTCCGAGCGCGAACCCGGTCGAGCTCCCGGGCGGTCGCGCGGCGCAGTCGGCGCCGTCGGTCGGCCAGTTGGCCGTCCTCGCGCCCGGCCGTACGCCCGTCGGTCGCGGCGAGCACGTCTGCCGCCGCCCGGAGCCCGGTACCGTGTTCGACCCTCCCGGCGCCGACGACGGCGTCGGCGGCGTCGCCGTACGGCACCGTGAACAGGTTGAGGTTGCGGGCCGCGAGCGGCCGGTAGCTCGCCCCGGCCGGGACGGCCGCGGCCCGCTCGTGTCCGACGCCGGTCAGCGTCAGGTACGCCGGCGACGCGTCCGGCACCATCGCCACGGGGCCGGCCGGACCGGTCGCCCCCGCGCCGCGGTCGGGCGTCGAGACGTTGCGGCGTTCCCGCATCGTCCGATGGACGCCGTCGAGCGAGGTGTCCGTCCGGGCGCGCAGCAGGCCGTCGAGCCGCTCGACCCGCTCGCGCCTTGCGGCGCCCCGCCGGGCGAGCGTGGCGATCACACGGTCGAGATACGTGGCGCGTGCCGCGACGCGCGCCCGGTCGGCGGCCCCCCGGTACGTCTCCGGCGCTGCGACCAGCTCCGACCGGCGCTCACGCAGGCGCTCTGCGAGCAGCGCCGGCGGGTTCGCCCGTCCAGTCGCCACGCGCCCCCGTGCGGGCGTCACCGTCACGTTCCGGACCCGGTCTCGAAGGTCGCGGAGGTCGGCGTAGACGTACCGGCCGAGCCCGTCGGGCCGGTCGCCGGTGACGGTCGCCACGCTGCGGTCGAGCGAATCTCGCGCGACCGCGGCGGCGACGCCGTCCCGCCCGCCCTGCGACGCCACCAGCCGGTCGCGGGCGGCCTCGGGGACGCCGACCATGTTGGGGCCGGCGAGCGGCCCGCCGGGGCGGAACGCCGGTCGGACGGTCCGGTTGGGCCCGGGTGCCCGCCGGTCCGGCTCGCCGGTCAGGACGACGCCGACCAGGTAGGTCTCCTGCCACGTCGCCTCCGTCGTCTCCGTGTCGTTCTCCTCCTCGCCCTCCCACTCGCGGACGACGGTGTGCTCGACGACCGCCCGGCGCTCGAAGGACGCGAACCGTCGCTCGCCGGGGCCCCTCGCTGGCAGCGGCGCGCTCGCGTTCGTGACCGTCACGTCGGTGTGTACGCTCGTCGTCTCCAGGTCGAACTCCTCGCCCGGCGGGTCCGGAGCGGGGCGTGACTCCCGCTCGAGCGGCTCCGTCGCCGTCCGGAGGCGGACCCGCGCCCGGTACCCCGCCCGCGTCGCGCCCTCGAACGACCGGTTCCCGCTCGCGACGAGCAGGCGACCGAGCGACCGCTCGGCCGTCGTCCCGACCCGCACGGTCGCGTTCCCCTCCGGCGTCGGGACGTCCGCCGGGTCGAACCGCGGGAGGTCGCTCCCCTCCGGGGGACCGTTCGGCGCCGCGAGGACGCGTCGCGTCCAGCGGCCGTCCACGGGCGCGAGCGGCGCGGTCAGGTCGCGTGCGAGGAGGTGAGCCCGAGCCCGTCGGAGGCCCCGCTTCCCGCCGGGGTCGCTCCGGCCGAACACCGCGCGTTCGGTTTCGAGGACCGCGCCGTTCGTGCTCACGGCGACGTGGCGGTTCGCGAGGACGTTCTCGACGGGGGCGCCGTAGCGCTGCGCGTACCCTCGCGCCCACGCGACGGGGTAGAGCCGGGCGGTGAGCCGTCGCCCGAGCCCCGGGCCGTCGAGCGCGCCGCGATTCAGCCGCCGCTCGAACCGCTCGACCCGGTCGTGGAGCGCGAACACGGGCGTCGCCACGGTCACCTCGACCGTCCGGTTCTCGCGGAGCACGGTTCGCCCGCTCCGGGTCGCGGCGTAGGTCACGTTCCGGACGCGAACCCGGACTGCGGTCCCGTTCCGTCTCGGGACGACCGACACGCGCCGCTTGGCCGCTCGAAGCGCGTCCGGGGTCGGGGTCGACTGGAGCGACGCCCTCGCCGTCACGCCGTCCCGTCGGTAGCGGGTCGCGCGCAGATGCTCGCGGGCGACGACGTAGATCCGGACGCGGAGAGCGTCCCGGAACGGCCTGTCGTCGTCGAGCACCCGACCGAACGGCGTGTCCGCCGGGGCGGTGACCGGCTCCCGTGCGGCGTCGCGCGCCGCCTCGCGGACCGCGTCGCGGAGCGCGGCCGTCGCGCTCGCGCGGACGTGCTCCATCGCCCGGTCGGTCGCCCGGTCCTCGTGGACCATCCCCCGCGTCGAGAGCGTCGTCGCGAACGCCGTGCTGGCGAGCACCAGGAGGACGCCGACGAGCGCGAAGGGGACCCGCGCGCGCTCGTCCTCGGCCAGTCTCACGCCGACCACCCCCGGACGACGATCCGAACCTCGTCCACGCGAACGGCCCGCGCCGCCGCCGCCGGCGACGCGAACTCGCGGCGGAGGTCGCGCTCGAATCGCCGCGCGAGCGCCCGCGTCAACGCCCGGTTCGCCGCCGTGACCCGCCCGCGCTCCAGCGCGCCGTCGAGGCTCGCGCCCGTCAGCGACGCCGCACGCCGGTAGCGGTGTCGGACGAGCGCGGACACCGGGTAGTCGCCGCCGAGCGCGAGCTCCATCGCCCGGCGCGGGAACAGCGCGGCGGTCGTCCGCCGGGCCACGGCGTGGGCGAGCGGGCCGTACCCCCGGTCGCCGGCGGCGGCGATCCGGGCTCGCCCGCCCGGCGACGGGCTGTCGACCGACACCCGGGCCGCGTGCACGTCCGTCCCGGGCGGGGGACCGTCGCCGACCACCACGCGGCCGCCCACCGGCGCCCCGGGGTAGGGCCGCCAGACGGCGACGACCTGCGTCCGGGCGGTTCCCACGGCGGCCTGCACCGCGCGGCGGACGCCGGCCGCGAGGTCGTCCCGGGCGTGCGTCAGGCGCCCCCCGGCGACCGCGACCCGACCCATCGCCGCGTCGGCGAGCAGCGCCACGAGCGTCCCGTGGGCCGTCCGCCGGAACGCCGGTCCGTCGGTCTCGGGGAAGTCGACCCGCGTCCCGGAGGCGTTCCGGGCCCCCGGCGCGAGCGTGTAGTTCACCGTGGTCGTGCTGGTCGCGAGCGTCGCCGCCGCCGCGTCGACGCCGTCGCCGACCGTCGGCCGGTCCGTCGCGGTGGTCGCGACGGTGACGACGCTCGCGCTGACGAGCAGGAGACAGAGCGCGGCGTCGAGGACGGTGCTCGTCACCGCCACACCACCACCCGGAGCGTCCCCGGTCGCACCCGCCCGGGGCCGAGCCTGACGCCCACGGACTGCGATTCGCTGTCGGCGTCCGGCGGGGCGACCGGCCCGGCGGCGAAGCGCCCGGCCGCCGTCCGGACGGTGACGTTCGTCCGGAACCCGTCGGGGCCGGCCGCGCGGGCGTCCCCGACCCGGGTCGGCACGACGACCGCGCCCCGGGGCGTGAGTGCGTCGTGTACCCGTTCGAGCGCCGGGGCGGCGAGGTCGCGGTCGTGCCGGCCGGGCATCGCGTCGGCCAGCGCGCCGGCGTACAGCCCGAGCCCCACGACGACGGCGAACGTGGCGGCCAGCGCCGCGGTCGGCTCGACCTGTCCCCTACGCGCCGACGAGCGTGACATCCTGACCCTCCAGAGCGAGGTGTCTGACGAGCAGCGGGCCGTCGACCGGCCGCCAGCGGGCGGCGCGGCGGCGCGCTCGCTCGACCGCCCGGCGGAACGCCCGGTCCGACTCGAACGCCCGGTCGGGGGGGACGCCGGCGAGGACGCGCCACAGCGGCGTCCCCTCGACGACCGGCGTCACGGGGCCGTAGACGAACCTGGCGTGGGTGGTCCCGGCGTCGTTCCGGAGGCCGACGCTGCGCGGAGTCAGCTCCACCGCCGCTGCGTCCAGCGGGTGTTCGGCGGTCGCGTCGAACTCCGCGGTCGCGGTCCGGTCGACCGTGTCGGCGACGCCGGCCGCGTCCGGCGGCGGCGCCGTCGGGAGTCCGGCGGCGACGCCGAACAGTGCGGCGCTGGCGGCGGCGACCCCGAGCCACGCGTACCAGCCGTCGACGGGTGCGTCGAACATGGGGCGGGTGGCCGCGTTTCCGCACTTGAGTCCTCGGCCGCGAACGGGCTGGCGCCGGCTCGCGGCGTCGGTCAGAACACCAGCCCGGCCGCGGCGACGGCCGCGAGGTAGGTCGCCGTCGCCGTCGGCAGGACCGCGCCGACCCGATAGCCCAGGAGCGGGCGGTCGAGCCCCCGTTCGAGCCCCGTCGACAGCCCCGTCAGGACGGCGGCGAGCAGGAGCACGTACGCGCCGACCGCCGGTCCGAGCGCGTCCGCTGGCAGACCGCCCCTGCCGAGCGGGCCGCTCCCCGTCCGGGCCACGTTCGCCGCCAGAGCGACCGTGGCGCCCCCCACGAGCGGGCCGAAGACCGCGGCGGTGTTCGCGAGCGTGTCCGTCACCCGGGACAGCTCCCGGCGCCCCTCTCGCTCGACCCGCCGTAGCCCGTCGAGCTGGTCGGCCATCGCGAGGATCGCCTCGCCCGCCGGGGCGCCGTCGCGGGCCGCAAGATCGAACAGCGCGGCCGCGCTCCGGAGCCGCGGGCTCGGCACGGCCGCGAGCGCCCCGTGCTCACCGAGGAACGACGCCGCGACCGTCGTCCCGAGCCGTCGCCGGACCCCCACGGCGTCGGCGAGCACGGAGCCGGTCTCGCCGTCGAGCGTCGCGGCCGCGTCGGCGAGTGCGCTCTCGACAGCCTCGCCGTCGGCGACCCGCCGTCCGACGAGGTGGAGCGCGTCGTCGAGGTTCGACTCGGCCGCCCGGGTGCGGTCGCGGACGCGCTTGACCGGCCGGTAGTGAACGAGGAGGGCGACGCCGGGGGCGACGCCCGCGGCCGCGACGGGGCCCGCCCACCCCGCGACGAGTTCGGTCGCCGCGACCCACGAGGCCGTACCGGCCCCGAGGCCGAGACCCAGGGCGGGCCACCGCCGATCCGGAACGTCCGGGTGCGAGCGGTCGACGCGCGGGGGCGGGAACGCGACCGGCCGACGAACCAGGAGCCGGACGCTCGCGGCGAGCAGGGCGAGCGGGAGCAGGAGGTCGTACGCGACGACGATCGCCCCGACGCTCACGCGGACACCGGCGACCCGTGCCGCCGGCACCGTCCCGACGAGCGCGAGCGGCAGGAGCACGCCGAAGGCGTACAGCCCCGTCAGCGGCCCCCTGACCTCCGTCGCGAACGCGGCGAGCCTGTCGCGGGTGCCGTCGAGTACGGCGTCGAGCGCCCGGTCGAGCGTCGTCTCGCGTTCCTCGGGGGGCTCGCGTCCGGCCGCCTCGACGAGCGTCACCGCCCGCTCCAGCGCCGGGAACCACTCGACCCACTCCGCCGCGAACGTCCGCAGGCCGGTTCCGGGCGTCCCGCGCGCCCGCCCGACGTGGTCGGCGAGGCTCGCGGCCAGCGGGCCGGAGCCGGCGTCGGCCGCGAACGCTGCCGCCCGCTCGGCCGTCGGCTCGACGCGCATCCGGAGCGCTGCCCGCCCGACGAGGTCGGTGGTCTCCCCGACTGCGCGGGTCCGCCGCGCC
>JBDGTB010000086.1:0-13877 GCA_042217235.1 Haloferacaceae archaeon | reverse complement strand
ACCGCGAACGGGGCGCCGGCGACGCCGAACCCGAAGCCGACGGCGACGCCGAGCGCCGTCGCCGGCCACGCGACCAGCGGGCGGACGAGCGCCAGCGCGACGCAGGCCAGCCCGTACCGGACGGGGTCGGCCGCCAGCCACGCGAGGCGGGCGAGCGCCGCCTCCGGGGAGGCGACCAGCGCGCCCGTCGCGACGACGAGGGCGGCGACCCCGACCGCGGCCCGCTCGCGCCGGTCCATGTGGTCGAGACGCGTGCCGGTCGGGCAAACGCCTTGCGCTCGGGCACGGGGGCGCCGGCACGAGCGCGTGGCGGCCAGGGGACCTGCGGCGGCCGGTGTGCGCGTGGCGCTCACGGTTCGTGTCCGCTCCCCTGGTCGGCGGACTCGTGCCGTCGCGCTCTTGTGCCCGCCCCCGCTACACCCGGTCGTGACGGCCGACGAGGGAGCGGAGGACCCGTCCGTCTCGACCACCCGCGAGGGGCGCAAGGAGCTCGGCGTGGACCTGCTCGCCCACCTGGAGGTCGAGGAACTCGACCTCGCCGCGGCCGTCGACCGGCTGGAGACCGTCACCACGGACCCGGCGCTCACGCGGGAGATCCTCGACGCCGCGGAGCGGCGCGGGCTGGTCGAGCGCGACGGCGCCCGGCTCCGGGTCCGCCGCGGCGGCGCGTTCGTCCGGTTCGAGCGCCAGGTCGTGGCCCGCGAGGGGGAGTTCGACTGCCGGCGCTGCGGCGCGAGCCTCTCGACGGGCCACTTCGTCCGGTTCGACGCCGGCGAGCTCGGTCCCTTCGGCTCCTCGTGTGTCAGGAAGGTTCTCGGACGGGACTAGCGGCCCCGGCGCAGCTCCTCGATGAGCGTCGAGATCAGCTCCGCCTGTCGCTCGATCCGCTCGTTCTGTTCCTCGACCGCCTCGCGGAGCGTCGCCACCTCGGCCGCCAGGTCCCCGGCGTCGCCGTCGCCGCCGTCGCCCGTGCTCCCCGGTGCGGCGGCCGCCCCCGGGCCGCTCGACGCCGTCGGAACGTCGTCGTCGACCTCGCTTTCGTCGCGCTCGTCGCTCGCCGCGGCGGCGTCCACGACGTCGACGCCGCTCGACCAGTCGTCGTCCGCCCCGGGATCGACGTCGGTCCCGTTCTCGCCCCCGGTGTCGAGCGGGTCGAGCCCCGTCCCGAAGGCCATCGCGTCGTCCGTCGACGCCGCGGCGTCGTCCCCGTCTTCCGCCCCGCCCCCGGCGTCCGCCGCCTCGGTCCGCGCCTCGCGGAACGCCGCGAGGCTGTCGTACCCGTGGTAGGCGAGGACGGCGTCGACGAGGCTCTCCCGGAGCAGGCGGGCGCTCTCGTTTGGCACCTTGAACCGCTCCTGTCGGCCGTCGCGTTCGAGGACGACCGCGGTCCCGTGGCGCCCCTCCTCGAACGAGAGGTCGGTCACGTCGTCGTAGTGGTACTCCTCGTAGTCCTCGTCCCAGACGACCGACCCGACGTGTTTCACGAGTCGGTCGCTGGTGACGACCACGGTGAGCTCGCTGAACCGGAACGTCTCCGTGACGGCCTCGCCGGGGTCGGTGACGCCCGCGGCGTTGAGGACCCCCGCGAGGATGGGGTGGAACGCGTCGCTCAGCTTCTTCGTCGGCAGCGCGAGCGTCCGCTCGCCGTCGAGGCCGTAGTCGAGGCGGACCGTCGACTTCCGTCTCCCCTCCTCGACCTCGATCCGCTCCGCGTCGTGGGGGAACTCCTCGACCGATTCGTCGGAGAGCAGCCCTTCGCCCCGGTAGACGACGGTCCGCGTCGGCGTCACGAGCAGCAGGTCCTCGCCCCCGAGGGGTACCCGCGCCGCGACGCCCTCGTCACCCAGCGCGTCCCGGGCGACCGCCGGCAGGTCCATGCCCGATGGTCCCCGTCGGGTGGCATAAATCCGGGGGACCGCTCGGCGGAGATAGGAACCTTCAAGACCGGCTCGGCGTTAGCGTGGAGTGCGCCCGGGTGGCTTAGCTGGACATAGCGCCGCACTCATAGGGATTCGAGATTCGGTGCGGTACGCCTTGGAAGCCTCCCGTCCCGACGGGGCCCGCCGAGCCTCGACACCTGGGACATGCGGAGATCGTGGGTTCGGAGCCCACCCCGGGCACTTCTCGGAGCGAGGACCGTCCTGTACGAGTAGCCCACCGTCCACCGCTACGGCTCGACGGCGGTCCTGCGTGCGGGCCTCCGGCGGTGGGCGAGAACTGACCGTGCGGAAGGCGGATCCTCGCCGAGGTGGCGCGTCGCAGCGACGGCGCCGTGACGAACGACGACCTCGTCGCGCGGTTCGACGGCGTCGCCAGCGAGCGGCGACGCCTCCTCGCGGTCAGTTCGTGACGATCCTGACGGTCGCGCCGGTGTTGTCGGCGAACGGCTGGACCGTCCACTCGAGGTCGTCCGGCGATTCGCTCGCGAAGACGACCCGCCAGCGCCCGCCGCTGCCGGCGTCCAGCGACTCGCGCTGCGGGAGCGTCCCGTCGACCTTTCGCATCGCCTCGCCGTCGGGGCTGTGCGTGATCCCCCGAATGTCGGTCATGGACCACTGCGAATAGCCGATGTAGGCGTCCGACGTGCCGGAGTTTCGCGCGCGAACGTGCGTGTCGACCCACTGCTCGTCCGCGGGTGCGGCGAGTGACCCGTCGCGGGTGTCGAGTTCAGCTACCGTCTCGACGTACTGGACCTGGTAGCCGAGTTCGGTGCCGGCCGACCGCGTCTCGCCCCACTTCCCGATCCCCACGACGACGTCCTCCGGCTCGGGCGTGGCCGTCGCGGTCGGCGTCGGGGTCGCGGTGGGCGTCGGCGTGTTCGTGGCGGTCGCGGTGGGCGTCGGCGTGTTCGTGGCGGTCGGTGGTAGCGCCGGCCTGGTGCCCTCGACGTCGACCGAGGGCGTTTCGGCGGCGGATTCGGTCCGGAAGCTACAGCCGGCGAGGGCGGTCGCGAGGGCGGCGAGGAGGGAACGGCGTCGCATGCCGTCGTCTCGTCAGGCCGGTGAGATAAACGTGGGGCCTTCCGCCGCGACCCGTCGTCCGGACGCCGGCCCCGAGCGGTCGATCGACCCGTCCTTCTCGCCACGAGTCACGTCGGCCGCGTATCCGGGGACGCTCGCATCCGCAAACGGTTTCAGGGACTGATAGATCATGGGGCGTATGAAGCGACGCCAGGCGCTGGCCGCCGTGGTGACTGCGCTGACCAGGGGGGCCGCCGGCTGTTCCGGCGGCGGGGGGACGGACACGGAGACGACCGGGGCGACGGCGACGCCCACCCCGACCTCGACGCCGACCGCGACGGCGACCGCGACGCCCACCGCGACCCCGACGCCGACGCCGACGCAGCCGACCCACGAGGTCGGCGAGTCGTTCACGCTCGGGAGCGTCCGGTACACGGTCGACGCGCTGTTCACCGCCGACGCGCTCGGCCCCACGCGAACCGAGGAGGCCGACGGCACGTTCCTCCTCGCCGTCTTCACCGTCGAGAACCTCCGGTCGGAGACGCTCAACTCGCCGGTCGGGGAGGTCACGCTCCGCGCCGAGGGCGTGATCAAGAACCTCGACAGGGGGGCAAGCGAGGCCGCGGCCGCCGACGACCGGCTCGACGTCGAGTCGCTCGCCGCGGCGACCGTCGCGCCGAACGAGACCGCCCAGGGCGTGATCGGGTTCGACGCGCCCGCCGGCCCCGACTACCGCCTCGAAGTTCCCCCGCCGAGCGGCGACGGCACCGCACACGTCGTGCCCGTCGGCGACCTCGCGGACGTCGAGCGCCTCCAGAGCGGGATCTGACCGTCGCCGCGACCGACCGCGACCGACCGCGACGGCCTCCTCGGCCGGCACGGAGAACGAACTGTCCCGCGACGCGAGGGGGACGCGCCGCTCGTCAGTCGGCGTCGTCGCCACGGTCCGCGGGGGGTAGGAGGCCCGCCCCCTACGGCGGGGAGCGGGCCGTTCGGGCCCACGATGGCCGGCGACCGCCCGGTCGGGGAGCGTTCGAACGCGGAGCGGCCCGTCGGCCATCGTGTCGACTGTTTCGGCCCGTGTCGTTTGTTATTCACCCGCTGAACTCGGTAACGCCGGCTTATTCGCCCGGGACGGCGTGGGTCGAGAGCGGGACGAACCGGGGGCGCGACGTCGCCGCGCTCGGCTTCGACGACGCGCGGAGCCGGTGGCGATCGCTCGCGTCGGTCGACGCCGCGGACCTCGCCGCCGACGGCCGGCTCGACGCCGTCCTCGACGAGCGGGTGCAGGAGGCGTACGGCGAACGGTTCGGGGTGCTGAAGACGGCCTGAACGGCTCGCGACGGATCGGTTCCCGAAGCGGGGGGACTAGTAGAGCCGCCTGATCCGCCGACGGAGGCGGCCGAGAGCGGAGCGGCCGCGGTCGCGCGAGCGGTCCCGGATGCGGCCCGTCCCGACGAGTCGGACGCCGAGCAGGTAGAACGGAACGGCGATGAGGGCGTCGATGGCGACGATGGGGGCCCAGGGGTGGAGGTCGTAGAGCGCCCGAACGAGGCCCGTCGGGAGGACGCCGAGGTAGCGGTGCTCGACGATGAACCGGCGGAAGAACCCGGTGCGTGGCGGTGCGGTTAGCGTGACGGTGACGTCGACGACGTCGTCGCTCCCCACGCGGAGTTCGCGCCGCTGGAGCTCGACCCCGTCGCTCGCGGGTTCGAGGATGACCACAACCGGAGCCACCCCGTTGTTCCCCACCGAGTACGTCGCCGTCTCGGACTCGCCAGCCGGGATGACGCCCGCGCCGGGAGCGTCTGACGCCGCACTCACGACGCCGAACTCCTTCGGGCCGGCCGGCACGGCCATGCTCGCCGTGGCGCCGACGACGAGCAGCAGGGCGAAGGCTGCGACGACGGTCCGGACGTCGACCCCGGAGTCGCGCGACCGGGTTCGCGCCGGTCGGCGGTTCCGCCCGGACCGGTCGCGCCACTCCGCGACGCCGTACGCGACGACGGAGACGACGAACACGAGGTGTGCCAGCCCTCGCGTGCCGAGAAAGAGGCTCGTGCCGACCAGCCGCGTGACCCGGCGCTGGCTCGACGTGACGACGGCTCGAACCCCCTCGACGACCGTTCCCAGGTGTGGAACGGCGACGACGTGGCCGTCCAGTTGCAGGGCGACTGCCACGACCTGTGCTCTCCGTACTGGCGGCTCGCCGCCGGCCTGATCGGTGAACAGGTTGGCGTCGCCACGGGTGACGTACCCCCGAGCTGTCGTGTCGACGACGCGATGGATGGTGGGGCGGCCGCCGTTGATCCCGTCCGCCCGGTAGACGACGACGTCGCCCTCCTCGATCCCCCCGGCGAGCGGGGTCGGAACCGCGACGAACCCGTCGCCCGGCTGTAGCGTCGGTTGCATGCTCCCGGAGGTGACGTAGCCGAGGAGCACCGGCTGGCCGAGTACGCTGCCCAGCACGAGGGCGAGCGCCACCGCGACGCCAGCGAGTTCGACGCCGGTGAGAACCGCATCACCGAGCGACATCGACGTGGGCGTCGCCCCTTCGTCCCCGCGACGTGTCGACCGACGGCTCGGGCCGGGGCGGGCATCTCGGCGTCCGCCGCGGTCGCGGGGCCAGACCGCAGCGCGGCGGCCGAACGCCGACGTCGACCGGTCGGATCACCCGTCGGTCGCGTGGACAGTGAACTCGTTCGGGAGGACCGAGTCGACCGACTCGCCCGGGGTCAGCGCGGTGTCCCGAAGGTCGACGTAGACGCCGACTGCGAGGGAGTCGCCCGGCGAGAGCGGGTCGCTCCGGTTCGAGTCGGTCAGCGTGTCGAGGTCCTTGCCACTCCCCTCGTAGAACTCCAGTCGGCGACCGGCGTCCGTGATCCAGACGCGGAGAGGCTCGCCGTCGCCGGTTCGGCTGTTGTTGGTGACCGCGAAGACCCGGTCGAACCAGTTCTCCGACCCGGCGTTCAGGCCGTCGCCACCGTTCGCCACGGCGTCGAAATCGAGGCGCAACTCGCCGTTCCGGACCTCGGCGTACTCCCCGTTCGTCGCGAGGGATTCGACAGCGAGGTACGCGTTCGCGTCCGCCGCGACCTGCCCCTGCACGCCCTGTTTCGTGTTGGTCTGTGACAGTGCGCCGGTCCCCATCGCGACACTGGCACCAGCCGCGAGCGATCCGAGCCCGACCACGAGCTTGCGTCGTTTCATTGGTTGGTCACGCGCCGCGCGTTCGGCACGCGTACCCGGTCGACCACTTTTGTAATGTACAGCCACTCGGAGCGGGAAAGAGTCCCTGCCGCGTCGACACGGGGTCTCTGTGGGCTACACAGTCCGGCGTTATCGTGTCAAGGGCGACCCTTCCTGACGCCCCACGTCGGGCCGAACCGCACTGCGGGAAACGGTCCGCCATCGAGAACACGGTTCGTGGCGGACGGATAAGCCGGCCGTACCGGGCGACGTCGCCGGTGTCACGGGTGAGACGGGCGGTTCCCGGTCCACCGGACGTACCACGTTCCCGACCGGTCGAACAGGGCCTTTCCCGGGAGAATGCCGCCGTATACTAAAATGATGATGCGGTGACGGGACGGGCACGATGGGGACAGGGTGTGGGGACAGCACGGTCCGGGGGACAGCGAGCCATGAGTAAGGCCGAGGCGAAAGCCGCGACGCGCGAGTCGTCGACCGGCGTCGCCGACTTCTCGCGGGACACGACGCTCGAGCTGCTCAGCAACCGGCGGCGACGGTTCACGATCCACTTTCTCAAACAGCGGAACGGCGGGCCGGTGTCGGTGTCGGAGCTCGCCGACAGGGTCGCGAGCTGGGAGAACGCGAAGGAGGAGAGCGAGCTGACACACAAGGAGCGAAAGCGCGTCCGGAACGCGCTCAGGCAGTTCCACCTGCCGAAGATGGCCGAGTACGGCTTCGTCGAGTACGAGTCACAGCGCGGGCGGGTCGAGCTCTCGGACGCGGCGGCGCGCGCGAACTTCTACGTCGACTCGCTCACGGGCGGGGAGGTGCCGTGGGGCGTCTACTACCTCGGGCTGTCGGCGCTGAGCGCCGTCTGTCTCGTCGGGCTCTGGATGGAGGTCGGCCCGTTCACCGCCGTAACGCCGATCACGTGGGGCGTGTTCTTCGTGACGACGCTCGTCGTGTCCTCGGTGCTGCACTTCTACGACAACTACTACCGGATGCGACTGGGCGCGCGCGACGAACCGCCGGAAGTCCAGGAGGGATGACTCGCCGACGGCTGCTTCTCGCGGCGACCGTCGCCGTCGTGCTCGCGTTCGTGACGAGCACCGGCGCCGTCAGCACGGTGACGATGGACCGCGGCGTCGAGGTGGCCGTCGCCGACGACCCGAACGCGTACCTCGGGGTCGAGCGGGCGGTCACGGGCGTCGGGGACGGGACGGCGAACCTCTCCGTGACGGTGACCAACCGGTTCCCGTCCGGGGCCGACCTCGCGACCGTCGAGGTCACGGTCGACGGAACGACGGCCGACCTCGCGAGGGGCGACCCCCTCGCCCCCGGCGAGAGCGCGACGCACGCGTTCCGCTCCGTCGGGTGTGGCGACCGGATCGCGGTCGAGGCGTTCGGCGACGGCGTTCGCGTGCGCCTGTACCGGTCGGTCACGTGCGGCTAGACCGGCGAGACGCGGGCGGCCGTGACCGGCGAGACGCGTCGCCGTCGCTCACCGGTTCGGAACGGAGGACCGTGGGTGGGACGGGCGCGTCGTCCCGGTTCCCCCGGTGTGCCGGTCGACCAGCGGTCGCGACAGTGAGGGGGGACCGTCGCAGTCGCGGTCGCCGGTCGCCCTCGCGAGCGGACAGCTCGCGGGGTGCTCGACGGGACGGCCCCCAACGAGTAAAAACCCCGACGGCGGTTTCAGGACGTGTAAACGGCCGAGGCGTCGGTCCGACCGGGGCCGCTCGGATTCGACGGCCGTCCCGGCCGCGGACGACAGCCGACGGGTCCCCGCCCGGGACGTGTCAGCCCGCCGTCCGGATAGGGATGATTTCATAACCCCCCGGCTCGCCATTCGGCGCCATGTCACACGACTGGGGACGGGACGCGGTCGACGCGCTCGAACGCGCGGGCGTCGACCTCGTCGTCCACCTGCCCGACTCGGCGATAGACCCGCTCATCGACGCCGCGGAGGCGTCCGACGACGTGGAGACGGTGCTCGTCTCGCGCGAGGAGGAGGCCGTCGGCGTGCTCTCGGGCGCCTGGCTCGGCGGGCGTCGGGGCGCGCTGATCTGCCAGTCGAGCGGCCTCGCGAACACGTTCAACGCGATCGGGTCGCTCTCGGTCCCCGCGCGCCTCCCGTTCGTGGGGCTGGTCTCCCGGCGCGGCGACCTCGGGGAGTTCAACCTCGCGCAGGTGCCCGCGGGCTACGGGATGCCCGAGGTGCTCGACGACTTCGGCGTGCGCAACCACGTCGTCGACCGCCGGGAGGACGTCGGGGAGCGAACGCTGATGGCCGCGATGAGCGCGTTCTCGACGGAGACGCCGTACGTGCTGATGCTCGATGCGACCGTCACCGGCTACAAGTCGGAGGTGGAGCGATGACCGCCGACCAGTACGAGTGCACGGCCGCGGTGCTCGCGGAGACCCCGGACGCGGCCATCGTCTCGAACCTCGGGGACGCCTCGTACGTCCTCGCCGGCGTCGACGACCGGCCCGAGAACTTCTACCTCTGGGGGAGCATGGGGGTGACCACCCCGGTCGGCCTCGGGCTCGCGCTCGCCGTCGACCGGCCGGTGACGGTGCTCGACGGCGACGGCTCGATGCTGATGAGCCTCGGCGCGCTCTCGACGGTCGGGGGGATCGACCCGTCGAACCTCACGGTCGTCGTGTTCGACAACGGGGAGTACGGGACGACCGGCGGCCAGCGGAGCCACGCGGCGACGACCGACTTCGCGACAGCGGCGCGCGCCTGCGGGCTGGAGGCGACCCACGTCGAGGACACCGACGCCTTCGCGGCCGCCTACGAGGCGTCGGTCGGACACGACGGCGCCAGCCTGATCGCCTGCGACGTGGAGCCGGTCGACCCCGAGGCCCGCCCGCCGTTCGACTTCGCGCTGATCAAGCGGCGCGTCCGCGACGCGCTCGCCGACGAGTCGTAGCGGGTCGCCGCGGCGCCGGGGGAAGATACAAGCCGCTCATCGCCGAACCCCGAGTCGATGGCGAACGAGCCGCGACCGCGGCGACCCGAGGCGGACGCGTCGCGACGCCCGGACGAGGACGCCGGCCAGACGTGGCTCGACGCGGTCGAGGAGATGCTCGACGCGACGATCGAGCGCGACGAGGCCTTCGAGTTCACCTTCGAGGAGTTCGAGGTGGACGTCCCCCTCCGGATGGGCGGGGACGCCCCGCGGGCGCGCTGGGGGCTCGACGGGACCGTCCGGGTCCACGTCGAGGGGACGCGCGGCCCGCTGGCGGAGTGGCTCCGGTGGTGGCACCGCCGGGTGACGCCCGCCGAGGAGGGGTGACGCGGCGGCGCGACCGGGCGGGAGGTTCTTGACCCCCCACGCCCACCCGGGAGACGTGACTCGCACGCGACTGACCCGACCGGCACCGGAGGGCGACCCGGCGTGACGGGCGAGGCGCGGACGCCGAGTGGCGACGCCGGCCCGCTCGACGGCGTCACCGTCCTCGACGCCTCGCGGGTGCTCGCCGGCCCGTTCTGCGCGATGCAGCTCGGCGACCTCGGCGCGGACGTGATCAAAGTCGAGCGGCCCGACGGGGGCGACCAGACCCGGGGCTGGACGCCGCCGGCGTACGGCGACTCCGACCAGGCCGCGTACTACCTGAGCGTCAACCGGAACAAGCGTTCGGTCGCGCTCAACCTCGCGACCGGGGAGGGACGGTCGGTCTTCCGCCGGCTCGCCGACGAGGCCGACGTCCTCCTGCACAACTTCCGCGTCGGCAAGATGGACGAGTGGGACCTCGACTACGCGACGCTCGCCGAGCGCAACCCGGAGCTCGTGTACGCCCACATCACCGGCTACGGCGAGTGGGGGCCGGACCGCGACCGCCCGGCCTACGACCTGGCGATCCAGGCCGAAGGCGGGATGATGAGCATCACCGGCGAGCCGGACGGGCCGCCGGTCCGCGTCGGCGTCGCGATCACCGACCTCGCGACGGGCTACTACACGACTCAGGCGGCGCTCGCGGCGCTTCTGGCGCGCGCGACCGGCGACGGCACCGGCCAGAAGCTCGACGTCTCCCTGCTCGACTCGGCCGCGGCGCTCAACAGCTACGCCGCGCTGTTCTACTTCGCGACCGGCGACCCGCCGGCGCGCCGCGGCGCCAAGATCGAGAACATCGTCCCCTACCAGGCGTTCGAGACCAGCGACGGGTACGCCGTCGTCGCCGTCCCCTCGGAGGCGATCTGGCCGCGGTTCTGTGCGGCGCTCGACCGCGAGGACCTCGTCGACGACGAGCGCTTCGCCACCAACGACGACCGGGTGCGCAACCGTGACGCCCTTGAACCGCTGTTGGAGGCCGAGACCGCCGAGTACACGACCGCGTCGCTGGTCGAGACGATGCGGGACCACGACGTCCCCGCGACCCCGATAAACGACATGGCCGAGGTGTACGACCACCCGCAGGTGCGCGCCCGCGGGATGCGGACCGCGGTCGACCACCCGACCGTCGGCGAGGTCGAGATGCCCGGCGTCCCGATGCACTTCTCGCGGACGCCGGCGACGGTCCGGGACCCGCCGCCGCTGCTGGGAGAGCACACGGCGGAGGTGCTCGCGGAGGTGGGGTACTCCGAGGTCGAGATCGAGGAACTGCGCGACGCCGACGCCGTCGCGTAGCGCGCGCCCGGTCCGTCAGGCCGGGTGCCCGGAGACGTCCGTGCCGAGGAGGTACGTCCCCGCGGTCATGAGCAGCGTTCCGGCGACGAGCGCGCCGATCACGGAGGTGTTGAACGCGGTACCGGTCGCCGGGACGAGCAACAGACCGCCGACGACGAGCAGTACGACGCCGATCGCTCCCTGCCGGCTCACGTCGATCATGGGGGTCCGTATCCGGCTCCGGGGCTAATCGGTTTCGATCCGCGCTCGCGGTCGTGGCCGGCTCGCCGCGACGACGACGCGCCGACCGTCCGGAGCGGGGGTCAGGTCCGCCGCCGGGCGTCCCGGAGGCGGGTGACCTCCCGGGCCACGGCGTCGCGCTTCACGAGCACGAAGCCACCGAAGACCGCGAGAAAGCCGACCCCGGTCCACGCCGACGGCACCTCCCCGAGGAGGAGAAATCCCGTGACGGCGGCCGCGACCGGCGCCGCGTAGCTCACGAGGTTGATCTCGACCGGACCGAGCCGGTCGAGCAGGTCGAAGTAGACCAGGAAGCCGAGCGCGCTCGCGACGACCGCGAGATACGCGAGGGCGGCGAGGGCCTCCGGGACCAGGCGCACGTCGGCGACCCGCTCGCCGACCGCGACGCTCGCGGCGTGCATCGCGAGGGCGCCCCCGAGCATCGACCACGCCTCCATCGTCTCGATCGGGAGGTCGGCGTCGCTCCGGCGGGCGAGGACGCTCCCCAGCGCGAAGGAGAGCGCGGCGCCGAACACCAGCCACTCGCCGAGGGCGTCGCCGCCGAAGAGGTTCGCGGGGTCCGGCCGGGCGACGACGACGACGCCGGCGAAGCCGACGAGCATGCCGAGCCCTCCCACCGCCGACAGCCGCTCGTCCGGGAGGAGCACACGGGCGAACGCGGTCGTCGCGACGGGGCTGAGCCCGACGACGACCGCCGCCGCCGCGCTCGTCGTGTGCTGCTCGCCGACGAACAGCAGGGCGTGGTAGCCGCCGATCATCAGGAGGGCGCCGACGCCGACGAGCCACCACTCGCCCCGCGTCCGGGGTCGCCACCGGTCGGTGGCGACCAGCGCGTACGCGAGCATCAGGACGCCCGCGACGTCGTACCGCACCGCCGCGAACAGGACCGGCGGGAAGTACGCGAGGCCGGCCTTGATCGCCGTGAACGCGCTCCCCCAGACGAACGCCAGCACGAGAAAGAGCGCCAGGTTCCGGTACCGCATCGGTCACCGGGTCGGTCGCACTGCGTGCGGTCGCGTGCGGTTCACGTCCGGGTCGGGGTGCGGCGCGGGCTTACGCGTTCCGGATCGGGGTAATGAGCGGACGTCGCGGGCGTCGCGTACGGCAGGGAGGACCGGGCGTCGCCCGTCGACCGGCCACCTCGCCGGCCGGCCCGCTCGCCCCTCAACGCGGCTGCTCGCCGCCCTCGTTTCGACGTACGATTTAAACCACAGCGCCCCGAACCGGAGGTATGGCCGTCCCCGGCCGGTCGACGCTGCGCAACCTGTTCGACGACTCGCCGACGCCCCACATCGCGCACCCGCCGCGCACCCACCGCCGACAGTTCTACGTCGCCACCGACGGCTCCTATCGGAGCGACGGTGGGGGCCTCGGCGCGGTCATCGAGGCGCGCGACGGGCGGCGCGTCGCCCGCGTCGCGGTGCCCGACGCGGCGCCGGACAACAACGTCGCCGAGTACCGGGCGCTCCACCTCGGGCTGGACGTGCTCGCGGCGCGGGCGCCGGCGAGCAGCCGCGTCGGCGTCCTCGTCGACCTCGACGACCTCGCGGCGAACGTCAACCGCGCCGCCCTCGCCGACGACGCCACGGACTGGGCGCCGGGCGGGGAGATCGCGGTGCCGACCGGCAGCGAACACCACTGGCGGGGGATCCGCGCCCGGATCGCCGGCTTCGGCGAGGTGCGGGCCGCGACCGTCGACGGCCGGGAGAACCCGGCCCACCCGCTCGCGAACGCGCCCGCCGAGTTCGCCCACGTGAACCGGAAGCCGGCCCGCTGTGTCAGGCCGCACGCGAGCGACGGCCCGCTCGACCGCCCGGCCGAGGGCGACGAGCGCGAGGTGCCCCCGCCCTCCCGCGCCGAGCGCCGCGCGGGGGACTGAGAACGCTCAGAGCGCGCCGGCGGCGGCGAGCCCGCCGAGGCCCAGGAGGGACGCCAGGAAGGTCACGAACAGGACGAAGACGATCGCGAGCGTGAGCGCGAAGCTCAGGACCCCCGAGAGGAGGACGGCGACGAGCGCCTTGCCGTCGCTCAGGCCGTGGAACCGGGCGACGCCCTTGGTCTGCAGGTAGAGGCCGTACAGCCCCCCGACGAGGTTCAAGAGCGGGACGTAGGCGGTGGTCATGGTGACCACCGTCGGGTAGGCGAACGCCTCCAGCGTGCGCTGGAGGCCGCGCTCCCCGAACGCGTAGACGATGGCGTGGGCGACGAGCACCCGGACGCCGAACGAGAGGATCGTCAGCGGGACGAACAGCGCGAGCAGGACGGCGCTCCCGACGAGGGCGTTGGCGGGGTCCGCGAGGTTGAGGACGAACGAGAGTGCGGCGAGGACCCCCACGCCGACGAACGCCGACACCGTGGCGTACGCGATCGGGAAGCCGTACGACTCGCGGACGTTGAAGTTCTCGAAGAAGAACCCCGGCTTGAACAGGAGGTGCTTGGTCAGCATCGACCACCGGCGCGCGTAGCTCATGCCCGTGGCGTACGAGGCGAACGTATTGGTTCTTCGGGACGTTCGGCGTCGGCCGGCGAGCGACGACGGGGCCGACGGCCGACGCGGTCGCTACTCGCCGCGCTTCTGTGCGTCGACGACGGCCACCGCGGCGAGGTTGACGATGTCTTTCACCTCGTCGCCGCGCTGGAGCACGTGGACCGGCTCGTCCATCCCGACGAGCATCGGGCCGATCGCGTCGGCGCCGCCGAGCCGCTGGAGCAGCTTGTAGCCGATGTTCCCCGCCTCGAGGTTGGGGAACACGAGGACGTTCGCCGGGTCCTCCAGGTCGGCGAAGTCGTAGGTGCCGTGCAGGATGTCCTCGACGACGGCGGTGTCGGCCTGCATCTCGCCGTCGACGGGGAA